>NZ_ABHJ01000310.1:0-1574 GCF_000171895.1 Hydrogenivirga sp. 128-5-R1-1
GTAAAAGTTCACGTAAAAATTGAAGAAAGAGGGAAAGAAAGGATTCAGGTTTTTGAAGGTGTTGTTATATCAATAAAAGGAAGTGGAACAGGTAAAACATTTACAGTAAGAAAAGTTTCTTATGGAGTTGGGATAGAAAGAACTTTCCCTTGGGGATGTCCTTCAGTTGCAAAAGTGGAAGTAGCAAAAAGAGGTAAAGTTAGAAGAGCTAAACTTTACTACCTTAGAGAAAGAAGAGGTAAAGCTGCAAGAATTAGAGAAATTAAGGAATGGGAAATCAAGAAAAGAGCCGCAGAATCTGCTGCTGCTAAAGAAAATCAATAAATTAATGTTTGAGATTGAAAAATCTCTTTATCAAAAAGGTTTCAAAAAAATTGTTGGAATAGATGAAGCAGGAAGAGGGCCTCTGGCAGGCCCTGTTGTTTCTGCTGCCGTAATTTTTCCTTCTAATATTGATATTTTTATAACTAAAGATTCCAAAAAGCTATCTCCAAAAAAAAGAGAAATTTTATTTGAAGAGATAAAGAAGAAGGCTTTAGCTGTTGGTATAGGTGTAGTAGATAGTTGTGAAATAGACAAAGTTAACATTTACAATGCCACTAAACTTGCTATGAAAAGAGCTCTTTTTACTTTAAAATCTGATTTTGATTATATAATTACAGATTATGTAAAATTTGACCCTTATCCTCATATCTCAGTAAAAAAAGCAGATGAAAAAAGTATATCTGTTGCAGCTGCGTCAATAATTGCTAAGGTTTATAGAGATAAAATTATGGAATATTTCTCTGAAATTTATCCTCATTCATTTGACAAACATAAAGGTTATCCTACAAAATTACATAAAGAAGAAATTAAAAAATTTGGAATTACTCCCATACATAGAAAGAGTTTTAAATTATGAATAAAAGAGATATTGGAGCTAAAAACGAAAAATTAGCTCAGAAATTTTTAAATCTAAAGGGTATGAAATCCTCCAGACAAATTTTTACTGTAAGTTTGGAGAGATAGATATAATTTGTAAAGATAATAACTGCCTTGTTTTTGTAGAAGTAAGAAGTAAAAGCTATGAGGATTTTGGTAAGCCTGAAGAAACCGTTGATTATAAAAAACAGCAAAAGATTATAAAAACTGCAAACTATTTTATTGAAAAATCCTGTGTTGATTATGACGAAATTAGATTTGATGTTGTGGCTATTTTAAAAGGGGAAATTAAACATTTTCAAAATGCATTTGAGGTCTAAATGGATATAAAACAATATCTAAAATCTCAGGCTGAATTTATTAATAAACATCTTGAAAAAGAATTATCCAGAGGAACTCCTCAGAAACTTTTTGATGCTATGCATTACAGCTTAAATGCAGGTGGAAAAAGGATAAGACCTGTATTAGTACTTGAAAGTGCAAAAGCATGTGGGAAAAATAACCTTGAGGGTATTATTGATATAGCTCTGGCAGTTGAAATTATACATACTTATTCTCTTATACATGACGACCTTCCCTCAATGGATAATGATGATTTAAGGAGAGGAAAGCCAACCTGTCATAAAGTTTATGGGGAAGCAGTGGCTATACTT
>NZ_ABHJ01000309.1:0-1580 GCF_000171895.1 Hydrogenivirga sp. 128-5-R1-1
CTTTTATGGTTTTGTAAGTGAATGGCTTACTTATCAATCTTTACTTTTAAATACAAAAATTAGTATCAACACTGTTCAGATATTTGTTCCGATTTTTGCCTCAATGCTCGCCCTCACAGGTGCTTTTGCGGCTGCATGTTTTGTAAAGGTAATTGACATATCCTTTTTAGGACATCCAAGGTCTGAAGAAAGCAGAAATGCTACTGAAGTTGGAATGTTTATGCTAACAGGTATGGGCATTCTTGCTGTTTTATGTATTATCTTTGGTATTTTCCCTGTGGAAGTTGCAGGTGTAATTTCGAAAGCAATTGAGCCTTTAACAGGAATAAATATTGCTAATGATATAAGCTCACACGGTGGATTTATACTAAGCTCAACAGATTATCATTTTGGAAGAATTTCACCACTTGGTCTATTAATAGCAGGGATAATCTTTGCAGTTGGCATATTTGTTTTAATTAAATTATTTGGAAATTCAAAAGTTAGAAAATATGAAACATGGAAATGCGGTCTTGATGAAGTTAATCCTAAAGCACAGTATTCTGCAACAGGTTTCTCACAGCCGATAAAAAAGATTTTTGCAGTTCTTTATAGACCTGTTGAAAAAATTGTTTCTGTTGAGAACAAACTAAAATATTTCTTACCTGAGAAAAAATATGAGGTACATCTTTCAGATGTTTTTGAGCTTTTAATCACCAAAATAACAGACAGATTTTTAACTTTCCTTTTACGGATCAGAAACATTTTCCAGATGGGGATTATACATATTTATCTTGGATTCATAAGTCTTACCTTAACAATCTTGCTGATTTATGTTGTCTGGTTTTCCGGAGGTGGAAACTGATGGAAAATCTGACTATTGGGCTTATTCAGTTTTTTATCCTGATTTTAATTTCCCCTTTAGTAAAGGGATTTATTCATAAAGTTAAATGTTATTTAAGAGGTCAAAAATGTGCTTCCGTATGGCAAGGATACAGAGATGTCTATAAACTTCTTAAAAAAGAAGTCGTTTTATCAGATGATGCGTCGTGGATTTCAAAAGTTGCACCTTATGTTGTTTTGATTTCTACCCTGATAACTGCAAGTTTTCTTCCTGTTTTTAACAGCCATACCCTCTTATCATTTACAGGGGATATAATCGCCTTTGTTTATGTTCTTGCTCTTGGAACATTTTTCCTCGCCCTTTACGGAATGGATCAGGGAAGTGCCTTTGGAGGTCTTGGTTCAAGTAGAGAAATGACAATTGCTGCCCTTGCAGAACCTGCTCTTATGATGGTTATTTTTACATTTGCCCTTCAAACAGGAACAACAAATATCAGCGAGATATTTGCAAAAATTCATCAGGCAGGTTTTTCACAGTTCCCTATCTCTTCCGTTTTTGCATTAATGGCACTTCTTGTTATAGCTCTTGCAGAAAATGGCAGAATGCCTGTTGATAATCCAGAAACACACCTTGAGCTTACAATGGTTCACGAAGCAATGATACTTGAGGCATCAGGTAGGGATTTAGCTTTATTTGAAATATCCTCATGGATAAAGTTGACATTGTTTTTAACCCTTGCATCTAATATATTTGTTCC
>NZ_ABHJ01000308.1:0-1582 GCF_000171895.1 Hydrogenivirga sp. 128-5-R1-1
CTTATATTCCTGGTTCTTCTTTAAAAGGAAAAATGAGAAGTCTTTTAGAATGGCAGTATGGTCTGGTGGAAGCCGAAATGGAAAATGGTAAATTGAAAAGTCAGTTTAAGCCCGTAAAACAAGAAGATGAAAACCAGCTTAACGATATAGCTATTATTTTTGGAATTGGTGCAAATTTATCAGGAAAGTATAAAAATTTAACTCCTCAGCCTGTTAGAATTAAAATTTATGACGCTTATCCAACAAAAGAAACTATAGAAAAATGGAAAAATGAATTGGGAGCAGGTCTTTATACAGAAATAAAAACAGAAAACGCAATAGACAGAATAACTTCAGCAGCAAACCCAAGACAGCAGGAAAGAGTCCCAGCAGGTTCAGAATTTGAAGTGGAAATAGTTTATGAAGTTTTTGATGAAAAAGACCATCAAAGATTAAAAGTAGTTTTTGAGGGTATGAAAAGATTAGAAGATAACTATTTAGGTGGTGGAGGTTCAAGAGGAAATGGAAGAGTTAAGTTTGAAGAAATAAAGCTCATATACAAAAGTAAAGCTTTTTATGAAGGAAAGGCTCAACCTCAAGAAAAAGGAAGTTTTGAAACTATAGATAAAGCATTAAATTTTTTCAAAGGTGCTTGATATGAAAGTCTATAAAGTAGACATAACTCCTTTATCTTTATTTAAAGATTTTCCATCTTCATACACATTATTTGGAGCTATAAGCTGGGGATATTTTCTTCTATATGGAGAAGAAAAGTTAAAAAAACTATTAAATGAATTAAAAAATGGGAATACTCCTTTCTTAATAAGCTCTATTTTACCTAAAAAAGAAAACAATTATTACTTTCCAAAACCAAATTTAAAAGCAAAAAGAGATAAAAAAGCAGATATAGATTATAAAAAACTAAAAAAACTGCAGTTTGTTCCTTTTCAGATTTTTAAAGAAGTTTTAGATGGAAATATAGAAAATGAACTTGAGCTTCACAAACTAATGAAATCCAGTCAAAGCGATATTTCTTTAGTCGAAAAAGACGCTATTCCTCACGCTTCAATAGATAGACTTTACGGAACAACAGAAGGTAGCGGAGGACTGTTTTTTGAAGAAGTTGTGGCTTTAAATGAAGGATATATTTTAGTTGCTGTAAAAGATGAAACCATAAAAGAGGAGCTTAAAGCTGTTTTTAAACTCCTTCAAGATACAGGACTTGGTGGTAATCGCTCTGTTGGATATGGAAGGATTGTTTTTGGTAAGTTTGAGAAATTTCCAGAAATAGAAAATTATTTTAAAAACAAAACTGATAGATTCATAACACTTGCTCCAGTTATACCTGAAAAAGAAACTTACGATTTATCAAATAGTTATTATGACTATTTCACATTCAGAGGAGCAGTTGATAATAACTATAACTTCAAAGATGTTGATATATGGAAAGATAAAGTTATTTATCTAAAAGAAGGTTCTACTTTAAAAGTTAAACAGGAAAAAACTGTTTACGGGCAGTTTTACAAATCAAAAACCATAAATGGAAAAGAAATTTATCAATACGGACTTGCATTTCCTTTATTTATTCAAGGGGGAAATTAAA
>NZ_ABHJ01000307.1:0-1584 GCF_000171895.1 Hydrogenivirga sp. 128-5-R1-1
ACAGTTGTTTTACTTTCTTGAATTTTTGAGACCTTGCTCCGTATATCCTTGCTGTGAATGATGTTATTATTGTTATTAAATCTTCCACTAATTCTTGTGTTTTGTCTTTTGTCATTTTGTTTTCTATTATTACTATTTGTGTCCCGTATTCTTCAAGCAAGGCTTTTATGTACTGTATTCCAAATCTGGTTAGTCTATCTTCAAATTCTACTATTAGATACGGTACTTGATTTTCTTTTATAAACTGTATCATCTTCCAAAAGTTTTTTCTTTTGTCGTTTATCCCGCTGGCTGTATCCTTGAATATCTTTATTACTTCATAGTTATGTTCTTTTGCGTATTTTAATATTCTTTCTACCTGTCTTTCCAAATTTCCATCGTTATTTTGCTTTTGTGATGATACTCTTGCATAAATTACAGCTCTTCTGTCATTTATTGTTTGGGATAGTATTCTTTTTATTTCTGATAGTGGAATTCTTCTTCTGCCTTTTGGTGTTCTAATTACCTTGATTAATCCTTGTTTATCCCATCTTTGTATTGTTCTTGTTGATACCCCAAGTAGTTTGCTTGCTTCTTTTGGTGTTAATAATTTTTCCATAGTGATAATTATTATACAGTAATTTTTCTTTTGTGTCTATATTTGTCTATGTATTTTTAACCTCTGAATAAATATTTCCATATAGGATTTAAATAAAGCTGTATTTCTTTTTTTTTCCTTTTCTTTGTTTAGTATGAGATTGGTTTCTTCAATCAGGTTTTTTATGCTTTCTTTTGGGAAAGTTTTTAGCTTTGCAAGTGGTATGTTTTTTACCATTGATATTTTTATCAAATCCCTTTCAGTATAAGTTACCAGATTTCCATTCAAATAAACTTTTTTCTTTTCTTTTTTTTCTTCTTTTCCTGAACTTTCTTCTATCTGTTTAAATGTTTCCTCTATTGCTTTTGAGTGTGCTAATTCTTCAATTTTTTTATCCATTTTCTTATCTAAATTATCAGCAAATTGGAAAAGGTTTTTAACTATGCCGTTTATCTTTTTTTCAACATTTTTGAAATCGTATTTATCAAATATCTGAATTTCATATCCGATTTTTTGTTTAAAATAACTAAAGCTTTCTTTTATTTGCTTTTCTTTTTCTTTGATTTCAAGTTTTTCTTTATTTAGATTATTGTTTATAGCCTTTAGCCTTAGCTTTCTCAATATATCATCACACTGGTTTTCAGAATTTGATATTATGCTTTTTAGCATTGATATTAACGAGTAATCCTGTGGAGGTGGATTATAATTTGATACTGTAACTGCACTCATCTTAGCCCCTATATTTTCAAAATAATAAATGAAACATTGTCTTTTTGCTTTTTAACTTTTAACTTTTGAATTATCTCATTTGCAGCTGTTTCAATATTTCCTGTTAAAAAGCACTCTTCAAGTTCTTCAATGTCAAACTCTTTCCAAAGACCGTCTGTGCATAAAAAGAATATATCTCCTTCATTTATTTTCACTTTTTTTGTCTGAACTTCATCAGGGTTTATACTGGAAGTTATAGCAGATGTTAGTATATTTGTATTCTCATTTACCTGGTCATA
>NZ_ABHJ01000306.1:0-1585 GCF_000171895.1 Hydrogenivirga sp. 128-5-R1-1
TTGAATTTTAAAAATTTCAGTGTTTCTTCAATATCATCTTCCGAAAAACCAAGAAGCATTAAAACCTTATCTATGTTTTTTGCACTTTTTAATATGCTATCAACGTCATCTATAAAAACAAGGTCATAAACTGATTTTGGAATAATATCTACATTTTTGTAAAGAAACATTGAAGTTGTTAAAAGTATTTTAAAGTCGTTATCTTTAATTCTTCCTTTTAATTCGTTTTGTTTCTTTTTAGATTTTGCAAATTTTGAGCTGTAGGCTAATATATCTTCTGGATTTACACCAAAGTTTATAAGCCTTTCATAAGCTTGATTTACAAGCATCTGAGTTGGAAATATAAGATATGTTTTTCCATTTTTTCTTTCTATTAAATACTTTGACAAAACAAGACCAAAAGTTGTTTTTCCAATACCTGTTGGAGCAAGTAGTGCATGTGATACTCCAAGGAAAAACCTTATAGCCCATGTTTCCTGAATAGACCATAAAGGATTTTTCATTACAGATTTAAAAAATTCATTAAAATCTTTAATGTTTTTCCATAAACTACAAACCTTATCAAACTGACCATATCCTAAAAATTCGCAAAGTTCATCGTGTGGAACTTCATCAGGAAGGCAGTTTTTACACACAAGCCCTTTTTCAAGTCTATCACTTTCAATATCTCCACCGCAGTTAGGACACATTTTTTTATAAATCATAGGAATCATGTTAAAGTCTCCTTGTTTTTGTTTTTCCTTTAATTTTAATGTTATTGAAATATTCAAGCAAATATTTTAAAATTATGTTAAATTTAAGTTTAAAATAACATCAAATTAATGGAGGATTAACATGAGAAAATTTTTACTTTCTGCGGTTCTTGCTTTCCCAGTTGTTTCTTACTCTCAGGTTATTAAACTTGAAAAAATTAAATCTGTTGAAGAAGTAAAAAGTGTTAAAGAAGAGAAAAATATCTATCAGGAAGAAATTAAACTTACCCGTCAGATTGATTTGGGAGAAATACTTTCAAACTTATATCCAGAAATTAATCACATAAGAAAAGGATTTGTAGCAAACGACATTAATTTAAGAGGATTTTCAAGAGATAATATAAATGTTCTTGTAGACGGTGAAAAAATCTACGGTGCCTGTCCAAACAGAATGGACTCCCCTATTTTCCATGTTTCAACTCCTCAGGTGGAAAAAGTAGTAATAACTGAAGGTCCTTTTGATGTGAAAAATCAAGGGTCAATGGCAGGGGTTGTAAATGTTAAAACTAAAAAGCCTAAAAAAGGTCTGCATTTAAACGCAGGTCTAACTGCTGGCTCATTCCAATATAAACAAGGATATGTGGAGGTAGAAGGTGGAAGTGATAAAATTAAAGCACTTATAGGATACCAAAAACGGTATTCAAAACCTTATAAAACAGGAGAGGGACAAAAAATAACAGAGTATAAACATCCAAACCCTATAAATGATTATCAGGGTAAATACATTAACCACAAAATACTTGATATTGATAACTTCTGGGCTTCTGTATTGTTAATACCTGATAAAAACAATGAGCTTAAAATAAACACAGCTTATGATAATGCTGAAAGTG
>NZ_ABHJ01000305.1:0-1585 GCF_000171895.1 Hydrogenivirga sp. 128-5-R1-1
AGGTCAAATACAACCTTTTTAACTTCATCTTCCTGAGCATAGGAGCTGCTAAATGCAATTAAAAGTAATAATATTAATATTTTCTTCATAAGAATTTCCTCCTAAACAAAGTGCATATAAATCACTAAAAATAATATTAGTACATTAAAAGCAAAAAAAGAATACTTAAGTTTTGTATTTTTTATTTTTTTGTAAATTTCTCACAGGCTTCCATATCCAGGATCCCGTTATTGTTTCTACTAAAAACACAAAATAAAGTAATAAAGCCAGTGTTAAAAATATTTTTCGCATTTATATTTATTATATATGCTAAAAAACATAAAAGGAGAAAAAGATGCATTTAACACCAGTAGAAGCTAAAGAAAGAATAAAAAAATTATCTGAGGAAATTAAAAACGAACTTATAAACTGGAGAAGACATATACATATGCATCCTGAACTTAGTGGTCAGGAATATGAAACTGGAAAATTCGTAGCACAGAAACTAAGAGAGTTTGGAGTTGACCAGGTAATAGAAAACTTTGCAGGAACTACGGCAGTTATAGGATTAATAAAAGGAAAACACGATATAACGGTTGCTTTAAGGGCAGATATGGATGCACTTCCTATGGTAGAAAAAAGAGATGTACCTTACAGGTCAAAAATAGAAGGAGTAATGCATTCCTGCGGACACGATGCCCATACAACAATCTTACTTGGAGCTGCAAAAGTACTAATGGAAATGAAAGAACATTTGCAGGGTAATGTAAAGCTTATCTTTCAGCCTTGTGAAGAGAGAATGGACTGCAAAGGTGCAAAATACTTAATAGAAAATGGTGTTTTGGAAGACCCTAAAGTATCGGCAATTTTCGGTATTCATATGTTTCCCGAACTTCCAGCAGGAAAAGTAGGCACTAAAATTGGTCATTTTATGGCATCTTCTGATATTTTCAGGGTAAAAATTAAAGGAAAAGGTTCTCACGCTTCAAGGCCTCACATGGGAGTTGACCCTGTTTTAATCGCATCGCAAACTATAAATTCTTTACACCACATTGTAAGCAGGAAAGTTGACCCGCTTCATCCTGCAGTTATAACAATAGGAAAAATAAACGGAGGTTTTGCTGAAAATATAATCCCTGATGAAGTTGAGTTTTCTGGAACAGTCAGAACGCTAAGCATAGACCTTAGGGACCAGATACCAAAATGGATGGAGCACACAATCTGGGGAACAACCTTAGCGTACGGCGGAGCTTATGAGTTTGAATACCAGTACGGAACACCTCCTGTCATAAATAACGAAAAAACAACAAAATTTGCCCTTTCAATGATGAAAGATATTTTAGGAAATGAAAATGTTGTAGAACTTGAATATCCAAGTATGGGTGGGGAAGATTTTGGAGAGTATCTGTTGAAAGTCCCGGGAACATTTATAAGAATTGGAACAAGAAACGAAGAAAAAGATATAACAGCACCTCTTCACAGCCCATTATTTGATATAGATGAAGAAGTTGTTCTTCTTACAGGAACAAAAATAATGGCATATTTGGCTTACAAATGGCTTGAGGAAAATTCTTAACAAAGGAGATTTACTGTGAATAAAATTCTG
>NZ_ABHJ01000304.1:0-1586 GCF_000171895.1 Hydrogenivirga sp. 128-5-R1-1
ATTCTTTTCTTTTCTGGTATCTTCTTGTGAATATCTATACCTACTGAATACAAAGGTTTTATAATAGTATCTTCAGCCGTAATATCTTTTATATCAAGTTCGTATTTGTCATTTATACCCAGTTCTTTTAAAACATTTTTTACATCATTTAATATTTTTCTAGAATTTACTTTTTTAGTTATCTTAAAATCTTTTACTGCTGCCATAATTAAACTCCTAATCTTGAAATAAATAAATGAATATCTTTAATATAAACCCTTAATGTTTTTTTATCCAGTGTTTTTAATCTTTTAAATTCTGATTTTAAGTTATAATCAGCATCATTTCTTATTGTTTTCAACTCTTCAAATTTTTTTGCCTCTTCTAATCTCCCCATATTTATCAAAACTTTTGGAATATGACTGTGCAAATTTTTCTTTTTGAAGTTATACCCCTGTTTTGAAAGTCTATCCCTTAAATACCAGATTAAGCCGTAATATGCCCTACTTATTCCAGTTCTTACATAAAACTCTTTTTTTCTTCCTGTGTAGTTATCAATATTTTCTAAAATTTCCTCTGCTATTTTTAGAAATTCTTTATTCATCTTTTTCCTTTAATATGGATGAATTACAACTAAAAAATGTTTATCCAGTGTTTTTAAATTCGTTTTTTTAGTTATAGTATGCGTCGTTACCTTTCATTTGAAGTTCTTCAAATTTTTAGTGAATTATAAATCTAAAATATTTTCCCTTTATTAGATTTTTTCCTTTTTTTTCCAATTCTATGGCTTTTTTCGCAGCTTGTTTTATACCTCTTATATTCGTTGATTTTATAGATACTATATAACCATTTTTTATTTCATCATCTTTTATTATTGTAAATCTTCCTTCTATTCCTTCATCTTCCAAGAATTTTTTAATTTTTTGTAAAATCTCTTTATCAGACTTTTTTTCTAAATTTAATGCAATCATTCTTTTATAACCTCTTGTAAAATAATTTCAGCTTTTTTAATATATTTTCTTGTTTCAGCTATATCCACGTATTGTAAAATTAAATTATAGTCTACATCATTTCTTGCAAGCCTTAAATCTTCAAACATTTTTCCATAAATTTCACCATATTTCAAAGACATATACGCACCTACTACAGTATGTTTGTTTATAGATATTTTTATACCTTTCTGTTTATAGTAATCTTTAGCAATTGTTTTCAATTCTGTATAAGATATTTTTAAATCCTCTGTAAAATAATAAAACAGTTCTAAAAATACTGCTTCATAAGCTCTTGATATGGCTGTTCTTGCTAAATACTCCTTTAATTTCTCATCTTTTGTTTGGGAAATGGAATTTTTTATAATTTTTGCAACTTCCAGATATTTATTCTTCATCCTCTTCCTCTACCTCTTCTTCCTCTTCACTGTTTAAATATTTTATAACCTCGTTTACAAAATCTTTTCCTATCTGGTCTATCTGCTGGGTTAGGTCAATTCCAAGCTGAGAAAGAATATTTAAAAGGTCATCCACATTGTTTATGTTAAACTGCTCCATGTATCCTAAAAACATATCTATTTCAGCTGGAGCAAATACATAATCCACTGCAACAGATAA
>NZ_ABHJ01000303.1:0-1586 GCF_000171895.1 Hydrogenivirga sp. 128-5-R1-1
CAGTCTGTCAAATATGTGGTAAAAAAACAACTTTTGGAAATAGAGTAGCTCACTCTGCAACTACTACAAAAAGAACATGGAGACCAAACCTTCAAAAAGTAAAAGCAAGACTTTCAGACGGGACAGTGAAAAAAATATATGTATGTACAAAATGCCTTAAAGCTGGAAAAGTTGTAAAAGCAATATAAATTTAATTTTAAAAGGGAGGATAAACTCCTCCCAATTTTAACCGGTAAACAAAAATGCAAATTCTTCCCAAAGATGAAATAAAACCCACACTAAAAAGTTTATTCAAAAATTCTCAAAAAAATATAAAAATTGTATCAGCATGGATAAAAGGAGAAGTATTAAAAGAACTCTTAGAAAACTTTTCTGAAAAGATAAACATTCAAATCATAATAAGAGCATCATCTGTAGATGACTTACTAATTACCGATGATATATTGTTCAAATTCTTAAACAAACCTAATGTTGAAATATTTTTAAATCCTGATTTGCACTCTAAGTTTTACATATTTGATGATAAAAAAGCAGTTCTGGGTTCTTCAAACCTTACATTTTCTGGCCTGGAAAAAGATGGAAATTTGGAAACAGATGTCTTAGTAGAAGAAAAAAATCAAATAAGTAAACTGGTAAATATTTTTGAAGAAATAAAAGAAAAATCTTTTAATATAAAACAAATAGGTGGATTTATTTTAAATGCTGAAAGTACATCATCTGCAAACTTTCTTGTATTAAATGAGTCAATTACAGAAAACAGTTTTTTGATTTTTCAAGACAAAAACAAATACATAATTGCACGCAGTATAAGCATATCAACAATACCTGTAAATACTTTTTACAACTTAAATGGTTCTTTAGTTAAACCTCTATTAGAAAATATAGAACGACTTTTCAATATTTTTTCAAATAAAGATAACAACTGGAAAAAAGCCGTCTTTTTTGGATACTTTAATGAATCACAGCATCTAAAAGTAGCAAATTTAGAAATATTAGGTATATATGATGAAACAACTCTTAAAGAAGAAAGTCTACTTAAGCCTCTGGAAAATCCCCTAAAAATAGGAACTATAGGAACTGTAAATAACGATATAATCCAGAAAATTTTCAACCTGAACCATGCAGGGTATAAAATGAGCTTTCCTGTAAAATTTGGAAAGGTTTTAAATCTTAATATAGATGCAAAATTAGATTTTGAGAAAATATCATCTATGCATATGGCTGTTTTAGGCACAACTGGCAGTGGAAAAACAACTTTTGTAAAGAGACTGCTGGAAAATATAAATTTTGATACAAAAATATTTATTTTTGATATTTACGATGAATATAAGCGAAATTTAAAAAATAGTTTTGTTGTAGATTTTCCGTCTACTATATTTCCAATAACTTATGAAAATTTGAGAAAATTATTTAGAGAAAGTGGCATAAATTTTCAAGAAAAAACTAAGGAAGAAAAAGAAGTGGCAAGTTTTTTCAGACGAAATTTAAAACCTGACATTAATTTCATCTGTTTTAATGAGAAAAACTTAGAAAATATTATATATAACGCAGCATCTCTAATAAAAGAAGATTAGCTTTAAAGTCAG
>NZ_ABHJ01000302.1:0-1595 GCF_000171895.1 Hydrogenivirga sp. 128-5-R1-1
ACTAAAAAGAATAGATTTACCTGACAATTTAGTAAAAGCAATGGCAAGGCAGGCAGAAGCAGAAAGAGAAAGAAGAGCTAAAGTAATTGCTGCAGAAGGTGAGTATCAGGCTGCTGAAAAACTTCTTCAGGCTGCTAATCTTCTATCTAAAAATCCTATATCTGTTCAGCTTAGATACCTTGAAACACTTACGACAATTGGACATCAAAATGCAAAAACAATAGTATTTCCATTTCCAACTGAAATAATGGAAATTTTCAAAAATAAATGATTAAATATTAAAAAAAACATAAATGGAGGATACCATGCCTAAAAACCAAAGAAAAGATAGATTAATAAAAGAATACATCCATGACCCATACTTTACCAAGGAAAAATATAATGACCCTTCTGTTTGCGAAAAATGTGGTGTTGTTTTTCATGATGGAATATTTCAATGGATGAAAGAAGTGCCTTCAGGGGCAACTAAAATGGTATGTCCGGCATGTCGCAGAATTGAGGACAAATACGAGGGAGGAATAGTCTATTTAGAAGGAGAGTTTTTACAAAACCATAAAGACGAAATTTTAAACCTTATAAAAAATGTTGAAGAAGATGAAACGGCTTATAGACCATTAGAAAGAATTATAGAAATAAAAGAAGAAGACGGAAAATTAGTTATAACCACTACATACGAACATCTTGCAAGAAAAATTGGTGAAGCTGTTCATAAAGCTTATAAAGGAGAATTGAATATACAGTACCCAGAAGGCTGGAAATACATAAGAGTTAGCTGGAAAAGAGATTAAATATGGAATTAGTACCTTTTTTATAATATGAAGTTTGAAAAATATATTTATAAGAAAAAACTCAAAGAATTACCTGAAGACCTTCTTCCAAGAGAAAAAGCTTTAAAATACGGCATACAATCTCTATCAGAAAGTGAACTTCTTGCCATTGCCTTAGGAAGTGGAACAAAAGGTATGAACGTTATAGGTCTTTCTGACCTTATAATGAAAAAATTTGGTATTGATAATTTAAAAAATGTAAAACTTGAAGACTTAACAAAAATAAAAGGAATAGGAAAAACAAAAGCACTTCAAATACTCGCTATCGCTGAGTTTGCAAAAAGAGTATGTAATGAAGAAGAAAAAACTGTTCTTTCTTCACCTTCTGATGTTTATGAGATTGTTAAAGATTTAAAAAATGAAAGACAGGAAAAACTTTTAGCCATTTATACAAATACATTAAATGAACTTCTTGGCAAAGAAGTTGTAGCAGTAGGTTCCTTAAATGTTTTAAACGCAAGACCAAGAGATATTTTTTATTATGCTATAAAATACAATGCATACGGCATAATACTGGTACATAATCATCCAGAAGGAAGTTGTGAGCCGAGTAAGGAAGATATAGAATTTACAAACCTTTTAAAAAAACTTTCTCTGGAAATGGGGTTTGAAATTTTAGACATTTAATAATTTGTAATAAAGGATATTTCAGTTTTGCATCACAGGAGCTAATTTAATGAAAAAATATAAAGTTTTACTTGTAAATGATGATGGATATTTATCTGAAGGATTAAATGCAATACGAAACGTGCTTTTAGAAAACAATTT
>NZ_ABHJ01000301.1:0-1598 GCF_000171895.1 Hydrogenivirga sp. 128-5-R1-1
TATCATAAAGAATAAAACAGTGTTTGATTTAGTTTTAAAGACTGGCTTAAAACATTGAAAGTAAAACCCCCAAAGAGGGGGGCGTGTATTATATTGAATCTATTATTCTGTTGAATGTTTCACTTGGTCTCATTGCTTTTTCAGCTTTTTCATCATCAGGATGATACCATCCACCAACATCAGCTGGTTTTCCTTCAGCAGCTTTAATTTCATCAAGAATTTTTTGCTCGTTTTCTTTAAGCTCTGCATAAACCTTTGAGAATATTTCAGCAAGTTCTTTGTCTTCAGTTTGATTTGCAAGTTCTTCAGCCCAGTAAAGAGCAAGATAGAAGTGAGAACCTCTTGTATCTAATTCTCCAACTTTTCTTTTTGGAGTTTTGTCATACTCAAGATATTTTCCAACAGCTCTATCAAGAGTATCCGCAAGGAGTAAAAGTCTTGGGTTTTCTTCATTGTGTAAGGCTTTAACTTGTTTGTATGCATGTCTTAAAGATTCCACAAATGCAAGGAATTCACCTAATGAATCCCATCTTAAATGTCCTTCTTTTAAGAACTGTTCAACGTGTCTTGGAGCTGACCCACCAGCACCAGTTTCAAATAAACCTCCTCCTGCTATAAGAGGGACTATAGATAACGACCTTGCAGAAGTACCAACTTCTATGATTGGGAAAAGGTCCGTTAAATAGTCTCTTAAAATATTTCCAGTTACTGAGATTGTATCTTCACCATTTCTAAATCTTGCAAGGGTAAATTTCATAGCATCAGCAGGAGCTTTTATATACCACTCAACATCAGACAGGTCATATTTAGTAAGCTCTTCTTTAACTATCTGTATAAGATTTCTATCGTGGGCTCTGTACTCGTCAAGCCAGAATACTGCCGGCAAACCAGACTCCTTTGCTCTGTTTACAGCAAGTTTAATCCAGTCTCTTATTGCAAGGTCTTTAGTTATACAGCTTCTCCAGATATCTCCCTCTTTTACACAGTGTTCAATTAAAACATTTCCTTCTTCATCAACAACTTTCATCTTTCCATCTGCTGGAGGGAAGAAAGTTTTATCGTGAGAACCGTACTCTTCAGCACCCATAGCCATAAGTCCTACATTTTGAACAGTTCCAATCTTAGTTGGGTCAAACTGTCCTCTTGCTTTTATATCCTCAACGATTTCTTTATACATAGTTGCATAAGACCTGTCAGGGATAGAGAGAACTACATCATCAACTTCTCCAGATGGTCCCCATCCTTTTAACCCGTTTTTAATTACAGCAGGTACAGAAGCATCAATAATTACATCGTTAGGCATATGAAGATTGGTAATACCCTGGTCTGAGTCAACCATGTACATTCTTGGTCTTTCTTGATATATTTCTTCTATTGTTTTTTGTACAGCATTTTTTTCATCTTCAGGAAGTGTTTCTAATTTTTTTTCAAGCTCAGCAAGTCCTGATTCAGGTTTCCATCCTAATTTTTCTAAAGTATCGCCGTGTTTTTCAAAAAGTTTTGCGTAATAAACCCTAATAGCATCTCCAAAAATAACAGGGTCAGAAACTCTCATCATTGTAGCTTTTACGTGAAGTGAGAAAAGAATATCTTCATCT
>NZ_ABHJ01000300.1:0-1599 GCF_000171895.1 Hydrogenivirga sp. 128-5-R1-1
TTTAACGAGCTTGATGTCCATCACGACAGTAAAACTTTTAAAGAGATATTTGAGGAACTTTGGGAAAAACATTTCAGCAACTTTACCGATGTAGAAGTAAAGGATTTTTATGAACAACTTGGATTTCAAGACTTTTTTTATTTAAAAGATGCAGACATTTTATCTCACCCAAAAATACGAGCTTTTATGAATGAGATTATAGCCTACCACAGCAACATAAAAGTCAAAATCTTATGCACTAAATGCCATAAAGCTCACCATCAAGGAGGGTTAAAATGATTATGGTGAAAAAAGAAGAAACAATAAGAAAGATTTGGGATGTTTACTTTGCAGAAGAATTTAAAGGTAAAGAATGGATAGAAGTTGATTATACCCTGCCGGAAGATAAAAAAGGATTTAGATACGCCTTTCACGTTCAAACTGTAGAAGAATTAATAGAAGCAGTGAAAAACAAAGAAGACAGAAACTTTGCTATTCATTACACAGTAAAAGAACTTCCTGTAGAGCAAGGACATCCAGATTTTCTAAAATACTGGGGCAAAAGATTAACTCAGCAGTACAACAAAAAGCTTAAAGTTATAGTTATAGACATAGAATTTCCAGACAAACACGAAAAATTATCCGAAAGTGAATTTTTAAGCTTAATGAGTGAAGCTTTTAAAATACTGCCTGAAAACATACAAAATGCTGTAAAACTTGTCAATTTCACAGGAGGCGGAGGACAGTTTGTTATTATCCTTGACAGATGGGCTTACTATCAAGAAATACAGCAAGTTGTAAGCTACATAAAAGAAAAAACAAAAGACAACCCTTATGTAGACAAAACATGCTTTAACACTTCACAAGGGCAAAGACTTATCGGAACTGTTAACACAAAATACGGAGTTGAAACCTACATCTATAAAGAAAGAAAAAACGTTATACCTCTATGTGTTGACGATATTTTACTTGAAATGGAAGTTTCAGAAGAAGCCGAAAAGAAAGTAAAACAAGAAAAAACAGAATATCCAGAGTTTAGAGAAGCAATAGACGAAATCAAAAGAAGACTCAGAATTGTTGACATTTTTAAGCTTGAAGGGACAAAGTCAGGTAATAGATGGGACTGTATATGTCCTATTCATCCAGAAAGAAACCCATCTTTTAAAGTATTTGAAAACTTAGAAACAGGAGATATAGCCGTTGATTATCACGGTAGAAGCCATGTATCAAAAATTACTGGAGAACTTACTGAAATTCCAGATTGGGTCAGAGAAACAAAAGATGGACTGCCATATTTTGACATAATAGACCTTTACAGAATCCTTAAAAACAAATCCTTTAAAGAAGCTGTATATGAACTTGGTCAGATTGCCGGAGTTGAAATAAAAGAGAAAGAAAAGGAAGAAGAAAAGAAAAAAGTTAGAGATATATCCTTAGAACTTTTACAAAAATTTAACTTTATTTATGAAGGCTCCAAAGGCGATTTTTGGGTCTACGATGAAGACTCAGGTCTTTGGAAGCCTGAAGCTGAAGATTTCCTTGAAAACATACTCAGAAAAGAATATGAATACAGCAAATCAAATTTTATCAACGAAGTAATAAAAGATGTTCGTTCTTTAT
>NZ_ABHJ01000299.1:0-1600 GCF_000171895.1 Hydrogenivirga sp. 128-5-R1-1
GAGATACCACCAAAGTTTATCCAGATATTAACAGGTAAATCTGCTACAAAACTACTTGATACATCTCTACCGGAAGTAAAAGACAGAAGAGTTGATTTCCTTGTGGAATTGGAAGATGGAAAGATTTTTCATCTGGAACTCCAGACAACAAACGATAAAAATATGCCCTTTAGAATGCTGGAATATTACACGCTGATTTCCCCAAAATATCCATCAAAGGATATTCTTCAGATGGTCTTATATCTGGGAGAAAAACCTCTAAAAATGGAAAATAAAATTGAAAAGGAAAATCTAAAATTTAGCTATATTTTAAAAGATATAAAAGAGATAAAATGTGAAGAACTTTTGGAAAGTGAGGATTTAACAGACAAAATACTGGCAGTTTTATGTGATGTCAAAAATCCTTCAAAATATTTTAGGGAGATACTTACAGAGTTATCAAAACTACCGGAAAGAAAAAGGAGAGACTATTTGAAGAAATTATTGAATTTATTATCATATAGACCTAAATTAATGGAGGAGTTAAGAAAGGAGGAGAATAAGATGCCACTTACCATAGATAAAGAGACAATGGAAAAGCATCCACTTTATAAGGATGGGGTAGAGAAAGGCAAATTAGAAGCTAAAAAGGAAGATATTTTAAATTTACATAAAAAAATTGGCTGGGATTCCAATAAAATAGCTGAAGTTTTAGAACTTCCTGTAGAATTTGTTAAAGAAATTTTAAAGAAAAATAAATAAAAGCAGGATAATATCATTTCTAACCTTATAAAAAATTTTTAACCAGATCCTATTTATTTATTACCCCCTTACAGTTTAAAATTTATTGTTAAATCCAGGAAGTAGAGGTCTAAATGCTGTCAAAAATCAAAATCGGAAAGTTTTTATACATAAAGGATATAGAGCTTGAGCTTACAGATGGCCTTAATGTGTTTACAGGAGAAACAGGGGTAGGTAAATCCCTGATTGTTGATGCCATATCTTTCGTCTTAGGTAAAAAAGGCAAATATTCTGAAGGGGATTATGTAGAGCTTAGCTTTGAAAATGTTGATAATCAGTATGCAGAAGATGGACTACTTTTTTTAGCCCGTGAGGTAAAAAACGGCAAAAGCTACTATTACGTAAATGGGAAAAGAGCAACCCTATCCACGTTAAAAGAAGCCTCTGAAGGTATTATCGCAATCCATGGCCAGCATCATCAACAGGCTTTATTTAACCGTAAAGAACATATAAAAATGTTAGACAAATACGCCCAAATAGATGATTTACTTGAAAAATATAGAAAACTTTACAAAGAGTATAAATCCCTTGAGAAAGAAGAGCAGGAACTTATCCAGCAACAATCAAATCGTTTAAGGGAACTGGACATACTTAAATATCAGCTTCAAGAACTGGAAGAAGCAGACCTAAAAGAAGGAGAAAAACAGCAACTTGAGGAAAAATATAACTACTTATCAAATATTTTAAAAATAAAAGAAGCAGTTTATAATGCCAGCTGGAATTTAGCTGAGATGAAAACTCCGTAATAGAAAACTATCAGAAATCATAAAAGACTACAAAAGTATCAGATTTTCAAAGAAATCCAAATACCTTAAATGCT
>NZ_ABHJ01000298.1:0-1602 GCF_000171895.1 Hydrogenivirga sp. 128-5-R1-1
CTGTAATGGTAATAGAAGAGGCTCACAGATTTGGTCTTTCCCAGATACATCAGCTTAGAGGCAGAATAGGTAGAGGAAAGTATGAAGGATACTGTTTTTTGATAGCTCCTTCTTACCTGAGAAGACCTTTAGAAGATACATCTAAAGAAAATCAGAGGTTAAAAACACTTTATAGACTTAAAGTTTTAGTAAAAACATCAGATGGATTTAAAATAGCAGAAGAGGATTTAAAACTTAGAGGAACAGGGGATTTAGTTGGTACTGCCCAGTCTGGGAAATTAAATTTTTCTATAGCAGACCTTGACCGTCCTATAGATATGAAAATAATGAAATTTGCCAAAAAAGAGGCTCAATACATTATAGAGAAAGACCCAAACCTTACCAGATATCCACAGCTAAGACAACTTCTTTTTGATAAATATGGAGAAAGATTTGAGCTTGCTACTATTGCCTGATTTTTTCACATTCTTTTAGTTTTGTAATATCCCGTGCTATACCAAGCAGAGCAATTACAGAGCCGTATTTATCTTTTACAGGTTTTTTTATAACTTCAAACACTATTTTACCTTCCTTACCTTCTATTACTTCTTCAAATATATAAGGTTCTTCTTTTTGGAGAGCAATCATATCTGTATAGACACACATTTTTGCTTCTTCTTCTGACATTGCGTCAATATCTGTTTTACCAATAATATCTTCTTTTTTCATACCAAAAAGGTCAGCAAATGCCTTATTTACATAAATATGTCTTAAATTTTTATCTTTTATCCATATAGGGTCTGGAGACATATCTAAAACTTCAAGCAAAAAATCACACAGCTGGTCTTCTAAAATTTCATCTACAAGATTAGAGTATTTAAGTTCATCTTCCAGGTAAAGTCCTCTTAAAAGAAGATTTGAGGCAAGTTTTGAAAGTGATGTGTTTTTCTTTTCTGAAAGCTGTTTTAGATTTTCGTAAATTTGGTTTTCTACGATTACGCTGATTATAGGTTTTTTTGTTGCCATATAACCACCTCAAGAAACTATTATTATTGTACGAAAATATAGTAAACTATACTTGATATTATAATAATAAATCAAAATATTAAAGAGGGAAAAATGAAATCTTTAAAATGGAGAATTTTTGTAAGAGTATCCACAGTACTTATTGTTCTATTTCTAATAATGCAAGCTCTTGATTTTACTAATTTCAGGAACTTAGCTATAAATAGTGCAAAAGATAAGGCTCTGACTATAGCTTTGACTGTTAAATCTTCATTAACTTCATTAATGAAGTTGGGACAAATAAAAAGTAGAGATATATTCTTGAATTCTCTTGAAAATAATAAAAATGTTGAAAGCATAAAGATAATAAGAGGACTGCCAGTTATCAAGCAGTTTGGGGAAGGAAGGGCTTACGAAAAACCTGCTGATGAAATTGAAAAAACAGTTTTGGTAACAGGAGAACAACTTGATAAATTAGAAGAATCTTTAGAAAATGTCAAATACAAAATCGTCATTCCTTATAAAGCTGAAAATCAATGTTTACAGTGTCATAAAGCTAAAGTTGGAGATGTACTTGGAGCAATTTCAATAACTATGGATTAACAGATTTGAGAAAGC
>NZ_ABHJ01000297.1:0-1603 GCF_000171895.1 Hydrogenivirga sp. 128-5-R1-1
CGGCGCAGTATTTAAACTGGTTCCCAAATATGTTCCCCATGCTACAGGTGGAGCTGCCGGATGGGTGGGTGGACTTGGGGCTTTCGGTGGATTTGTAGTTCCTCCAATACTTGGGATATTTGTCCAAAATTACGGAGTTATTGGTTACTCTAAAGGTTTTATTGTATACGTTATTTTGGCATTAATTGCAATTATAATTTCTATTATGTTATGGAAATCCTATGGTAAAAAAATAAACAAACCTATTGAAGATTAAAGAGGCACTTATGGAGAAAATAACGGCTCAATGTCCATACTGTGGAGTAGGCTGTGGGCTTGAGATATTTGAGGATAAAAAAGGCAGGATAAAAATAAAAGGAGATAAAGAGCACCCTGCCACAAAAGGAGATTTATGTCTTAAACCAATTCCACTTCCAAAAGTAATGGATATTGGCCGTGTCCCTGCACCTTTATACAGGGAAAATAAAAGGGACAAATTCAGGGAAATAACATGGGAAGAAGCAATAAAAATAATTGCGCAAAAGCTAAAGGAAAATCAGCCTGACGAAAATTATTTTTACATCTCCGGACAGTTAACAACAGAAGATAGTTATGTAATAAACAAATTTGTAAAAGGATTCATAGGCACAAACAATATAGATGCAAATTCAAGGCTTTGTATGGCTTCTGCAGTTATGGGATATAAAATGGCCTTTGGCTCAGATGGCCCTCCTGGAAGCTATGAGGATATAGATGATGCGGATGCTTTTGTGTTTGCCGGTTCAAATGCAGCATGGACTCATCCGGTTCTATTCAAAAGGGTTTTAAACAGAAGAAAAGAATATCCAGAAGCAAAAATTATAGTTATTGACCCTGTTTATACTGCAACAGCAGAAAAAGCTGATATATGGATTGATATTAAGCCAGGAACTGACACAGTTCTGTTTAACAGTATTCTTTATCTTTTGAATAAAAAAGGCTGGCTTGATTATGAGTTTATTGGCAAGCATACAGAGGGATTTTCACAGGCTATAAAAGAAGCAGAAAAGTATCCACCGGAAATAGCTGCCAAGATATGTGAAATAAAACCAAGCCTGATTTATAAACTGGCAGAAATATATGCCTTTAGTAAAAAGGTTATTTCTTTCTGGACAATGGGATTTAATCAGTCCTCTAATGGAACAATGAAAAATCTGGCATTAATAAATGTTCATCTTGCAACTGGAAGAATAAATGAAAAAGGTTGCCCTTTTTCCCTTACAGGTCAGCCAAACGCAATGGGCGGCAGGGAAGTCGGTTATCTGGTAAATGGTCTTCCCGGATACAGAGATGTTAGGAATCCAGAAGACAAAGCATTTATGGAAAAATTCTGGGGTTTACCAGAAGGCAGCATAAAAGATAAGCCAGGAATAACAATAGTGGAAGCTATGGACAGTATGATAAACGGAGATATAAAACTCCTGTGGATTGTCTGCACAAACCCCGCTGTTACAATGCCAAATCTGAATAAGTTCTGGAGAGCTTTAAGAAATACATTTGTAATTGTTCAGGATGCATATTTAACTGACTCTGTTGATTATGCAAATCTGGTTTTACCGGCTTCCCAATGGGGAGAAAAAGAAGG
>NZ_ABHJ01000296.1:0-1608 GCF_000171895.1 Hydrogenivirga sp. 128-5-R1-1
ATGGTTTGGGTATAAATTAGGACTAATAATAGATACTTATGAACAACTATATCGTTTAATATAATGCCAGCTTCAAAACACGATATAAATGCATTAAAAGAGTTTAAAGAAGAGCAAACGGTTATAGATTTGTTAAATGGTAAAGTTTTAATTGCAGACAAAGCATTCAATTCAAAAGGACTAAAAGAAGAACTAAAAAAATTATGTATAGAGTTAGAAGCTATAAAAAAAGGAAAGATTCATCATAAACAAAAGAAAAAACAAACTTTTTTAAAGACCATTAGGAAGAAGATAGAGACTACTTTCAGCAGATTGAAGTATATGGGAATTGAAAGTATTAAAGCTGTTTCTTTGGAAGGGTTTTTAGCTAAAATTCACTTTTTTATTTTAGCTCTACAGTTTAAAATTATACTTAAGGTTTAAATTGGAAATTAGGGTTATATTATATTTTCTAACTATGTAAATATGTGAGGTAAATAAATGACTTATGATACAGATTTTGATGTGGTAGTTATAGGCGGCGGGCATGCAGGAATAGAAGCTGCTTTGGCATCTGCAAAGCTTGGAGTAAAAACTGCTCTTATTACTTTAGATAAAGAAAAAGTAGGTTTAATGCCGTGTAATCCTGCAATTGGCGGGATAGCAAAAGGTATAGTTGTAAGAGAAATAGATGCTTTTGGCGGAGAAATGGGAAAGGCTATAGATACTACTGGTCTTCAATACAAAATGTTAAATACAAGAAAAGGCCCGGCAGTTCAGTCTCCAAGAGCTCAGGCAGATAAAGAAGAGTATAGAAAATATATGGTAAATAAAACCCAAAACACTGAAAATTTAACAGTAATAGAAGGAGAAGCAACAAATATATTTTTAAAACCTTATTCTAATGAAGTTGAAGGTGTAGAAATAGATGGAAATATAAAAATAAAAGCAAAATCTGTAGTTGTCACAACAGGAACATTTTTAGATGGAGTAATACACATAGGGGATAAGCAGTTTCCGGCAGGTAGAATGGATGAAAAACCTGCACAAAAGCTTCCAGATTTTTATAAAGAGCATGGCTTTCCTCTTGTTAGATTTAAAACAGGAACTCCTGCAAGACTTGATAAAAACACCATAAACTGGTCAATTCTTGAAGAAGCTCTAGGAGATGAACCTCCTCCTAAATTTTCATTCTGGACTGAACCTGTTGGTTCATACTGGTTTAAGGAAGGACAGAAAGAGCAAGTTTCCTGCTATATAACCTATACAACAGAAGAAACTCATAAAATTATAAGAAAAAATCTGCACAGAACGGCTCTATATGGTGGAGCTATTACTGGAGTAGGACCAAGGTACTGTCCTTCTATTGAAGATAAAATTGTAAAGTTTGAGAATAAAGCAAGACACACAGTATGGCTTGAGCCAGAAACGAGAGATGGTATAAGTATTTATCCTAATGGTCTTTCTACATCCTTGCCTGAAGAAGTACAGTGGCAGATGTATCGTTCAATTCCGGGGCTTGAAAATGTTGTTTTATTAAAACCTGCTTATGCAATAGAGTATGATGTTGTACCTCCTACAGAGCTTTATCCAACCCTTGAAACAAAAAAAGTAAGAGGTCTTTATCAC
>NZ_ABHJ01000295.1:0-1608 GCF_000171895.1 Hydrogenivirga sp. 128-5-R1-1
AAATACAGGAGTAATAGGAACAATTTGGTATAGATTTAAGGATTATGTTTTGATGCAGGCAGAACTACACCAGATTCAATTCATTTAAATAAAATACTAAAAAAGATGCTTTTAAAAGGTGCAAAATACGTTTCAATGGAGGTTTCTTCCCATGCTGCCCATCAGATGAGAATATACGGTCTTAACTTTGAAGGAGGGATATTTACAAACCTAACACAAGACCATTTAGACTATCATAAGGACATGGAGAGCTATTTTAAAGCAAAAAAAATGTTTTTTGATTATATATTAGAAAAAAATAAAAAAGCAGTATTTTCAATAAATGTAGATGATTTTTACGGAGAAAGACTTTATAGACAGTTAAAAAACATTGCCAATGTCATTTCATACGGACGCAAAAGTGAAGAATTTAAAATAATTGATATGCAAACTCAACCTGAAGGGTGCTTTTTTACTGTAAGTTTTCAGGGGAAACGGTTCAATCTTTATTCTAAACTAAGGGGAGATTTTAATATTTACAATATATCGGCAGCTTTTTCATTTCTTGCAAGATACGGTATAGATATTGAGTTTTTAAAAGAAGCTACAGCAAAATTAAAGCCTATAAGAGGTAGATTTGAAATTGTTTATTCAAAAGATTTTTTAGTTGTAAACGATTACGCACACACACCTGATGCACTTGAAAATATACTTAAAAGCATACAAAAACTAAAAAGAGGAAGATTGATAGTCGTTTTTGGTGCAGGTGGCGATAGGGACAAAACAAAAAGACCCAAAATGGGAAAAATAGCTGAGGAACTTGCAGATGTAATCGTACTTACCTCTGACAATCCAAGGTCAGAAGACCCTAAAGATATAATTGAAAATATAAAAGCAGGGATGGAAAATAAAAAACCCTTACTTGAAATCATAGATAGAGAACAGGCTATAAAAGAAGCAATAAAGATGGCAAAAGAAAATGATGTTGTTTTAATTGCAGGTAAAGGTCATGAAACTTATCAGATAATAGGTGATAATATTTACCACTTTGATGATTCAGATGTTGCAAAAAAGTATTTGAAAATGTTTAATAAAATATAATGAAGTATTTAATTTTAGTTCTGCTGATATTTAGCGTTTCTTTTTCGCAGGATTTTTATTCTTGCTATAAACTTTTTAAAGAAGAAAAATTTCTAAAAGCTAAAACATGTTTTTTACAAATAAAAGAAAAAAAGTTAAAACCTTACAAGAACTACTTTATTTCCCAAATAAATTTACTTTACGATGAAAAACCCATTTTAAATAAAAATCCTCGTTATGCTGTAGACAGCTACCTTTATTTAAAACTTGCTGGAGATTCTTTTTATAAAAAAGATTTCAAAACTGCAAAATTTTATATAGATAAAATTGATGAAAAAGCTTTAGATAAAGATGACTTTCCTTTTTATATTTATTTAAAAGCAAATATTTTTAATAACATTTCTTTAAAAAAACTCCTTGCTACTGAATACATATATGATAGAAATTACGGATATAAAACATTCGTAGAAATTTATAAAAACTTTCTCAGAAAGAACTGCAAAAGCTGTTGATATATAATCTCAAAAGAATGTATAAGAGGGCACTTGA
>NZ_ABHJ01000294.1:0-1611 GCF_000171895.1 Hydrogenivirga sp. 128-5-R1-1
ACTTGGGGCTTACGGTAGTAGATTTGATGATATGCATACAACCTGCTTTTTAATAAATGACTGTATTTGTATTGACGCAGGGAATATATTAAAACCTTTAAAAGAAAAAGCTACAGATTTAAAACATATACTTTTAACCCATTCCCATTTAGACCATATTCTTGATATACCTTTTTTATCTGATATAACTTTAAATTTCAGGGAATTTTCTCTTAATATATGGGGGTTAGAAGAAACAATTAATGATTTGAAAAACTATATAATGAACTGGCACATCTGGCCTGATTTTTCTTCAATAAAGCTTGTAAGGAAAAAAGATAATCCTGCACTTCATTATAACTTCATTAATTATAATGAGGAACTTTCTTTAGAAAATATAAAATTTAAAACTGTAAAATCAAATCATTCTGTTCCAACTGTAGGCTATGTTATAAATGACAAAATTTTTATATCTGGTGATACTATTAATAATGAAGAACTTATAAAGGAAGTAAATAACAATCTTAAAATAGAGAAGTTGTTTATTGATGTTTCCTTTCCATCTTACCTTGACAAAATAGCAAAAGATAGTAAACACCACAGTACATTAACCTTTAAAGAGGAAATAAAAAAAATCAGAAAGGACGTTGAGGTGTATATTTACCATATAAAACCGCCTTTTATTAATGATATAAAAAAAGAACTTGAAAGTTGCGGTAGAAGTATAAAATTTTTAAAAGAAGGAGATATTTTTGAGTTTTAAGGAGGGAAGACTGTGAAAGTTAAGATAAATGATTTTGATGCTTTAATAGTTGTTGATATGCAAAATGATTTTATGCCGGGAGGAGCTTTACCTGTTCCAGACGGAGACAAAATAGTTCCTGTTTTGAATGAATACATTAAACTTTTTGAAAGTAATGGAAATCCAGTATTTTTTACAAGGGACTGGCATCCTGAAAACCATATATCTTTTAAAGGATATGGTGGTATATGGCCTCCTCACTGTGTACAGGATACTGAAGGAGCTAAATTTCATCCAGACCTTTATATACCATCAGACAACAAATTCATTATTTCTAAAGGATACTCGAGGGATTTTGATGCTTATTCGGGATTTCAGGGAACTATTTTAAATGAACTTTTAAAGGAAAGGGGAATAAAAAGAATATTTGTAGGCGGAGTTGCAACTGATTACTGTGTTAAAAATACAGTTATTGGAGGGCTTAACTTAGGATATGAAGTTTTTGTTTTGGAAGATGGGATAAAAGGAGTAAATGTTAATCCAGAGGATAGCGAAAAAGCCATTGATTATATGCTTTCAAAAGGAGCTGTTTTAATAAATAAAAATGAGGTGAAATAGATGCCTGCTGTAGCTGAGAAAGAAAAAAAAGAAGTATTCACATACGAAGATATAAATAACCTGCCGGAAGGACATTATGAAGTAATAGATGGGAGGATTAAAAACTTGGCACCTACAGGATTTGAACACGGGAATTTAGAAGGTCTTTTATTTAACTTTTTGTATCCAAAGTTAAAAGACAAAGGATACGTTGCCGTTGGAGAAGTTGGAATACTGATACAAAAAGACCCCCTTAGAATAAGAGCAGCAGATGTTGTTTATATATCAAAAGA
>NZ_ABHJ01000293.1:0-1611 GCF_000171895.1 Hydrogenivirga sp. 128-5-R1-1
ATTTTATGATTTATCAAACAATGTTTAATATTTATTCAAAGATAAAGTTAATACTGTTGCATAAATCTTATTTGCTTTTTATACTTTTTGATGATAAATAAATTTAAGAGAGATTATTAATGAAATTCTGCAAGTGGATTTTTCTGTTATTAATTTTTGCAAATTCTTTTAGTTTTTCTGAAACAAAAAGTATCTTAGAAAGCCAAATTTATAATTTAAGAATTTACTCTTTAAAAGCCCTTAACCTTTCTTTAAAAGCTTATTCTTCCCTAAACGCAAAGAGGAAAAGTTTGAACGAAATAAAAGTATATTTAAAATCGGCTCTATTCTTTTTAAATGAAGCGAGTAATTATTCTCCTTCTTACCTGATAAATAAGAAAATAGATACGATTTTACTGCGAATTGAATTATTTAGAAATGAAAATATAAAAAAAGATTTAATATCATTAAGGAACGATATTAAAGATATAAGAGGTAATATTGCCAATTATGAAAAAATTGAAACTGTTTTGGATAATTATATAAAAAATTATTCCCCTGAAAAGAATGAAGATTTGCTTTTATATCTAAGTGATTTAAAAAGTAATATAACGCTTCCTCTTATTGATACTCCTCTTGAAAATGCAAAAACATTTATAGCTATAGCTTATGATAATGTAAATTCACGAAATTATTTAACTGCAAAAAAGTCAGTTGAAATAGCAATAGACCCATTAATAGATATCACAAGTAGAGAAAATCTTTATCTTGTTTTATTTAAAAATTATATATATAAAAGCTTTGAGAGCTTAAAAAAAGACGATTTAGGTGAAGAAGAAAAATATTTAGAAATTGCAAGGAAATATCTATTAAAGGCTAAAGAGGTGTCAAAACCGTCTAATATAAATTTAATAAATAATCTTTTGGAAAGATTAGAATTAATATATAATACTGAAATAGACGATAAGGAAGATATACTTAAGGAATACTTAATTCTAATTGAAAATCTAAAAAATTTTTAGGGGTAGAAAGGATGAAGATGAAAAAGCTCATAACTGCTACAGCTTTGATTTCAGGGCTGGTAATATCTCCAGCAAAAGCTCTTGATGGAGAAATTATATTTAGAGATGCCATGTATGGTACTGCTATTGGAGGAGTAGGAGGACTTGCTCTTTATGCAATTGATGGGGGAAAAGATTTCGGCAAGAAAATAGGAACAGGTGTGTTAATTGGGCTTATATTTGGGGTTGGCGTTGGTATATATGAATCTCAGACTGCCCTTGTAGAGATAAACAATGGTAAAATGCATGCAGGAATTCCTGAAATTAAAATTAAAAATGTTGAGATTTCAAAAAATGTTTACGATACTTCAGCACAGGTTAATTTACTTGGGATGAGATTTTAATGTTAGACAAAGAGTTTTTAGAAAAACTTTCAAACCCTCCCAGGAAATCAGTAAATCTTCTTATAAAAGTAAACCCTAAGAAACTAAATTTCATATCTATGGTGATAGATGGTCATGGAAGGATTGCCCTCCCAAGAACCAGAAGTGGAAAAGAAGGATTTCTTGACCTTATAGTTTCTCCTGACTGTATAGATGATTTGATGCTTATACTTCAGGATTGAAAGAAA
>NZ_ABHJ01000292.1:0-1612 GCF_000171895.1 Hydrogenivirga sp. 128-5-R1-1
CCTTTGTTAAATCTATTCTAAAAATATCTTTTATTATCTTGCAAATTTTTGAATATATACATATAATATAATTTAGTAATATTCTAATATTAGTAATACTATTATAAAAGGAAGGTAAGGAAAATGGCAAAAGCTAAAAAAATTCAACCGGAGGAATTTATTGATTCATCACACTGGCAAGATGAAGAATGGCTTGAAGAAAATGCTGAACTTTTAAAAGCACTTGCACATCCAAGTAGATTAAAAATAATAGGTTTTCTAAGCTCCGGAAAGCAGTGTGTAAAGCATATCTGGGAATCATTGGACTTGCCTCAACCAAATGTATCACAGCACTTGTCAGTTTTAAGGAATAAAGGTATATTAGGATATAAGCGTGAAGGCTCAATTGTATGCTATTATATTAAGAACAAAAAAGCACTTGAAATTTATAAGCTATTAACAGAGGAGGAATAAAAAAATGGCAGGCAAAGTATGTGTACTAAACGAACAAAATTGGGAGCAGGAGGTTTTAAATTCCGACGTCCCTGTATTGGTTGATTTCTGGGCACCATGGTGTGGACCTTGTAGATTAATAGCTCCTGTAATTGAAGAACTTGCAGAGGAACTTGAAGGAAAAGCAAAAGTATGTAAACTTAATACTGATGAAAATCCAAATATAGCTATGAAATATGGAATTAGAGCTATCCCTACAATAATGGTATTTAAAAACGGACAGGTTGTAGATACAAAAGTAGGTGTTCAACCAAAAGAAGTTTTAAAAAGTCTCTTAGTATAAAGGATAAATATTGACGGTAGAGATACATCCAACAGCAATAATTTCTGAAAAGCAAAGCTTGGGGTCAACGTAAAAGTTGGCCCTTTTTCTATTATTGAAGACAATGTAGAAATTGGGGACAACACCGAGATTTCATCAAATGTAAAAATCAAAAATTTCACAACTATCGGAGAAAACTGCAAAATATTTGAAGGGGCTATTTTAGGAAATATCCCACAGCATCTTGGGTTTGAAGGTGAAAAAAGTTTTGTAAAAATTGGCAATAACGTGGTTATAAGAGAGTACTGCACAATCCACAGAGGGACAAAATTTGACGATGGTATAACACAAGTCGGAGATAATACGTATCTAATGGCTTATGTTCACATTGCCCACGACTGTAAAGTGGGACACGATACAATCTTAGCCAACAATGTCACCCTTGCCGGACATGTAAAAATTGGAAACTATGTCTTTGTAGGTGGTTTAACACCTATACACCAGTTTTGCAGAATTGGCGATTATGCAATGGTAGGTGGTGCCTCAGCTGTAGATAAGGACATACCTCCGTTTACAAGGGCATCTAAAAACCACGCAAGACTTTACGGTCTTAATTTAGTTGGATTAAAAAGAAGAGGATTTACAAGCAAGCAAATCAGAATTTTAAAAGAAGCTTATAAAATAATATTTATAAAATCCTCAACCTTAGAGGAAGGAATAAGAACCGTTCTTGAAACCCTTCCACAAACTGAGGAAATTAATCAATTAATTGAGTTTATAAAAACATCAAAAAGAGGAATAACTCCAGACGCAACCAAAAAGAAATCATTATGAAAATAGGTCTTATTGCCGGAGCAG
>NZ_ABHJ01000291.1:0-1628 GCF_000171895.1 Hydrogenivirga sp. 128-5-R1-1
TTTGTACTCAATAGATAAAAGTTTCTTTGTTGTATCTTTTACCATTACAAACATCACAGGTAACGTAAACGTCAGGAAGAAAATGCATCTCAATTTTTACAACACCATCTCCTTTACATGCTTCACATCGGCCGCCTTTTACATTAAAGGAAAACCTACCTGCAGTATAACCTCTAAGTTTTGCTTCTGGAGTTGATGCAAACAGATTTCTTATAAGGTCAAAAACTTTTGTATATGTTGCTGGATTTGAACGGGGAGTTCTTCCAATAGGCGACTGGTCAACATTAATAACTTTATCTATATGCTCCCAGCCTTCTATTTTTTCATGTTTACCAACATAATCTACTTTATGACCAAAATGCTCATTTGCAGCATTTAGCAAAATATCGTATATAAGAGTTGATTTTCCACTTCCTGATACACCTGTTATAGCTACAAAAAGACCAAGAGGAATTTCAATATCAATATTTTTAAGATTATGTTCTTTTGCACCTTTTATAATAAGTTTTTTTCCTTTGTCAGGTTTTCTTCTTTTTTCTGGCACTGGAATGTGAAGCTTACCACTTAAATATTTTCCTGTAAGTGAGTTTTCATTTTCCATAATTTCTTGCGGTGTTCCTACTGCTGTTATTTTACCGCCGTAAACTCCGCTTCCGGGACCAATATCTATTATGTAGTCTGCTTCTTCTATAGTTTCAGGGTCGTGTTCAACAACAATTACAGTGTTATCTAAATCTCTAAGGCTTTTTAATGTATTTATAAGTTTTGCAGTATCCCTTGGGTGAAGACCAATGGAAGGCTCATCTAAAACATATAAAACACCGCTTAGCTTTGAACCTATCTGGGTAGCAAGCCTTATTCTTTGAGCTTCACCGCCTGAAAGAGTTGTGGCAGACCTATCAAGTGTAAGGTAATTCAAGCCCACATCAAGTAAAAATTTAAGTCTTTCTTTTATTTCTTTTACTATTTTTTCTGAAATAATTCTATCTTTATGGGACATGGGAGACTTTTCAAAATCTTCAAAAAATTTATATGCATCTTCAATGTTCATTTTAGTAATGTCCCATATACTTTTTCCATTTACCAGAATATAAAGGGCTTCCTGCCTGAGTCTTGAACCATGACATACAGGACAGATTACTTCTTTTATGTATTTTTCAAGTTCTGCCCTTTGCTTTTCATTATCAGTTTCAAGGTATTTTCTTTCAAGATGAGTTACAATATCAAAAATAAGCTCATCCTGAACTTCTACAGGTAAATCCTTAAACTTCGTAAATCTATCAAAGCCGTGGTAATAAATAACATCATAAACCATACTTTTTATATATTTAAAATAAAAGCTTTCAGTTATCCTAAATGCTTCAATCACAGCCCTGTTTTTATCTATTAATCTATCAATATCTATTTTATGAATTACTCCAAGACCTTTACATTCAGGACAGGCTCCATAAGGGCTGTTAAATGAAAAAAGTCTTGGAGAAATTTCTGATATAGAAAACCCATGTTCAGGACATGCAAACTTTTCACTAAATGTTATATCTTCATTTTTTGATAAATTATTAACAATAACAAGACCATCTCCAAGTTTTAAAGCCTGTTCTATACTGTCAACGAGCCTTGTTCTGATG
>NZ_ABHJ01000290.1:0-1631 GCF_000171895.1 Hydrogenivirga sp. 128-5-R1-1
TTTAAACTTGCACTTAAAAGTAGAATTATAAAAAACCCAGATTAAAAGATAATAAAATTTTATATCTAATTTGTTTTTTTCTTCTTAAATAAATCAATAAATAACACAAAAGAAATTTCAGAGGCTATGAAGTCAAGGGGATTTTTGATGATTAAATTAGAAAATGTTTACTTTTCATACGAAAATAAAGAAATTTTAAAAAATATTTCGTTTAAAATTAAGAAAAAAGAAAAAATAGTTCTGCTTGGAATAAATGGAAGTGGTAAATCTACCCTTTTAAAAATAATAAATGGGCTTTTGTTCCCTCAAAAGGGAAAGTATTTCTATAAAGGGGTAGAGATTAATAAAAAACAGTTAAAAAATAAGAAGTTTAACAAAAAATTTAGAAAGGAAGTTGTGTTTTTATTTCAAAACCCAGACAGTATGATATTTAATCCTACAGTTTATGATGAGATAGCTTTTGGATTGAGACAGCTTGGAGATAAAAATGAAGATATTGATGAGAAGGTAAAATACTGGGCAGAGAAGCTTGGAGTTTATAAATACTTAAATGAACCACCGTTTAATCTAAGTGGCGGAGAAAAGCAGAAGGTATGCCTTGCTGCACTTTTAATTTTAGAACCTGAAGTTTTACTACTTGATGAGCCAACGGCAAACTTAGACCCAAAAACTACCGGGTGGCTTATAGACTTTTTATATGAGCTTAATTTAACGACTATCATAACAACACATAATTTAAGTTTATCTTTGGAGCTTGGAGATAGGGGACTTGTATTGTCAGAAGACCACCAAATAATATATGATGGAAATCTTGAAGAGTTTGTAAGAGATGTTGAAATGTTAAAAAAGGCAGGACTTGTCCACATTCACAGACACAGACATGGCAAATTAGAACATAGACATTACCATACACATGATTTTTAGAGGAAAACATTGGAAAAAAGATTAAAAATTCATCTTACAGGTGCGGTTCAGGGAGTAGGTTTTAGACCTTTTGTTTATAATCTTGCTAAAAAGTTAAATCTAAAAGGATATGTGATAAATGATACTTATGGAGTTATTATTGAAATACAAGGAAAAGAAAAAGATATAAATCAATTTTTAATCTCAATACATACAGAAAAACCACCACTTGCCCATATATTTTCACAGGAAATAGAACAGCTTCCACAAGCAAAATTTAAAGATTTTGAGATAAGAAGCTCAAAAGCAGTAGGAAAAAAAGAGGTTTTTATCCTACCTGATATTTCAACATGTGAAGAATGTTTGAAAGAACTTAATGACCCGAAAAACCGAAGATACAGATACCCATTTATAAACTGCACTAACTGTGGACCCCGTTTTACTATTATTGAAAAACTGCCTTATGATAGACCAAATACAACAATGAAAAAGTTTAAAATGTGCTTAGACTGTGAAAGTGAATACAATAATCCAGAAGATAGAAGATTTCATGCTCAACCGAATGCCTGTCCTGTTTGTGGTCCTTATATAACTCTTTACACTTCAGATAAAAAACTTGTATCAGAAAAACAGCAAGCTTTAAAAGACACAGTAGCTCTTTTAAAAGAGGGAAAAATCCTCGCAATTAAGGGAATTGGTGGATTTCATTTGGTATGTGATGCCAGTAA
>NZ_ABHJ01000289.1:0-1638 GCF_000171895.1 Hydrogenivirga sp. 128-5-R1-1
CGTCAGGAGTTTTCATTATGATACCTATACAGGATATATCCTACCAGAAAATTTCCTATAATAAACTGGTTTTTAATAACTTTGAATATCTTATTTTTTATATATGAGCTTACCTTATCCAGAGAAGAACTTGAATTTTTCTTTCATATATGGGGATTATTACCTACTGATATTTTAAACTTTCAATTTAAAAAGGTTTTAGTTTCTATGTTTATTCATGGGGGATTTGTCCATTTATTTGGTAATATGCTTTTTCTTTATGTCTTTGGAGATAACGTTGAGGATGCTTTAGGGAAAATCAGATATATTATCTTATATTTAGGTTCTGGATTTGGGGCAGCCTTTTTACAATCTTTTGTAAATCTATTTGCAGGTTCCATTGATATTCCAATGGTAGGAGCATCTGGTGCTATCAGTGGAATACTTGCAGCATACGTTAAACTTTATCCAAATGCTAAAATAGTTACAATAATCCCACCTTTTATATTCTTTGCATTCTTACTCCCAGCATGGTTCTTTGTTGGATACTGGTTTTTAATTCAGATTTTATTTGCTATAACAACTCCAGCAAACATTGGAGGAGTTGCATGGTATGCCCATATTGGAGGATTTATAACAGGATGGTTTTTAACTGATATTTTATATCCAAAGAAAAACCCTAAACTTGTTCACTATTCAATTTTAAGGTAGACAGGTTTACTTTTATTTCCTGCTTTGTCTATAGAAAATATTTGATAAACATCGCCTTTTTTAAAAGTTTTATCTATAAAGTAATAACTTTTAACAATGAAGTTAGTATAAGGTTTATTGTTTTTATAAATTATAAAACCTATAATATCTTCATCTTCAGGAGGATGCCATATTATTGTTAACTTATTTTTATCTAAAATATAAGTTAAGTTTTCAGGAGGACTTGGAGGATATTTATCTTCAAATTTAATGCACTCAGAATAAATACGATTTGTTTCTATATTGCTTATGGTAGCTGTTATGTAATAACAATATATCTTATTCAATCTTACATTTTTATCCATATAATAATTTTTATACCTTACCTGAGTATACGGTAAAGGAAGAATTTCTAAATACGAACTGCCTTTATAAATGTTAACTTTAGCATATTTGTTTTTCCATTTAAGTAATATTCCATTATTTTTCAAAATAAGTTTTAAATTATCTTTGATTTTTTGATATTTTTGAGGTTTTATACATTTGAACTTAGACTGTACAAACTTATTATTATATTTGATGTAAAAACAGTAATTTTTATTAAATTCTGTAAATTCATACTCTATCCAGTAAAAATTTCTTATATTATAAACAGGTAATTTCAACTTTTTATCATTTAAATAAATATTCAACCTATCTAAATTCAGTAATTTTGTTTTAAAAAAATAAATAATTATATTTCCCTGTTGTTTTATACCTTCATGTAAAATTCTTAAAGGAGTCTTTTTTAATGGAGGTTTAGGACTTCCTTTTACTCCACATCCTACAATAAAAAGAGTTAAAACCAAAAATAAATGTTTAAATATTTTCATTTTGAATAAAATCTTTCAATTTTAAAAGATTATCTATTATTTTGGGGGAAATCCTTTAAAGGTATTTGATTTGGACCATCTGATAAAGCTTTATCTG
>NZ_ABHJ01000288.1:0-1639 GCF_000171895.1 Hydrogenivirga sp. 128-5-R1-1
CTGTATATACTATATAGAGGAATAAGTGGTGGAATTGAAAAGTTGCAAAATTTGCTCTCCTGCAATTTTGTAATGGCAATAATTTTAATGATAAGGGTATTTACTTTAAGCTCTCCTGACGGCAGGAACTTTTTAGATGGTCTTGGGTTTTTATGGAATCCAGATTTTTCAGCCCTCTTAAATCCTAATGTCTGGCTTGCTGCTGCTGGACAGGTATTCTTTACTTTAAGTGTAGGTTTTGGAGCTATATTAACTTATGCTTCTTATTTAAAACCTAAAGATGATATTGCTTTAAATGCTATTGCTGGTGCTTCAGTTAATGAATTTGCAGAAGTTATACTTGGTGGGTCTATTGCTATAACTGCTTCTGTTGTGTTTTTTGGAATTTCTGCAACTTCTCAAATTGCATCTGATGGAGCATTTAATTTAGGTTTTATGGCTCTGCCTGCTATTTTTGCAAATATTCCATTTGGGCAGTTTTTTAGCTTTTTATGGTTCCTACTTCTTTTCTTTGCAGGTATAACTTCATCTATAGCTTTAGCACAGCCTGCAGTGGCATTTTTAGAAGACGAACTTGGATTAAAAAGACAAAAAGCAGTTTTAATTTTAGGAGTATTTTTATTTATTTCTGCTCATATTCCTATTTTTATAAAAGGTGCTTTAGATGAACTTGATTTCTGGATAGGAACCTTTGGTCTTGTAGTATTTGCACTTTTAGAAGCTGTAATATTTTTCTGGTTTTATAACTCAAAAAAAGCATGGGAAGAAATGACAAGGGATAACGATATTAATCTGCATCCTGTTTTTTATTATTTAATGAAATATGTTGCACCTTTAATTTTAATTGTAATTTTAATTTCGTGGTCTATCCAGATGCTGCCGTCAAAACTGTCTCAGCACAGCCTAAATATCTGGATAGCAAGAGGGTTTATATTATTCATGATAGTTTTATCTGTATTTTTAATAAATCTTGCATGGAAAAGGAGAAAATATGGAAGGACATCTGCTTAATATTTATGGAACAATATTTTTAACAATTTCCTGGTTAATTGTGATAGGATTAAATATATTTAGTTTTTATAAAATATTCCAAAATAATAAGAAGGAGGACTAAATGGCAGTAGAAAGAACTCTAATGCTTGTTAAACCTGATGCAGTAAGAAGGAATTTAGAAGGGAAAATTATTGCTCATGTACAAGAAAAAGGTTTTAAACTAATAGGTTTAAAAAAATTAAAGTTAACCAAAGAACAGGCAGAAAAATTTTATTATGTACATAAAGAAAGACCTTTCTTTAGTGAATTGACTGATTTTATGTCTTCAGGTCCTATAGTTGCAATGGTATGGGAAGGAGAAAATGCTATTTCGGTAATAAGAGAAATAATGGGAGCGACAAACCCGGAAGAAGCTGAAGAAGGTACTTTAAGAAAACTTTACGGAACTAATATAGGAGAAAATGCTGTTCACGGTTCAGATTCTCCGGAATCTGCAAAATATGAAATTCCATTTTTCTTTAGTGAGTTAGAACTGGTAGAGTAATGGATAATTTAAAGAAGCTTATAAATTTCTTTATTTTACTTTTACTTGGTATATTACTGGGTTTTAATATATTTTTGACCTTTATAGTTGCACCTCTTATGT
>NZ_ABHJ01000287.1:0-1644 GCF_000171895.1 Hydrogenivirga sp. 128-5-R1-1
ATAGACACAACCCATAATCCAGAATTCACAATGGTTGAGTTTTACGCTGCCTACCTTGATTATAATGATTTAATGGAAATAACAGAAGAACTTTTAAGAAAAATTCTTTTAGATACAGTTGGAACTTTAAAAATAACGTGGGAAGGTCAGGAGCTTGATTTTGAAAAACCATTTAGAAGACTTGCATTTTTTGATGCCTTAAAAGAAAAAACTGGGAAAGATAAAGAATTTTTCCTTGATGAAGAAAAAGCAAGGGATTTTGCAAAAGAGGTCGGAATACAAAAAGCCGATGAATTGACCCATTCAAAAATACTGGACAAGCTTTTTGAACATTTTATTGAAGAAGATTTAATTCAGCCAACATTTGTCATAGATTTTCCAAAAATACTTTCACCTCTTGCAAAAACCCATAGAAACGACCCAGATTTAGTAGAAAGATTTGAGCTTATTGTTAATAAAAAGGAAATAGCAAATGCATATACCGAGCTTAATGACCCAGAAGACCAGAAAGAAAGATTTCTACAGCAATTAAAGGAAAAAGCTCAAGGTGATGACGAAGCAATGGAAATAGATGAAAACTTCCTTATGGCTCTTGAATACGGCCTACCTCCTACAGCTGGAGAGGGTATAGGTATAGACAGGCTTGTTATGATGCTTGTAGATACACCTTCAATTAGAGAAGTTATTCTGTTCCCAACATTAAGACCTGAAAAATAATTGTAGACGAAAAGCTTTTAAAATTTATATTTAAATTTAAGTAATATTAAAATGGAGGAGTATGTGAAAAATAAATTTATAGGAACACTTCTTGGGGCTGCTGTTGGAGATTCTATGGGGATGTGTGTTGAGGAATTACCTGTCGATGAAGTTATACTTCATTACGGAGATAAAATAGATGACTTGTGTGAGCCTCACCCTGCGTCTCGTGCTTCATTTCTAAGGAAAGGTGAAACTTCGTCAGAATTTGAAATTGTTGAAATGGTGGCCAGTTCTCTTGCTGAAAAAGGAAGACTTGACATAAAAGATATAATAGAAAAATATTTAGAATGGGAAGAAAAAGAGGAAATACATAACTATGTTGACCCTCATTTTTTAATTGCTATAAAATCCTTAAAAGAAGGTAAAGAAGTATCAAGGGGTGGGTTTTCAATAGAAGGAGCCCTTCCAGCAATTCCTATTGGGATGTATCACTACACTAATCCAATACTTGCTGTAGAGGGGACAAAAACTGTTGTAATGCTCACACATAGGCATGAAATAGTTATTGATGTTGCTTCCTTAATTGCTGTAGCTATAGGAGAGATTCTGCAAGGAAAATTTTATCTTGAAGATGAGTATGAATACTTTTTAAAGCTTTTAAAAACTTTTGCAACTCAAAAAGATACTTTAAACTATCTGGATAAAATTGAAAAACTTTTAAAAGAGGATGCAGATTATGAAAAGGCTATCAATGAACTTGGGAACGGCTCATTTGCTTTAGAATCTTTTTCACAGGCACTTTTCGTATTTCTAAAAACACCATCAAATACTGAAAATGTTATTATACATGCAGTAAACTCTTATGGAAACTACGGAGGAGATACAGATTCTATAGGCCTTCTTGCAGGAGCTTTTGCAGGAGCGTATAATGGAGAGGAAAGTATC
>NZ_ABHJ01000286.1:0-1646 GCF_000171895.1 Hydrogenivirga sp. 128-5-R1-1
AATATCGGCCTTATCCAGATGAAATGTAGTAGTAATGAAAAAGAAAACTTTGAAAAGGCTTTAAACATGATTGAAGAGGCTTCAAAAAAAGGAGCTCATATAGTATGTACTCAGGAACTTTTTAAAACACCTTATTTTTGTCAGGTGGAAAACTGGGATTATTTCAAATTAGCTGAGAAAATAGATGAAAACTCCTATACCATAAAAGAACTTTCAAAAGTAGCAAAGTCAAATAAGGTTGTAATAGTCGTATCTTTGTTTGAAAAAAGAGATGAAGGACTTTATCACAACACTGCAGTAGTCATTGATGCTGATGGGAAATATTTAGGGAAATACAGAAAAATGCATATTCCAGATGACCCTCATTTTTATGAAAAATTTTACTTTACACCGGGAGATTTAGGATACAAAGTTTTTAAAACAAAATATACAGACATTGGTGTTTTAATATGCTGGGACCAGTGGTATCCAGAAGCTGCAAGGCTGACAGCAATGAAAGGTGCAAAAATTCTTTTTTACCCAACTGCTATAGGCTGGCTTCCTTCAGAAAAAGAAGAATACGGACAATCCCAGTATAATGCATGGGAAACCATACAGCGTTCACATAGTGTTGCAAATGGACTTTATGTGGCAGCTGTCAATAGGGTTGGTTTTGAAAGCTCCCCTGATAGAAATGAAGGAATAGAATTCTGGGGGCAATCCTTTGTTTCAAATCCTTACGGTGAAGTTATAAATAAAGCTTCAGTAGATGAAGAAGAAATACTTATAACTGAAATTGACCTATCTATTATAGATGAAACAAGAATAACATGGCCGTTTTTCAGGGATAGAAGAATAGACAGCTACCATGAACTTACAAAAAGATGGCTTATTGATTAGTCTGCTTAGGCTGTTTTTTTAGCTGTGTTAATATTTTTGTTATTTGATTTACCATATCAGCAGATACATAGTTTAAAACTTCTCCTGCTTTACTTTCTTTCATGTTGTAGATTATGTACGCTGCTTTTTTAGGGTCTTCCATGTTTGATATTTTTTCTCCTGCAAGTTCAGGCTCCATTTTCTCAAACATTTTTGCCAGTTTTTTATATCTCTCGTTTTCTACCTGTTTCACATATTTTTCAAAAGATTTTCTTTCTTCTTCTAATTTTCTCTTTTCTTCTTCTATCTTCTTTAAGATTTTTTCATTTTTTTGAATTAAAGATTTAACTTCAGACCTTAACTTTTCAAGCTTTTTTATTTCTTTCTTTATCTCTTTTACATCAGCCTGTGCAAAAACAGTTTCATGAATATTAAGAATTAAACCTGCGGTTATTAAAAACGCTGTCGTAAAGCTCAATGAGTTTTTTTTCTTTTTCTTTTTCATCTTTTTTCTTAACCTTTTTTTCATACTTTTCTACTGCTTTTTTCTCCCCAAGCAAAATGGATAAATTTTCCTTTATTTTATCAATTTTTTCTAAAATTTTTTCTTTTTCTACATTCTTTTCTTCAACTTTCCGTTTTAAACTCAAAAAATAACTTTCTCTAAGGGAAAGTTCAATAACATTGTTATATGTGTCCTTACAAATTTTTTCTATTTCCTTTTGTAAATTATTAATCTCCTGCTCTATTTCATCAAGTTGAAACTGGTATATACCTATTTCTTTTTT
>NZ_ABHJ01000285.1:0-1649 GCF_000171895.1 Hydrogenivirga sp. 128-5-R1-1
GTCTAAATGGCTGCGATGGTTAGCAGCTATAATAAAACCACTTTTATCAGGGAAGTTTTCTAAACCTTCAACCTTAATTCTCAGTAAAGCTTTCACAACTGGCTTTACTTTAAACCATATTTTATAACCAAACTCAGAGTAATGTTTATTTGTTTTCATAACAATAATTATAGCATTTATATTTTATATGGCAGTTATCACATTCAGGTTTTTTCTTGCATAAATTTTTACAGTGCTCAACTATCAGCGCGTGATACTCCTTATATATCCCAATATTTTTAGGTAAATTTTTCTCTATAAAGTTTTTCAGCTGGTCATATTCAATTTTTTCTTCTCTAATTATACCAAGTCTGTAAAAAAACCTTTTTGTATAGGCATCTACAATGAAAACCGGTTTGTTTAATCCGTATAACAAAATAGTATCTGCCGTTTCTTTTCCTATTCCCTTTATTGAAATAAGTTTCCTTCTGTCTAAGTTTTCTTTTACATTATTAACGACAAAATTTACAAGCCTTTTTAGGGTTTTTGCTTTTTGGTTGTAAAATCCTGATGGTTTTATAATTACTGCAAGTTTATCTTCAGGAATTTTCTGAATTTTCTCAAAAGATGTAATACCTTCATTTATTAAATTTTGCAGAGCCTTTTCAACATTATTCCAGTTTGTATTTTGTGTTAAAACTGCACCTATACAAACTTCTTCAAAAGGGTCAAAATATCCAGTTAAAGGCCACCAGTTTTGTTTTCCATATTTTTCTAAAAGCTCATTATAAATGTCCATTAACATAGTAAAATAATATATTGCAAACTTTTAAAATTGAAATAATTTCACCGCTGTGAAAGATATTTAAGGAGGTTTAAATTATGGCTGGACACAGTAAATGGCACAACATAAGACATAAAAAAGCTAAAATGGATGCTAAAAGAGGACAGATTTTCACAAAGCTTATAAGAGAAATCACAATTGCTGCCAGACAGGGTGGAGGAGACCCAGAATTTAATCCAAGACTGAGAATAGCAATTGAAAAGGCAAAAGAACACAACATGCCTGCAGAAAATATAGAAAGGGCAATAAAAAGAGGGACTGGAGAATTAGAAGGCGTAAATTATGAAGAGATTACATATGAAGGATACGGACCTGAAGGTGTTGCAGTAATTGTAGAATGTGTTACAGACAACAGAAATAGAACAACTGGAGAAATAAGACACCTGTTTTCAAAACATGGCGGGAATTTAGGTTCATCTGGATGTGTTTCATTTTTATTTGAAGATAAAGGGGTAATTCTTGTTCCAAAAGAAAATATTTCAGAAGAAGAAATTTTTGAAAAAGCAATAGAAGCAGGTGCAGAAGACGTAATTACTGATGATGAAAACTATTATGAAATTAGAACAGCTCCAGAAGATTTATACTCTGTAAAAGAGGCTTTAGAAAAAGAAGGAGTTAGTATAGAAAAAGCAGAACTCACAAAAATACCTACAACTACGGTTGAAATAAAAGATAGCGAAACAGCTGAAAAGCTTATGAAACTTCTTGATGCTTTAGAAGAACAGGATGATGTTCAAAAGGTTTACTCTAACTTTGATATGTCTAATGAGCTAATGGAGAAATTAGCATAAAAATGAGAATACTTGGAATAGACCCTGGAAATATA
>NZ_ABHJ01000284.1:0-1649 GCF_000171895.1 Hydrogenivirga sp. 128-5-R1-1
CGTTTTTGGGATAAACTCTTACCTTTATAAAACCCCTAAAGGTAAAAAGGTTTATCATCGCATTATGCTGAAACTTCCTTTATTGGGGCAGATTTTTTTAAAAGGTGCTATTGCAAAATTTGCAAGAACGTTTGCAACTCTTATAGCTGGAGGAGTTCCTATTATAAGAGCACTTGAAATTGCATCTAAGACCACTGGTAATATAATTATTGAAGAAGCTATAATGAAAGCAAGAGATGACGTAGAACAAGGTAAACCTCTCTGGTCTTCCCTTGACCCTAAAATATTCCCTCCTATATTTATATCCATGTTAAAGGTAGGTGAAGAAACAGGTAGAATGGACGAAATGCTTGATACTATCGCAGAATTCTTTGAAGATGAAGTAGATAGAGCTGTAGATGGACTGCTTTCAACAATTGAACCACTGTTAATGGTATTTATCGGTGGAATAGTTGGTTTTATAATAATTGGTCTTTACCTACCAATATTCAAAATGGGAGAACTTATATCTAAATAAATGAAAGTTGCAGTTGGAATGAGTGGTGGAGTGGACAGCTCTGTAGCTGCTCTACTCCTTAAGGAAAAAGGATATGATGTTACAGGCATTACTTTAAAGCTTTCATCTATAGAAAACTCCTGTGATATTCAGGTTTGCTGTTCTCCTCAAGATGTAAAAGATGCAGAAAAAGTGGCTTCTTTTTTAGGAATAGAACACTACACTATAGACTGGGAGAAAGATTTTAAAAATAAGGTCATAGATTACTTTGTAAATGAGTTAAAAGAAGGAAAAACTCCAAATCCCTGTAGTGTATGCAACAGAGAAATAAAAACAGGAAGATTATATAAGTATGTAAACCTTGTTTTTGGTGCAGATTTTTTAGCAACAGGACATTACATAAAAACCGTAGAAATAAATGGTCAAAAACTTATTAAAAGAGGAAAAGATTTAAAAAAAGACCAGTCTTACTTTATGGCTCTTGTTGAAAAAGAAGTTTTAAATGGTCTTTTATTCCCACTTGGAGATTTTACAAAAGAAGAAGTTAGGAAAATAGCTGAAAAATACGGCCTTCCAGTATCACAAAAAAAAGACAGCTTTGAAATATGTTTTACTGCAGGCAAAACACCGGCTGAGTATATTGAAGAAAACAAAATTTTTGAACTGCAAAAAGGCGACATTATACATATATCAGGAAAAAAATTAGGCAAGCACAGGGGACTTGCCCATTACACAATAGGTCAAAGGAGAGGACTTGGCGTTAGATGGCATAAGCCTCTTTATGTAATTGATAAAAATGTTGAAAACAATACAGTTATAGTTGCTGAAGATAATTATCTTTTAACTGATACTGTAAAAGCAGAAGATTTTAACTTTCATCTTCCAATTGAAAAATGGGAAGGAAATTTAAATGTGCAGGGTAGATACAGACAAAAACCTGTAGAAGTGGAAGATTTTTCATATAAAAATGGTATCTTAGAAATAAAACTTAAACAACCTCAGGTAAAATTTGCTTCAGGGCAGATTTTGGCTGTTTATAAAGATGATATTTTACTTGGCGGAGGGATTATTGTATAGATTTTATAAACTGGACAGCCTGATGCTTAGTTTTCACAATTCCTTCTATCTGAGCCATTAAAAGCATTTCTTTTAT
>NZ_ABHJ01000283.1:0-1650 GCF_000171895.1 Hydrogenivirga sp. 128-5-R1-1
AGGTTCAGGTACAATAAAATGTAGTTATGATTCTAATAATGATACTATAATTATTGACCAAAATGGAGATTTAAAAATAGACATTCCTTTAAAAGCTATCTTTGAAAGACAAACAAGTTGTAATGGTGTAAAAATTACTATTGAATGTCCAGCAGGTAGATGCTCAGGATTAGAACCATCTCCAGGGACTAATGCAAGTATATGGATAAATACTTGCGAAAATCCAGAAGTTATTCATACAAATACATCTCTATTTTAGGGATATTAGAAAAATTTATCATCTAACTTTATACACAAACTCTATTTCTGCCTTTTCTTCGGGCTTGTTAAAATTTTTTGCTATTACCTTAATAGTATAAATGCTTATACTATTACCACTAATATCAGTAAAAGCTTCTTTTTCCAACAGATAAGATTCTACACTATAACTGCCAAGGTTTGACGGATTTAAATCTATTTTACATGCATTAGAAACTGCCGTTGGGCAGGGTGTACATGAAGTACCATTACATTTCAAATCACCAGAAAGTATATTACTGATTACAAGCTCAGCTCCACTTTTGGCCGCTTCTAATGCTGTGTAATATCTTTTTTCAACACCAGAAATTTTTGTTCCACTGGTCAATAAATACAGTAATGCCCCAATGAAAGCTAAAGCTATCAAACCTAATACCAGTGTAGTAATCAAAGCTATACCTTTTTGATTATTTTCCATGTTTACACCTTATAAATCCATTGGTTTTATCTTTATCTTCAAAGGCTTCCATCTATAATGGATATAGTTTGCAGGAAGTTTTAATAACTCTCCATTTATAGAAACACATTTATCAGCTCCACAATTTGATACCTGTGTATATGTGTATTCAGGGTCGTATTTTCCATCTTGTATTAATATATAAACATTTACCGCTTTCAAGTTATTTCTTATTTCGCTATTTTCTATAGTTCCATTTAAATCAACATCCAAATTATTGAATGTTAAATCTGTTTCTGTACTATCAATTACTCCATTACCATCTAAATCTATATCCACTGTTATTTTCCAGTCAGAAACACAATTCAAAATAGGTTCACCACCTGTATTTGCAGTCCCTATTCTCCTTACAAGATTATAAGTACCTGGATTACATCTACTTATCAGATTTGCATTTGAAAGTGTATATGTTATTTGTTCACAATATGAGACTAAACAGCCATTAGAGGTTCCGTTATAAACAACATCTCTTATTGGAAATGCAACATAAACTTTCGTATTACTGCATGTTTGAGAATTCAATGAAATGGTATTATTTACAACCTGTCCTGTATCAAAAAAATTCCAGTTTTCAGTATCAAGAACAGAAACATATGGATTTGTTTTATCTTCTCTACCGTCATAATTTACATCTAAAGTTCCTGCATTACATTTAGTTAATATATATCCTCTTGTTGAAGAGTTCGTATTATTTAATGTACTTCTTAAAATAAGTTCTTTATTAGTACTATCCCAGGATAAAATTAAATTTGTTTCATCATTTGAAATTCCATATCCAAGATGCTCCAAATCAAGTCTCAGTACTTCAAGTCCTACTAAACTTTCTATCTGGCTTGAGATTTTTTCACTCTCCGATTTAAAACCTTTTAACAATTTTATATAAGTAAAATATGCTG
>NZ_ABHJ01000282.1:0-1659 GCF_000171895.1 Hydrogenivirga sp. 128-5-R1-1
GGCAAATTTCGTAAAATCTTTAGATAGAACTTTAACATTTAAAGAATCTAAAAACTGAGCATCTTCTGTTGAAAGTAAATTTTCTTCACTGTTAATTAAAATAAGACCGTTTTTCTTAATTCCAGAATAAAAAGGCATAGTATAAGACTTACCCATTGTGATAACTTGAGGGTGAAATACCATTATAATATCAGGATAAACAACCTCTCCTCTGTCAAATATAGGTTCAACACCTATTCTTGCATAACTTTCAGAAGGAGCCATTCTTTTTTCAGCACCAAAAAACGGATTTGAAACAGCATAGTATCCTTCATAGTCGGCAGCAGTAGCAATAATGTGAGCAGCTGTAACAGCACCCTGCCCACCGATAGCAGGCATTCTAATACTTACAAGATTTCTTTGCATTATAATAAGCCCTCCTCTTTGTATTTAGCTAAAACTTCTTCAGCTTCAGGAGTTTTATATTCAAAGAATTTAAACCTTTCTTTGTCTCTTCCTCTCATTTCTTCAAGACCGTCATCAGAGTTAAGACCTATTTCAAGGATACATGGAGTATAAAGATGAACGTATGTAGGTCCAACTTCTCTAGCTACATAAATAGCTTCTTTGATTACTTTCTCAACTCTTTTTGGAGAAGAAACTGTTAATCTCGCCACGTAATGGCATCCAGAGTCTATAGCAAGCTGCCACATAGGGACTTTTTCAAACTGTTTTCCTTTAGGAGCCATTTTGAAAACTGCTCCTTTAGGAGTTAATCCTGACTCCTGTCCACCTGTGTTAGCATAAACTTCGTTATCAAAACATATTGTAGTTATTTTTTCCTGTCTGAAGAATGACTGCAGTGTATAATCAAGACCGATATCAACAGTAGCACCATCACCTGCAAGAACAACGACATCTTTAGTTTTATCTGGAAATCTCCATTCTAAAACTCTTTTTATACCTGTTGCTACAGAGTTTTGGTTTCCAAAAAGCGAATGAACTGTATGAAGTGCAATATGTGGGAACATTAGTGAAGTACAACCTGTAGAGTTAACTATTATTGTATCTTCAGGGTTTGGAAGAGATGCAAGAATATATCTTAAAGCTGCTGCTTCAGGACATCCTGCACAAAGTGAATGTTCTTCAAGAAGCTCTTTGGCAACTGGTAAATCCATTACACCTCTTTTAGGATTTCCCCAGGTTGCATTTTCTTGAAGTGCAACTACTTCCTGTGGAACAACATTTTTAAATTCTTCATTTAACTCATATATTTTTAAAGACATAACATTACCTCCTGTTTACTTTTTAACAATTTCTAAAACTTCTTTTACTACTACTTCTTTAGGCATTGTCATACCACCTGCAACTCTTGGAGTTCCAATAATTTCTGCGTTAGATTTTTTGTAAAGGGCTTTTCTAACTTCCCTTTCAAGCCACCCAACAACGTTAAATTCAGGAACAAAGATATATTTTGCATTTTTAACTGCTTCAGTTAATTCTTCATAAGGGAATGGTCTTATAGTTTTAAGTTTTACAACCTTAGCTTTAATTCCCTCTTCAGCTTCTAAAACTCTAACTGCTTCTTTAGCCTGAGATGCTGCAGTTCCACATGCAACAAATACTATTTCAGCATCTTTATCACCAAATTCCTCAGTTAATCCTTTTAAGTAATGTTTA
>NZ_ABHJ01000281.1:0-1660 GCF_000171895.1 Hydrogenivirga sp. 128-5-R1-1
AACAGGAGTGAAAGAGTTCAAAGACTTGCAAAAGATGCAGCTGCAGTTATAGCAGTAGGCGCATGTGCATCTTTTGGTGGAATACCAGCAGCGTATCCTAATCCAACAGGTGCAGTTGGAGTTATGGACGTAGTAAAAGGAAAACCTATTGTAAATATTCCAGCTTGTCCTGCAAATCCGGTAAATATGGTTGGAGTAATTATGCATTATGTTTTAACCGGGGAGCTTCCAGAATTAGATAGTTTACTAAGACCTAAATTTGCCTTTGGATATAGAATTCATGACAACTGTGAAAGAAGAGCTCACTTTGATGCAGGAGAGTTTGTTGAAGAATGGGGGGACGAAGGAGCAAAAAATAACTTCTGCCTTTACAAAATGGGCTGTAAAGGACCATTTACATTTAATAACTGTTCAATAGTTAGATATAACGACGGAACAAACTGGCCAATAGGAGTTGGTAGAGGATGTATTGGTTGTTCTGAACCAGATTTCTGGGATAAATATGCGTTTGAAAGGCCTCTTGCCAATTCCAATATTCATCCACCCGGTTTGAAAGGTGTGGAAGCTACTGTTGACCAAGTAGGGCTTGGAATATTAACTGCAACAGCTATTGGCATTGGTATTCATGCTGTTTCAAGTTTAGCTTTCGGGAAGAAAACCAATGAAAATAATAAAGAGGAGGTATAAGTAAATGGCTACTAAAGAAAGAATAGTAATAGACCCAATTACAAGAATAGAAGGACATTTAAGAATAGAAGTTGTCATAGATGAAAATAATAAAATAGTTGACGCTTATAGTTCCTCCACAATGTGGAGAGGCATTGAGGCAATTTTAAAAGGTAGAGATGCAAGAGACTGTGGTCTTATGGCAATGAGAATATGTGGAGTTTGTACTGGGACTCACTACCAGAGAAGTATTGAAGCTGCAGAACATGCTCTTGGAATAACAATTCCCAAAAATGCGAGGTTAGTTAGAAATCTAATTCAAGGTTCTTTATATTTACATGACCATTTAGTTCATTTTTATCATCTTCATGCTTTAGACTGGGTTGATGTAGTTTCTGCTTTAAAAGCAGACCCTTACAAAGCTGCAAAAATAGCTGAAAATTATTCAGATAACCCGTGGAATAACTCTCCAAATAGATATAAAGCTATTCAAGAGAGACTTAAAAAATTTGTAGAAGGTGGAAGACTTGGACCTTTTGCTAACGCTTATTGGGGTAATAAAGCATATAAATTTTCACCTGAACAGAATTTAATTGCCACAACCCACTATCTTGATGCTCTTGAAGTACAAAGATGGATGGCTCAAATGATGGCAGTTTGGGGTGGTAAAAATCCACACCCTCAATCAATAGTTGTTGGTGGAGTAACATGTGTAAAAGACTTAAAAGACCCATCAAGACATGCTTTATTTAAGGAACTTTTAGAAAAATCAAGAGATTTTGTTCTAAGAGCTTATATTCCTGATATTTTAATGGCTGGGGAGGTTTATAAAGATGAGGCTTTAAATGGAGTTGGAGCCGGACTTGGAAATTACCTTGCCTATGGTGGATTTAGATTGGACGATAATCCTATGTATAAAGGCAAAACATTATTCCCATCAGGTGTAGTTTTAAATAAAGATTTATCAAAAGTAATACCATTTGACCAGCAAAAA
>NZ_ABHJ01000280.1:0-1661 GCF_000171895.1 Hydrogenivirga sp. 128-5-R1-1
AATAAGCCCTTTTAGGAAAGGATAACCACCGTAAAAATAGATTACTGAGGAGATTATCAGTATTATCCATTTCTGGAAAGGCACAGTGATTTGAAATCCAAACCACTGCTGTATCATTTCAGATAAAAGAAGTACTGGTATGGTAAGAATTGTAGAAATAAAAAATCTTCTTTTAAAATCCTCTATATGATGAGCATGTCCTGAGTGTCCTGTATGACCAGAATGTCCTGTATTATCTGAATGTTCCTGGTGATTTGAATGGGCTGAATGGTGAGAGTGATGAGAATGTTTTTCATGTTCCATTTGGTTATGTTTCATTTCATTGTTATGGTTTTCGTGTTTCATTTTTCTATCCTCTTATTTCATTAAATATTTTATAAACGCTGCAGTCCCAGCAATTAGAAAAATAGTTACTAAAAGCCACCAAAACCACATATATCCATGTGCCATTCCATCCATCATGTTTATCCTCCAAAATTTTTACTACTAATTTTAGTAGTAGTTTTAATAATAAGTATTACTTAAAAATTTGTCAACTATTTTGTGTAGTAAAAGAAATTAAAGATGAAAGACTGATTAGATAAAGATAGAATTATTCAAACTTTTCTTCTATCAGTTTCAAAACTCCAGAAATAATATCTATAGGCTCTGGAGGGCAACCTTTTATCCATACATCAACAGGAAGTTTATCCTGAACGCCGTCTATTGTGGCATAGCTTCCTTTAAAAACTCCGCCATCTAAAACACAATCTCCAACTGCTATAACAAACTTAGGCTCTGGCACATTTTCATAAGCTCTTAAGACTGCTTTATACATATTTCTTGTCATGCAACCTGTTATCATAATTGCGTCTGCATGCTTAGGAGAGGCAACAAATTTTATTCCAAATCTTTCCACATCATAATATGGATTTGATAAGGCAGAAATCTCATACTCACAGGCATTACAGGAACCGCTGTCAACTTCCCTTATAGCAAAACTTCCCTGAAAATATTTATCAATTTTTTCTTTTAGCTTTTTACCTAAAACCTCAACATTTTCATCTCTTACCTGTATATTCTCTGACTTTATCCCTTCTTTAAGCCTTATTTTTAGTATATTAAACATCTCTCCTCCTACAGGCCAAAATATCTTCCCTGGTTAAAACAGGATATGCTTCTAAAAGCTCTTCTATTGACATTCCTTCGCCAAGTTTTCTTAAAATAAGCTCTACAGAAATGCGAGTTCCTTTTATTGTTGGTTTTCCCTGCAAAATATTTGGATTTGATACAATTCTATCTTTATATTCCATAATCAACCTCTTTTATAACAACTTTAAATTAAATTTTATTACATAAAGTCCATTGTTCAAATTTTACAAATCATTTCCTGCATAAGATAAATTGAGGCTTTTATTAACAAGTGGAAAGTCTGCAATAATGTCTCCTAAAACTGCAAATTGTATTGTTTGCCAGTTGTGGAAGGATGGATCTCTTACTTTCCATCTAAAGATTTTTCCTTCATCATCAGTCTGAACATAATGGATAATATCTCCTCTTTGTCCCTCTGCATATCCAAGAGTCCAGCTGTTTTTTTTAATTTCTCTTAAATCTGTTTTAATCTCTCCATCCGGTAAGTTTGCCAAACACTGACGGATTATTGAGATACTGTTTTCTAAATC
>NZ_ABHJ01000279.1:0-1664 GCF_000171895.1 Hydrogenivirga sp. 128-5-R1-1
ACATATATAGTGATAATACTACTATAGCTTCTACTAAAAATAATGTAGTTTTTGCAATATATAGTAAAGGTGAAAATAGAGTAGATAATACGAATCCTGATGGAGATAATACTTTAGATGTGAAACCTTTTGGTGTAAATAATTACGATGATTTCATATGCTACTATGACATAAATTCACTAAGAAAAGATTTATGCCCTCCACCTTTAACAGTATCAGGCAACTTACCAACAGCAACAGAAGATAAATATTATGAAGCATCTTTACATGTCAATGGAGGACAGGCTCCGTATAGTTATTCTTGGTCTGGTTTAGATTGTGGATTATCTGCCAGTAATGATAAAATCTATGGTCAAGTTAATTGTGATACTACTACTACAGATGGTAAATTAGGTACATGTACTAAGACCATAAATCTGACTGCTACGGTTACAGATAGTTTAAATCCTCCTCCTAATAATCAAACAACTGCCAATTTCAATTTAGTAGTAAAAGCTCAACCTCCCTATGTGTTTGAAACAAGCTTACCAGATGCTACAGAATGTTTGGCTTATAATGCAAATTTGACAGGTAAAGGTGGAAATGGTACATACACATGGAATATAAGTGGATTACCTACAGGATTAAATGCAACTGGGAATAGTATCTCAGGAACTCCAAGTTCTGGAACTGCTGGAAGCTATAGAGTTTCTGTTGGTTTAACAAGTTGTAGTGAAACAACAACAACTCAGATACCTTTAACAGTAAAACCAAACCCTGTAAAAATAGATACAAATGTTTTACCCTATGCATATAAAGGAAATGATTACAGAGTTCAACTTCAGGCAAGCGGAGGAGCAGGAAATTATACATGGCAACTTGTTAACAATGGAGGTGTTGATATTGTATTAGATTCAAATGGAGTCTTAAGGGCTGATAATGGTACTATAGATACAGCAGTAGGAACTTACCAAATAACAGTTAGAGTTACAGATAGTTGTGCTGGTTCTGTAGATAAAACATTTTCGTTGACAATCCTATCTGGTTCTGCAGGTAGTGGTAGTGGAGGAGGTGGTGGAACTACGTGCACAGCATTAACTTTATCACCTTCTTCGGGTAGTTATACTGCACATGTAGGTTCTCCTTATAGTTTATCCATACTTCCTAATGGAGGTGTATCTCCTTATACAAACACTTTATGTACTCCTTCGTCGTGTGCAGGTTTAAGTTTAACATGTTCCTCATCCAATGCAATAATTTCAGGAACCCCAACAGGAGCAGCTACGTGCAATTTTCAAGTGGGTTATAGTGATAGTTGTTCAGCTTCTAAACAAAATGTAACTGGAGTTTATACTATAAACATAAATTGTCCATCACTATCTCTAACTTCAAATTTACCAGCAGTTAACTTATGTGATAGCTATAATGGTTCTATAACTGCAAATGGAGGAGTAGGTCCATATACCTGGACACTTCAAAACGGAAGTTTACCTTCAAGTGTTAATTTTTGTTCTGGAAACACAACTTCACTTTGTTCTTTATCTGGATTAGTAATTGATAGTGTAGGTAACTATAATTTTACGGTATCAGCAGGAGATAGTTGCCCTCAAACAGCAGTAGGAGCCTTTTCTATCACCGTTAGTCCTACAAACATGACAGGAATTTCAGGAACTGACTGTTCTACT
>NZ_ABHJ01000278.1:0-1666 GCF_000171895.1 Hydrogenivirga sp. 128-5-R1-1
CAACCAGATAGACCACTCTTTCATAATTGATAAAAATGACCCTCTGTATCCAAAGTTTAAAGAAGATTTTGGATTTTTAAAGCTCTTTGTAGTTGATTTTTGTCCTACAGCAGAAGCTATAGCAAAATTTATTTACGATTTTTTAGAAAAAAAACTTGAAGAAGCTGGACTTTTAGAAGATATAAAGGTTGTATCTATAACAGTATGGGAAACAGAAACAGGAAAGGCTGTTTATAGGAAATAATATATTATAGGAGTTTATATACTTTGAAAGAAGGTCTAAAGAAAGCATCTGAAGAAATAGGAAAGCATTTTTTTAATATAGGTGTTGCCATTATAGTTTTTGCTATTATTCAACCAATTATTAAAGATGAATTCAATCTTAAAATATCTATTGCTTTTGGAAGTGTATATCTTATTATATTTCTTATAGCTACTTTTTTGATAATAGTTGGAGGAAGTAAAAGTGAATGATATGTTTTTATATTACTTAATTCTATTTTCCTTTGTTTTATTAGCAGGAATTTTAGGAATAGGTATTGCAATCTTTGCTTCAAAAAAAGTTTCTTAGGATAGACATGGATATTTTTCCTTTACTTTCAACAATTCTTATAATGTTTTTTATGCTAACTTTATATTTTATTATTGGAATAAAATTTTTAAAAAAACACAAAGAGGAGAAAAATGGCGATAATTAAACCATATAAAGGGAAATTTCCTAAAATACACCCTTCAGCTTTCATTGCAGAAAATGCTGTCATTATTGGAGATGTTGAAATAGGAGAAGACTGTTCTATATGGTACAACGTTGTAATAAGAGGAGATGTAAATTATATAAGAATTGGAGACAGAACAAACATACAGGACGGTACAATTATCCACGTTGACCATAAAAAATATCCAACAATTATTGGCAAAGAAGTTACAGTTGGACATAATGTTATGCTCCACGCATGTACAATAGAAGACAGATGTTTAATTGGAATGTCTTCAACTATTATGGACGGTGTTGTCGTAGGCAGAGAAAGTATTGTTGGAGCAGGTGCATTAGTCACCCCTGGAAAAAAAATTGAGCCGAGAACCCTCTGGACTGGAAGCCCTGCAAGATATAAAAGGGATTTAACAGAAGAGGAAATAAAATGGCTTGAGCAGTCTTATAAAAACTACATAAACTACAAAAATTCTTATCTTGAAGATTTAAAACCAAAAGGCATATAATATTTGTCCTTTTATTTGTTTTAAAAGGAGAAAAAATTTGACAAAAATTGATATTGTAGAATGGATTTTAGATAATAAAGACATAAATTTAACTAAAAAAGATATAAAAATAATAGTAGATGAACTTTTTTCTCTTATTGAAAATGAGCTAAAAAACGGACAGGACGGAAAAAAAATTCAAATATCTGGATTTGGAACTTTTTTTGTAAAAAAGAGAAAAGCTAAAGTTGGAAGAAACCCAAGAACTAATGAAGAAAAAATAGTACCCGAACGTCTTGGAGTTTCATTTAAACCTGGAAAAAAATTAATAAATGAAATAAATTCTATTTAATCTCGGAGCGTAGCTCAGGCGGTAGAGCACTGGCATGGGGGGCCAGAGGTCGGCGGTTCAAGTCCGCTCGCTCCGACCATTTATAAATCTTTTTCTAAATATCTGATACCTCTTTCA
>NZ_ABHJ01000277.1:0-1667 GCF_000171895.1 Hydrogenivirga sp. 128-5-R1-1
TATTAAATGAACTGGAAGATTTCGGCAAAGGAAGTAGGTAAAGGTTTTATCAATATAGGAGTAGCATTTATTGTATTTGCTTTAATTCAACCTATTATTAATAATAACCTAAGTTTGAAAACAACTTTGATTGCTTTAGTTGGTTTTTCATTGTCTGTATTGGTAGGTTCTTTACTTATAGCATTTGGAGGAAAAAGTGATGACTGTTGAAAATTATTTACTTTTTTTAGTAATTTCTCTTTTCATAATAGGAATATTTACGGTAGGTATTTTTTATTTCTTAATAAAAAGCAGTGAGAAAAAATCACATTAGATATGAACATTTTAGCAGTTCAGATAACAGAAAAAGAAAGAATTCAGTTATATGCGAAAGTTAATCCATTAAAAAAACAGATAGAAGTAGTTAAATCATTAAAAAATCCTAAAGTTATAGTTTCTATTCCTGTTAAGGATTCAACTTTTAGAACATTTAATTTTGATTTTGATGATGAAAATAAAATAAAAAAAGCTGTAGAAACTGCCCTAAAAGCTGAACTTCCTGATTATAAAGAAATTGAATGGAGTTATTATAAAAAAAACTCGCAGATTTTTTGTGTAATTACTAAAAGGGAAATAATTTCTAAACTAAAAGAAGAATTTTCAGACATTTACTCAATTGACAGTGATGTTTTTTCACTTTTACGTCTTTTACTTTATAATGAAAAAGACAATGCTGATATTATTCATATTTACAACGATTATGCAGTTTACATTGAAATAAAAGAAGGTTTCCCAAATAAAGTTTTATCTATTTCATTAGAAAAGGCAAATGATATTTTAAAAGAAAACCCAAAAGTAATGGTTTCTGGTTTTATACCTGAAAACATAGAAAATCCTGTTTTAAACAATCCTTTAAAAAACCCAAAGTTAAACATTGCTTTTGGAAATGCTTTAAAACCTGTTTATAGGACTGGAGTTGATTTTTTACATAAGGAAACATTTGTAAACTTAAAAAATTTAGCTTCCCTTTCTCTTTTAGTTTTAATGGTTTTCATTTTTATAAATATAGGCCTTTTTGTAAAAGCTTACACATTAAAACATGAAATAAAAAAAGTAAAAAATAAAGAAAAAATCGTTTATATGAAATACTTTGGAGGAACTCCTGTTGACCCTTTGGCACAGGCTAAAGGAAAAGTAGCAGCTTTAAAGGAAAGTTTTACCAAAAAAGAAGATTCTGCTGATATTTTAAATTTTATTGGAAGACAAAAATCAAAAATACCGGATATTGAAGTAATTTATATCAATATATCGTCAAATTCCGCTGTTATAAGAGGGTTTGCGGACAGCATTCAAACTGTAGATAAATTCAGAAGGGCTTTAAATGAGAAATTTACAGATGTTAAAATTGAGGAAAGTGTAAAAGATGCAAATGGAAAAATAAGATTCAGGATAAGTATAAAACTATGAAAAAGTTGGAAATATTTTTTAATGCTTTAGAAGAAAGAGAAAAATATACCCTTTTTGTATCACTAATATTCACTATTTTGTTTTTAGGTGTGTATATTTCTCTGCAAAACTTTGAAAATGTGAAAAAGTTAGAACAAAGGCTTAATAAAGAAATAAAAAATTATAATGAACTTGTAAAACTTGCAGGAGTTTATGCGTCAAAAAGAGGTAGTTTAGCTAAA
>NZ_ABHJ01000276.1:0-1670 GCF_000171895.1 Hydrogenivirga sp. 128-5-R1-1
TACAAATCCCATGTGAGAAACAGATGAGTAAGCAATAATCTTTTAATATGCTGCTGAGCCAGTGCCATTGCAGCTGTATATATAATAGCTATTACACCAAGTGTAAACATACAGGGATAAAATATTTTGAAGCCTCTGGAAACCATGGGAGAGAAAATCTTACAAACCCATAAGTTCCCATTTTTAGAAGTACTGCAGCAAGTATAACAGAACCTGCTGTTGGAGCCTGAACGTGGGCAGCAGGAAGCCACGTATGGAACGGCCACATTGGAACTTTAATAGCAAAACCAAGTGCTAAAAGTAGGAAAAATATTATCTCAAGGTTAAATGGAAGCCCTAAGTTTGCCAAATCAAAATAACTTGTTGAAAGTTTTCCTGTATGGAAGTACTGGTAAACGTACATTCCAACAACACCAATAAGGAGGAAAAGAGAACCGAAAAATGTATATATAAAGAACTTAGTTGCTGCATAAATTCTTTCAGCGTATCCCCATACCCCAATAATTAAGAACATTGGTATAAGCATAGCTTCCCAGAATATATAAAACCAGACCATATCCCATGCTACGAAAACACCTATACATGCAGCTTCAAGAACTAAAAATGCTATAAAGTACTCTTTAACCCTTTTCTTTATATTTACACTCCAGATGAAAGAAATAAGAAAAGAAAGAGCCGTAAGCCAGTACATAGTTAAACTAAGAGCATCCACCCCAACTTCATAAGAAACGCCAAACTGAGGTATCCAGTTGTACTTTTCATAAAACTGAATTGCATAATGTGAATAATCATAAGCAAAAAGCATCCATGTTGATATGGCAAATACTACAGCTGATATTACTATACTAATAGGTTTAGCAAACCTTTCACTTAGAAAAAATAATATTCCGGCTGCAATTAACGGAAGTACTATTGAAACTGTAAGCCAAGGAAAACTTGCCGGTTCAAATTGAAATTCCATTCTTTTCCTCCATCCTTACTTTACTATTAAAAATATTGATAAGAAAACAAGTATACCTACAGACATCTGCAGTACATAAGCTGCTATTCTTCCAGACTGTGTAAGTCTTAACACTCCACCTGTAGCAAGTGATACTTTTGCAGAGCCGTCTACTATTCCATCAATTATAAATCTATCGCCAAGTTTCCATAAGAATACAGAGAACTTATAGTAGCCATAAACAAATATTGCATAGTAAATATTGTCAAAGTACCATCTGTTGTAGAAAAGTTTGTATAAAGGTTTAAATGTATCTCCAAGCCATTGATAACTGATAGTTTTTTTCTGATAAACAAGATATGCAAAGAAAATACCACCTAAAGCTGTTAATAATGCAAGTATTCCAAGCATTGAGCTTAATGACTCAGTAAGGAAATGTAGTGCATCTTCCGGAACGTGTATATGGTGAGCCCTTGATAAACCTTCTTCCATTAATATCTTTGTTTTTTCTGGAACGAAATCTTCTGACATAAATTTAGGGTCTAATGATGGTTTTAAGAAGTTTAAGAAAAACTCTCTAAAGAAGCCAAGAATTACAGCTCCTGTCGCAAGAACGATTAAAGGAATTGTCATATTCCATGGAGATTCATGAACATGATGTTTAGTATGAGGGTCTAATCTATCTCCATTTTCAAAAGCAAGGAAATAAAGCCTGAATATATAAAATGCT
>NZ_ABHJ01000275.1:0-1673 GCF_000171895.1 Hydrogenivirga sp. 128-5-R1-1
ATACTGCTGATAATATTAAATATAGGAGGGTATAATTAAGCAAACAACCCTTTTCTTTTAAGCTCCCACTTTTTAGCTATTGCATATATAGATGGAACTATTATAAGTGTAAGAACAGCAGCAGATACAACACCTCCTATCATTGGAGCTGCTATTCTCTGCATTACTTCAGAGCCTACACCTGTAATATACATTAAAGGAATCAGTCCTGCCAAAATTGCTGAAACAGTCATCATTATTGGTCTTACCCTTAAAGCTGCTCCTTCATGAATTGCCTGTTTGAAATGGCTGTCGTCTATCTTTCCGTGAAGGTTTAAATATTTTTTAACTGCTTCCTCTAAATAAACTATCATAACTATCGCTGTTTCTGTTGCAACACCAAGGAGTGCTAAAAATCCAACTACAACAGCTATACTCATATTAAAGTTTAGATAATCTATATACCACAAGCCTCCAAGCATGGCAAAAGGAAGTGAAAGCATTACTATAAGTGTATTTTTAATATCTTTAAAGGTTATATAAACGAGGAGGAATATTATTAAAACTGCCAGAGGTACTATAAATTTGAGTCTTTCTTTTGCATGCTCTAAGTACTGACTCTGTCCTGCCCATTCTATAAAATATCCAGGTGGAATATGGACATTTGCAAGAACTTTCTTCGCTTTATTTACATACTCTTCAGGTGTTATATTTTGCTGTGGAGTAATATATATAAATACAACTTTCATACCTTTTTCTGATTTTATTACAGATGGAGCTTCTGCATAGTAAACATCCGCTATATCTTTTAAAAGAACCCCTCTGTTTAAAGGTGTAGGAATTACTATATTTTTTATAGCTTCAATGTTATTTCTATAATCATAAGGAAATCTTATAAGCATTGGGTATCTTTCAAGCCCTTTATAAATCGTTGAAATAGGCATTCCACCTACTGCTGTTTGTATAACAGTTTCAACATCATCTGTTGTAAGTCCGTATCTTGCAAGTTTTTCTTTCTTAATATCAATGTTTAAGAAATACCCCTGAGCTACTCTATCAGCAAAAACTGATAAACTTTCAGGCATTTTTTGAAGCTCTTTTTCTATTTTTGTAGCAACTTCCTGCAGTTTGTTAATGTCATCTCCATAAAGTTTTATACCAAGAGGAGTTCTTATCCCTGTAAGGAGCATGTCAATTCTTCCTCTGATTGGATATGTCCAGCTGTTTGTAAGTCCGGGAACTTTAAGCTTCATTTCCATTTCATTCATTAGCTTTTCATATGTCATGCCTGGTCTCCAGTACTCTTTTGGTTTAAAGGTTATTATTGTTTCTATCATAGATAGAGGGGCTGGGTCTGTTGCTGTTTCCGCTCTACCTGCTTTACCGAAAACCGTATCAACTTCTGGAAAAGATGCGATTATTTTGTCTGTAAGCTGGGTTAGATTTTTTGCCTCATCTGCAGAAATACCAAAAGGTGTAACTGGCATATACATGAATGTCTGCTCATTTAACATAGGCATAAATTCCCACGAGATTTTTTTGTATAAAGGATATGCAAAGCCTATTGCAATAATTGTAAGCAGTACTATCAGGTATCTAATTTTTAAAGAAATTTTTATTACAGGAGTGTAAAGTCTTATTAATATCCAGTTTAAAGGGTTTTTATGTTCAGGAATAATATGCCCTCTTATAAA
>NZ_ABHJ01000274.1:0-1676 GCF_000171895.1 Hydrogenivirga sp. 128-5-R1-1
TATGAAAATCCACCTGCAAGTGGGAATTTCTATGTTCAACTTTACGCAAAGGATATAAAGCTATCACCATCTATTAAAATACAAAATGATACAGGAAACTTCATATCTTCTATTGGAGGAATTAATAACTACACATCACTATATAACCCTGAAGAAAAAGCTCTCTTGACTACAACTACAGGACTTCAAATAGGTTCTACATACTATAAACTCAATAGTATTGACAACCTGAGTCTTCTTGATACAAAGTCATTTCAAGAACTTTACACAAAAAAATTTACATCAGAAATAGGCTTTGAAATTTCTGATGCTAAAAATAGATTAGACGCAAATAAAAACTTAAGAGATGCTGTACAAAGTAAAATAGAAGAAAAATCAGGCGTAAATGTAGATGAAGAGTTAGTTAATTTGATGAAATATCAACGGGCATATCAATCAGCTGCAAAAATAATTAATGTTACAGATGAATTATTACAGACAATTTTAGGTCTTGTAAAATAATTAGAATAATCTAAAATTTATATTAAGATTTCCGATAATAAATGTAAAAATTTACAATTAAGGTTTATGCCATGAGAGTGCCTGATATATCTTTTTATAATACATTTTTAAAAAATGATAGGATAAAAGAAAACAAATTATTAAAATACACTAATCAACTTTCTTCAGGTAAGAAAATACTTCAACCCTCAGACAATGCTATAGATTCGGCAAAATCCCTAAGACTTGGGAAAATTATAGATGATATCTCAACTTACAACAGAAATATGGACCAGGTGCAGGCAGTACTTGAAACTGCCGAAAGTACATTGGGCAATATTGTAAATGTATCTCAAGAAGCAAGAGTTCATATAATACAGGTTCTAAATACAGGTGTAATGGACGCAGAAGATGCAAATATACTAAGAGATTATTTTCAAAGTGTTAGAAATTACATAATCAAACAGGCAAATGTATCAGTTGGAAATTCAAGGATATTTGGTGGAGTAAATGCACAGATAGACCCGTTTAATACACAGGGTATATATCAGGGACAAACCCTTGAAACAAAAGTTCCTATATCAAAAGGTGTTGAACTTAACACTACCTTTAATGGTATAGATTATCTGGGAACAATAAAATCTGGCGTATGGAATGATACCAATGCAGATGGAAATGTAGACATAACTGAGGTAAGTAATAAAATAGGTGTTGTAAAAGCTTTAGACGATATTATTCAAATTATAGACAGCGGGGACATTTATAAACTGCATGGATATTTATCAGACATGGGATACAGTAATCCAAATGACGCTTTAGTAGGAGCTACTGAAAGTGGCACCTTAACTATAAACTACGGTAGTTATACTTTAAATATCAATTATGACGGGGATACAACTACTCCAAATCCTTCTACTCTTAGCGAATTGGTAAATGCAATAAATACAGACCCAACAAATAAATACGTTCAAGCATTTGTATTTCAGGATAAAGACGGCGTTTATAGACTTGGTCTTGTGGCTAAAAATGATGCTTCAATTCCAATAACAGTTTCTGACAGCTCTGGAGCTTTATCAAAAAGACTTGGCAGTGTTTCATCAATACTTGAAACATTTGATAAAGGATTTAACGGAGTTTCTGCTGCCCGTTCAAGAATAGGAACACAAATGTCTGTTATTGAAGATTTAAAACCTCAA
>NZ_ABHJ01000273.1:0-1676 GCF_000171895.1 Hydrogenivirga sp. 128-5-R1-1
GGTTGTAAATATCTAAATGGCAGTCTGCACATCTTTTTGCTGGTGGATGTTCAAGCAGGTCTTCTTCTCTGAAAACAGTCCATATTTTGCTGTTTGAATTACATCCGTAAATTAAAAAGAAAAAAACAAATAAGGGACTAATCTTTTTTATCAACATGATAAAAATGTCCTAATTTATCCCTTTTTGTAAATATGTATTTTTCATTAAAAGGATTGGGCTCTATTTGTATAGGGACTCTTTCTACTATTTCAAGGTCAAAACCGTCTAATGCAACTATTTTTCTTGGATTATTTGTCATAAGTTTCATTTTTCTAACGCCTAAATCAAGAAGTATTTGCGCTCCTGTTCCAAAGTCTCTAAGGTCTGTATTAAATCCAAGCTTGTGATTTGCTTCTACAGTATCGTATCCTTTTTCCTGCAAGTTATAAGCTTTTATTTTATTTATAATACCTATACCTCTTCCTTCGTGTCCTCTCATATAAACAAGTACACCTTTCCCCTCTTTTGCTATCATTTCAAGGGCTTTGTGGAGTTGAGACTGACAGTCGCATCTTAATGAGCTAAAAACATCTCCTGTTAGGCATTCTGAATGTACTCTTACAAGCACAGGTTCATCTTCTTTAATTTCTCCCATCACAAGTGCTACATGTTCGCTTCCGTCAAGTTTATTTCTGTAGCCGTATATTTTGAAAGTTCCAAATTTTGTAGGAAGATGTGCTTCTGCAAGTCTTTCCACTAATTTTTCTTTTTTTAATCTGTAATGTACTAAATCCGCAATGGTTATTATTTTTAGGTCATGTTTTTTGGCAAATTCTATTAAATCTGGAAGCCTTGCCATTGTTCCATCTTCTTTCATTATTTCACATATAACTCCGGCAGGATAAAGACCTGCTAATTTCGCAAGGTCAACTGATGCTTCTGTATGACCTGTTCTTTCCAAAACTCCTCCCGGTTTTGCCATAAGAGGAAAAACGTGTCCCGGTCTTACAAAATCCTGAGGTTTTGCATCAGGACTTACAGCATGTTTTATTGTTATAGCTCTATCATGGGCAGATATTCCGGTTGTTGTTCCAAATTTTGGATGAGCATCTATTGATATACAAAAAGCTGTTCCTTTAGGGTCTGTATTTTCATTTGTCATAAGTGGAATATTGAGCTCCTCACATCTTTCTGGTAGTAAAGATAGACAAATTAAACCTCTTCCTTCTTTTGCCATAAAGTTTACAGCCTCAGGTGTTATCTTTTCGGCAGCCATTACAAGGTCGCCTTCATTCTCTCTATCTGGGTCATCTATGACTATTACCATTTTTCCATTTTTTATATCTTCTATGGCTTCTTCAATACTTGCAAGTTTGAAATCCATCTTTCTCTCCAAATGATAAGTTTTAATTAAAATTTTAATATATGCTTTTAAAAATACATAACCACCTCTATGTTTTTAATATTTTTTCAAGTTGGGATATTACATTATAAGCCTTATCTTTTAAAGAGTATTTCATTCCATTCAACATCCACTCCAAAGTGCAAGATATAACGAGTCCTATGATTAAATTTGCTTACTATATGTAAATCAATTTTATTTATTTTTTCCAGACATATAAAATGATAAAATCTTACTCATAATTTTATAATCTTTTAGGAAAAAATGGATATAAAATTAATTTTAATGCCTGTT
>NZ_ABHJ01000272.1:0-1681 GCF_000171895.1 Hydrogenivirga sp. 128-5-R1-1
TATTCATTTTAGCAGTATATTTCTTCTTATAAAAGTTAATATTCGGTTAATATTGAAAAAATTAAACAATGGGACGATAATGGAAAATGTATAAATGAAAAATTATTAAAAAACAGCAGGAGGTAATAATTATGAAAAGAACCTCACAAAAAGGTTTTACTTTGGTAGAACTTGCTATTGTTCTTGTAATTATTGGAATTATTCTTGGGGCAGTGTTGAAGGGGCAACAATTAATATTTAACGCAAAAGTAAAAAGGCTTCAAAATCAGGTAAAAGAGATGATGGCTGCTTTTTATACATATTATGATAAGTATGGATACTATCCAGGAGATGACCCAAGTGCAAATGCGAGATGGAGTGTTCCTGCAGGAAATGGTAATGGCCTTGTTGAAGGTGGATATTGCACAGATGCAAATGAAGAATCTTGTTTAATATGGAGACATTTAAGATTTGCAAATATCATTAGTGGCGATCCGACAGACACAAATCCTGCGACTATGACACCCCATCATATTTTTGGTGGTCAACTTGATATGTTCACTGGAACATATACTGTTGGTGGACAACAAAGAAGTGGATTATGGATTACTCTGAGACATCTTGAAGCTGATGCTGCAGCTGCATTAGATAGAGCCATAGATGATGGAAAATGCACTACAGGTTCAATGGCAAGATATGGAGGAACAGCGTGCAATGGAGATAGTTATCCAAACAGTGGATATCTCGATGTATGGATTAATTTCTAAAAATGCAGCGTAAACCACTTGGCCAGCTCCTTAAGGAGCTAGGCTATATAACAGAGGAACAAATACAGGTAGCCCTGGAGGTTCAACAGGTTGTAGGAGGGCTTTTTGGGGAAATACTCCAGAAACTCTCCTTTGTATCTCCAAGAGAAGTAGCAGAAGCTATAGCATACCAGTCTGGGAAACCTTACATTGACCTTTCCCAATATCCTCCTTCTAAAGAAGCTCTCAGACTAATAGACAAAAATCTGGCAAAACAGTTTCAGGTTATACCTTTTCAGGTAGAGGGTAATAAATTATATCTTGCAATGGTTAATCCCTATGACTTGAATGCCATTGATATAGTCCGAAGAGTTACAGACAAAGAAATAGAAATCTACGTAGCTGATACAGAAACACTTCTGAAAACCATAGAAATTCAATATTTTTTACTGGAAAAACCGATTGATGAAGAAATAAAAGAGCTTATAGAAAGGGCAAAAGCAGGTGGACTTGGAACGGAAGTCCCACGATTTGTAGAACTTATTTTGAACAATGCTATTATAGACAGGGCAACAGATATCCATATATCCCCTGAAGATTTGGCATCACATATATTTTTCAGAATAGACGGTATTATGAAACATTACTATGCAATTCCTAAAGAGATACATAATCCTATTGTGTCCCGTATAAAAGTTCTTGCAGGAATGGATATTGCAGAACAAAGGCTTCCGCAGGATGGCTCGTTTTCTCATACATTTTTTGATGAAGAATATGACCTCAGGGTATCAACAGTGCCTACTGCCTATGGTGAAAATGTAGTCATAAGAGTTTTAGGTAAAAATATATCCCTGTTTAATCTAAAAAATCTGGGATTTGAGGAAAATGTTCTAAAAGAACTGGAAAAGCAGTTTATGAAACCACAGGGAATAGTCCTTGTTACAGGTCCTACAGGC
>NZ_ABHJ01000271.1:0-1682 GCF_000171895.1 Hydrogenivirga sp. 128-5-R1-1
TAAAGAAAAATGTGTAAATAATAAACAGTAGATGCAAGAATCTAACAGTTAACATCAGTATACTGAGTAAAACTGCGTTGTATACAATATCTATTTGAAGCAATTCAATTAAGTTAAATCTTAAACCAACATCTATAAAAAATATAGGAATTAAAAAGCCATAACCAAAAGAGGATAGTTTTTCAATAACCTGCTCTTTTTCCTTAAATATTACTGAGAATAAAAGTCCACCAAAAAATGCACCAATTATAGGCTCAAGACCAAGAAGTGCTGCCAGTGCAACAAATATAAACATATTTACAAAGTTTGCCCTTACAGATGTTTCTGTAGCTCCTTTGCTCTTCAAAAAAACAGGAATTTTGTCAGGAAACCACCATATAAAAAGTTTGAATAATTTAAGTAAAATATACGCAAAAGAAAAGAATAAATATATTTCAAGTAAATGGATAAAGGCTTCTTTAGATAAACCATATTTGTAAATAACAAAAAATATAGTTATTGAAATTAAGCTTATTACTTCTCCTATACTTCCTATAATAAGGAGAGTTTGACCAAAATTAGTAGATATGATGTTTGAGTCTTTTAATACAGGAAATAAAAGACCTATTGCAGTAGTAAGTATTACTAAACTATATATGTTGGGAATGTTTAGATAGTTTACTGATATAATAGAGAAAATAATAATTAGGCAAATTACGGATATATATATAAGTTTACTTTTTAAAGAAAGCTTTTTTATATTTTCAAAATTTATTTCAAGTCCTGCCAAATACATTAATATAATAAATCCAAGTTCACCTAAAAATCTTACAACTTCTGTTTTATGAAATACGTCTGAAAAAAATAAGCCAATTATTAATCCAAAAATTATTTCAGCAACAGGAGAAGGAAGATTTAGCCTACTGCTTATAAAAGGCATAATAAATGCTCCTATTGATACCACAAGCAAAAGGATAGCTTCAAGCTCAGTCATTTGCTTCCTCTATTGGTATTAGGAATGAAGAACATTTGCATTTTTTTACAATTAAATAATGAGCGTGTGGGTCAAAGAATGATATATGTCTTCTTTTGTAAGACATAACAAGTAAACTTGAATTGAATTCCTTTAAATAACTTAAACTTTCTTTTACCGGATTTCCTTCAAGAATTTTAAAATTCATACTTGTTTTATAAATATTTTCAAAATCTGTAATAATTTTATTGACATTTTCAAGTTCTTTTTCTTCTTCTTCTGTCCTGAGTTCTTTTGGCATAATACAGTAAAAGGTAATAAGCTTTACTTTTAAAAGTCTTGAAATTTCTATACCAACTTCTAAGGTATATGCAGGGTCTGGTGAGTTTAATAAAACAGCGATAGTTTTGTAGGAGCTGTATCCTTTTGCAACTAAAAATGGTTTTTTTGATTTCTCAAAATATGTTTTTAGTTTCCATTTTTCAAAAAAAGATATGTTTTTAAAGGGAAAAACAAAGAAAGCCACGTTATTTTTAAAATTTAGCAATGAATTTAAGTTTGATATGTTATTTTTAATTTCAAATTTTTCAAATTTTTTTTCCAGTAAAGGCAAAATTTTGTCAATGTTTTTTTATACGGGAAGCATATACTTTATTAATTCTCGTGTTTTTGCATATATGAACTTCATTATATATCTATAATTTGTCATTACAGGCAGTACTATATCAGT
>NZ_ABHJ01000270.1:0-1683 GCF_000171895.1 Hydrogenivirga sp. 128-5-R1-1
GCAGCATTTATACCAATTTATACAAAATTAAAAAACGAACATCCACACAGAGCACAAAATTATGTATCTTCTTTATTTTCTTATTATGTTTTAATTCTCTCTATTATTACTTTTTTTGCTGTTATTTTTTCTAAAATACTAATTTTGGTTTTAGCCCCCGGTTTTTCAAAAAATCCGCAGATTTTAGAAACTGCTTCTAATCTTGTAAAGATTGTATTCCCTTATCTTGTATTAATCGGCATTGTTTCATTTTTTACTGCTGTTTTGAATACAAAAGATAGATTCTTTATTCCGGCAGTTTCTCCTGCCCTTTTAAATCTTTCATTTATAGCCTTTGCTTTTTTCTTGTCTTCACATTTTGGAATATATTCTCTTGCTTTTGGAGCTTTGTTTGGAGGATTTCTGCAGGTACTGCTGACTTTTTTTCTTTTTAAAAAAGAAGGGTTTAAAATAAGTTTTTCCTTTAAGTTTATTGATGAAATCAAAACTACATTAAACAGACTTTTACCTGCTTTTGCTTCATTTGGTGTCAGTCAGTTTGGTTTTGTTGTAGATACAATTCTTGCTTCATTAATAATGGCAGGGGCAATATCTTATCTTTATTATGCAAACAGGATTTTTCAGCTTCCAATAGGTGTATTTGCAGTAGGTCTTGGAAATGCTCTTTTAGTTTCTTTATCTAAATATTATGCAGAAAAAAACCAAAATGCTTTTGATAAAGATTTAAATAACGGACTGAGGCTTGCTGTTGTAATATCTCTACCTGCATCTATCGGTATGATAGTTCTTGGCAAAGAAATAATTGAGATTCTTTTCCAGAGGGGGCAGTTTTCTCAAACTGATACAAACTATACATATCAGGCACTTATTGGATATGCTGTTGGACTTTTGTTTTATACACTTACCCGTCCATTTAAAAGTGCATTTTTTGCAAAAGAAGATGTCAAAACACCTCTCTACTCCACTATAGCAGGAATTTTAGGAAGTATTTTATTTGCAGTTGTTTTCGTTTTTATTTTAAATTTTGGAGTTTTTGGTCTTGCACTTGCATCATCTACTGCAGGAATTATTAATCTGATTTATCTTTACTATTTTTATGATGGATTTATTAATAAAAAAGCTTTTTTAATTACATTTTTTAAATCATCAATAGCTTCTTTTTTTATGGCTGTTGCCATTTACGCATTAAAGCCTTTTATAAATAATAGCTTTGTACTTGTATTTTCAGGTATTTTACTGGCTATTTTTGTTTATTTTGGAGTTTTAATTTTACTAAAAGAAGATATTGTTAAAAATTTATTAAAAAGGAGATTTAAATGAGATACAAAGATTTTAGAGAATATAAATTATCAGAAATAGGTATAGGTACATACATTGGAAATCCAAATCAAGAAACAGATAAAAACTACTTTGAAACTATAAAGCTTGGTATAGAAAAAGGTATTAATGTTATTGACACAGCCATAAACTACCGAAATATGAGAAGTGAAATTGTTGTTGGAAAAGTTTTAAAGGAAGTTGGAAGAGAAAAGACAGTTGTTTCAACAAAGGGGGGATATTTAGCAGTTCCGCCAGATATAAATGACCCATCCAAATGGTTTAGAAAAGAACTTATAAATAAAGGCATCTTGTCGCCTGAGGAAATTACACCAACTGGAAATGTAATAACTGCAAAATACATAG
>NZ_ABHJ01000269.1:0-1683 GCF_000171895.1 Hydrogenivirga sp. 128-5-R1-1
TAAAATTCACCGTTTTCATCAAATACTAATGGTACAAAAGGAACTGAAATTTTCCCAGAGTATTCTTCTTTAGACGAAGTTAAATATTTATGGGAAGCAGGAGAACAGCTGAAAAATAGACAGGCTTCTGATAGGGTGATATATACAGTAGATAACAGCAATTCATTAATAGAATTTACTGTTTCAAATTTAGCTAATTTCCAAAGCTTTTTAGGAACGGATGTTTCAGAATTTCCTGCCTGTTTAATAAACGGAAATACCATTAATTATACCAATCTTGTTAATTATATTAGAGGTCAAGATATTCCTGGATGTAGAAGTAGGAAAGTAAATAGCAGTGGAGATGTTTGGAAATTAGCAGATATTATTTATTCTTCTCCTAAAATAGCATATTATAAAGACCAGAACGGTAAATTAATCCATGGTGTAATATTTACTGCTTCCAATGATGGAATGCTACATGCTTTTGAAGCTGGAAAAGTTGAAAGTTTAACAGGAAGCTATGTTGCCAAGTTAACAGGTACAAATTTAGGGAAAGAACTCTGGGCATTTATTCCAAAACATGCACTTCCTTATTTAAGATATTTGGCAGACCCTAATTACTGTCATTTATATATACACGACTTAGCTCCTTATTTAATAAATGTTGATTATGATAATGATGGAACCCAGGAAATAGTTTTAATTGGAGGTCTAAGACTTGGAGGAGGATGTAGTTGTAGTGGAACAAACTGTGTAAATCCACCACCAGATACCTGTAAAAATAATAGTAGTTGTGTAGGGTTATCAGAATATTATGCTCTTGATGTAACAGATATAAATAATCCAAAACTTTTGTGGGAATTTACAAATCCAAACTTAGGTTTTACATATTCAGGTCCTGCTTATATAAAAAGAAAAGACAGTGCTGGAAACTGGAAGTACTTTGTGTTATTTGCTTCAGGTCCAACATCTTATGATGGATATACATCTCAAAATTTACATATATTTGTTCTGGATTTGACAACAGGAAATTTATTACTTGATAAAGACTTAGGTCAAAACTTCTCAAACTCCTTTGGAGGAAGACTTTTTAATAATGGATTGGATGTGAATGAAGACGGTCAGACTGATTATGTGTTTTTAGGATATTCCAGGAAGGTTGGAAATGCAACTGCAAAAGGTGGAGTTCTAAAAATATGGACAGGAGATACAAACCCAAACAATTGGGATTTTGATGAAACTTTGCTCAGTTTTGCTAATAATCCTGTAGTGGCACCAATAGTTGCAGGTAAATGTTTTAACAAATGGTTTCTTTATTTTGGAACAGGAAGATATTTTTATAAAACAGATGATGACCAGAGTCAAAATGCACTTTATGGGGTTCCGTTCTTGTGTGATGAGAATAATAACTGTCCAACTGGAACTATAAATCCAGTACATGCAGCAACACAAAATTTAGCATGTCAAAATATAGCTGATAAAACTCAAGGAGCATGGATGATAGACCTTGACCTTGGAAATACTATATATCTTAAAGAAAGAAATATATCAGACCCTTCAATATCTAATAATATTGTCTTTTTTACAACTACACAGCCAACTGCAGACTTATGCGGATTTGGTGGACAAACAAGAGCATGGGCTTTAAATTGTGCAACTGGGGACCCTGCATTTAGCCAAAGATGTCCAGGTTTTACAGTA
>NZ_ABHJ01000268.1:0-1684 GCF_000171895.1 Hydrogenivirga sp. 128-5-R1-1
AATATCTTAAAGTAGGTGTAAATCTTTCTATTTCTTTTTCCCAGTTTGATATTAATGTTGTAGGAACTACTATTAGAGAATGTTTATCTAATTTCTTGTTTTCTTTTAAATATTGAAGGAATGCTAATACCTGTACTGTTTTCCCAAGTCCCATATCATCAGCTAAAATTCCATTAAATCCATATTCATATAAAAAGTTTATCCAGCTTATACCTTCAACTTGATATTTTCTTAGCTTTGCATTTAGTTCTTTAGGTTGGGATATTCTTTTTATTGATTTAAAATTAGTTAATTTTTTCTTTATATTCTTGATATTTTTGTTGATTATAAGTTCATCATCTATTAAATGTAAATCTGCTCTTGATATTTTTAAGTTATCTTCATTTTCCTTATTGTATAGATTTAATATTGTATTTATAAGTGGTTTTATGTCGTTTTTTTTAATCTTTAAAATTTTATTCTCGTCGTATTTTACGAATATAGTCTGGGGTAGTTTCTTTATATCATAGTTTTGTAATATATTTTTTAAAATAGGTAAAAGGTTTACCTCCTTATCTTCAAATCTAACTTTTAGAGATACATCAAACCACCAGTTATCTTTTTCTTCTATATCTGTTCTAATTTCTGTATCTTCAATGGTAGGAAGCTCTTCTGTTTGTTGTATTTCCCAGCCTTCATTTTTAAGTTGAATGATGTCTTCACTGACAAATTTATAAAAATTTTCAATATTAATGTTGTTCAGATTAAAAATGTATTTACTACCTGCAAAAAAGTCATTTTTTAAGGATGTTTTATTAATTCTTTCTTTATATTCTCTCTCCTTTTTTAAGTTTCTTTTAATAGTTATCTTCTTTGTATTTTCATAAATGATGCTTTTTTCCTCGTTAAGAGGATTAAAATAGTAATTTTTATATTTGATTTTGAATTCTACAGCTACAATTCCATTTGCTCTATTATAATTAATCTTCAAAACAGGTACAGGTGTATCTTCTATCTCAATCTCTTCTACAAATGGGAGTTGTTCAACGTCAAATCCAGCATCTTTCAAAGTAAAGTAAAGTTTGGAAGCTTTTTCTTTGTCTAAAGGTACTGAATTTGAAAGCAGTTTTAAAATATATTTATTTACTTGAGGTTCTATTTTATAGAAGACATTCTCGTCAGGTGAATACTCATATATGTCGTGAGCAACAATTATATTTTTTATGTTTATATTAATATTTAATTTGTTTTTTTCTCCTACATTTTCCCAATAAACTTTAATTTTTTTATTTTTGAGCTCTTTTATTGGATAAATATGGTTATTGAAATAAAGTTTTTTTTGCTGAATTAGTCGTTCTAATATAACGTTGTAAACAATGTGTTCTTTCCTAATATTTCCAAAAAAAGAAATACTTTCTAAAAGGCTGATAATTTCTTTATCTGTTTGTGATACGTAGTCTCTGTTAGGATTAATTATTAAGTTATTTAAGCTTAAAACCTGTGATTTTTCTATTGAGTTATCAGGTTTTAATTTGGCTTTTGCGGGAATAAAATCATGATGGAAATTATACCTTGGTATTATTCTAAATATAAGCTGTTTTTTTATATCTTCATGTTTTTTGTCTTTTATACTTACGGTAGATATGTTTATAATTACGTTTTTTAGCCATTCGCTTTCGTTTGAAGTATTTATTTTTCTGCTAAT
>NZ_ABHJ01000267.1:0-1685 GCF_000171895.1 Hydrogenivirga sp. 128-5-R1-1
ATAAAGGAAGTTGTTGAGAAAATTCAGGAAATTACGAAATAGTTAAAAACCTATTTCTTACCAGTCTGGAGTAAAATGTGGATGAAAGGGTAAATATTGTTGTTGATGCATTTAGAACAACAATAGAGCATGTTAATCTGATAGCAGTTTTTATAGTAGTCCTTATTTTTGTTTTAATTGCTTTTTTTCTGTTTTTCTGGGAGAAATTTGAGGAGTTTATCTCCCAGAGATATATGAAAAGATTATTTTTTAGAAATGGAGAAGCTTATGGTTTAACAAGACGAGAGCTGGAAATTCTCTGGGAATACTCCCATAAAACCCATAAGGACCCATTTCTTGTTCTTGAATATAAAGCACCATTTGAAAAGGTAGTTCAGGCATACATAGAAGACAATCCTGATTTTGATGAAAAACTTATAAAAAATATGCGTAAAAAATTAGGATTTGACAAAATACCGCCATTCATGCCTCTTATATCAACCAAAGATATAGACCTTTTCCAGACTGGAAACTTTATGTATCAAAATAGAACCTATCCCGTTGCCCTTTATGATAAGGATGAAAAATATATGTATTGGTATCTTATAGACCAGAAACCTCCTTTTCCTTTTAAAGAAGGAGATAATGTGAAAATAAAATTTATAAGGGAAGATGATGCAATATATCTAATTGATGGTAATATTGAGGAAATCTTTGAAGAAGATGGAAAATACATAATAAAAATCCCCCATACATTTAAATTCCTTCAGATTCAAAGGAGAAAAGATTTCCGGGTCAAAAAAGAAATTCCTTTAATTTTAGAGACTTACGACATTAACGGAAATAAGGTAAAAAAGAGTTCAAACAACCGATATTAGTATTGACGGAGTAGGTTTTTGTATTCCAATAAAAGAAGCACGGAATTTGAAAATGAATATTGGGGCAGAGATAAATCTTGTGCTTGAGTTTGAAGATGCCCAAATACCTGTTCAGGCAGTTATTAAAAATATAAGGGAAATGGGCAAGAACATATGTTACGGGGCAGAATTCAAAGACCTTAAGGGTGAAAATAAAAACTTTATTATAAAATTCGTTCAGGCCGAGCAACAGAAATTACTTAAGGAATACAAAAGACTTAAACTATTTGAATAGAGAGGATAACCTTGGACATAGCCACGGTCATTGGTATTGTTGGTGCGACGCTTCTACTGGTAATCTCAATAGCCTTAGGTGGTAGTCCCCTTGCTTTCGTAAATATACCTTCATTACTTATAGTTGTAGGTGGAGGACTTGCAGCATCCCTTGCATCCTATCCCCTTAAAGAAATGATAAACGGCCTCAAAGCTGTTCTAAAAGCCTTTAAACCCGGTCTTCCTGACCCTGTTGAGCATATAGATTTTCTGGTTGATGTGGTTAACAAAGCAAGGAAAAATGGAATTCTGGCACTGGAATCAGATATTGATAATTTCTATGAAAAAGACCCATTTTTTGGGGATTTAATGAGAATGCTTATAGATGGTCAGGATATTGAAGAAATCAAAAGTAATGCAGATACAGCCCTTATGAAAATAGACCAGGATTTATCTACAGAAGTTGCTATCTGGGAGGCTTTAGGAGAATTATTCCCTGCTTTCGGTATGATAGGAACATTGATTGGTCTTATCCAGATGTTACAAAACTTGAACGACCCATCTGCATTAGGCCCC
>NZ_ABHJ01000266.1:0-1686 GCF_000171895.1 Hydrogenivirga sp. 128-5-R1-1
TTAATTCTTTACATCTTTTTACCCATTTACCGTCTTTTTTGTAATAAATTTCACTCGGCATATAAGGACAGCTCTCATCAAGCATTGTAAAGTTTGGAGCGTCTTTGCCTATTAGTACATTTTCTTCATAGGCATGGGAAAGTACAAATATTGATAATACTATGGATAATAACACTTTTATTCTCATCTTTTCACCTCTACTGCATAATTTTCTTCTCTTTCTTTCCCTATATTTAATATATTAACATAAGCTAATTGGTTTATATTTTTATCTGAATTAAATCTTACATGTATGTAGTTTCCTGTAAGTCCAATTTTTTTACCTTCTTTTTCTCCTATTATTAAAACTTCCAATTTCTTATTTAAGTGTTTTTTTCTAAATTCATAATTTTTTCTTTCAGATATTTCCCTTAAAATTCTTGTCCTTTCTTTTTTCTCTTTAGGGTGAACTCTATCTCCAAATTTAACTGCAGACGTTCCGTCCCTTTGGGAGTAAGTAAAAACATGTATATAAGCAAAAGGAAGCTCTTCTATGACTTTTAGGCTTTTCTCAAATTCTTCTCTTGTTTCAGTCGGAAAGCCTGTTATTATATCTGTTCCAACAGCAGTATCAGGACGGCGTTTAACTATTTCATTAACAACTTTTATATACTGACTTAATGTGTAGTTTCTTTTCATATCTTTTAAAACCTTATCACTTGCAGACTGAAGTGAAAGGTGAAAATGAGGAGCTATTTTTTCCTCAGATGTTATTAAATCTAAAAGTTTTTCGTCTATCTCGTTAATTCCCATAGACGAAAGTCTTACTCTGTAAAGACCATCAATTTTTATAAGTCTTTTTAAAAGGTTGTACAAATATCCTTCTTTGTGGTCGTATCCGTATTGTGAAAGCTGAGTTCCTGTTAAAACTACTTCTTTAAAGCCGTTTTCTACTAAAATCTTTACCTGCTTTTCTATTTCATCTATTTTTGCACTTCTTACTTTTCCCCTTGCAAAAGGGATTATACAAAATGAACAAAAGCTGTTGCATCCTTCCTGAACTTTTAAAATTGGTCTTGCCCCTTCGTAGAAAGTACTTATCTGAAAAGTCTCAAATTCATTTTGTCTAAAAATGTTGTCAATAAATACCTTGTCCTGATTTTTTTCATTTAAATAGTTTTCAACTATTTCATAAACTGCAGTTTTATGGGAATTTCCAATTACAATATCAACCTCTTCTATTTTAGCTAGTTCTTCAGGTTTTACCTGTGCATAGCAGCCTGTTGCTACTACAACTGCATTTGGATTTCTTCTTTTTGCCTGTCTTAAAACCTTCCTTGAAGTTCTATCTGCGTCGTTTGTGACTGTACATGTGTTTACAACATAAATATCTGCCACATCATCAAAGGATTTTATCTCATAACCTTTTTCATTAAATTTTTCCTCAAGGGCTGAAGTTTCAAACTGGTTCATTCTACAGCCAAGAGTTGTAAATGCCACTTTCAAATTTTTCATTAATTGCCTCAAAAACTGTTTTGAATTAATATTAAGTTAATTTTATAAAATTTTAAACTTTTTCAAATGGTTTTTATCATCTAAAGGAGGGTAGATAGCTTGAGTGTATTAATCAGGTCTTACGGAGCAGCAGAAATAGTTACAGGTTCTTGCCATCTTTTAACTGTTGGAAAGCTTAATATTTTAGTTGAC
>NZ_ABHJ01000265.1:0-1690 GCF_000171895.1 Hydrogenivirga sp. 128-5-R1-1
TCTTGGAAGGCTTTTGTAGAAGTTGCTTTAAACAAAGGATATAAGGTTTATGCTTTAAGCAGGCATTTACCAAAAGAATTTGAAAAGAAAATAAATTTTATAAAATGTGATTTAAAAGCTGTAGAAAGTATTTATAAATGTATAAAGGAGTTGTTAAATGTTAAAGAAATAGACCTTGTGATTTTAAATGCAGGAATTTTAGGAGATATAGAAGAGATAAACAAAACAAGTCTTTACAAAATACAGGAAGTAATGACCGTAAATGTTTGGGCTAACAAGGTTATTTTAGACTTTTTTATAAATGAAGGGATAAAGGTTAATCAGATAATAGGTATATCTTCTGGAGCTTCTGTAAATGCAAATAAAGGTTGGGGTGGATACTCAATATCAAAGGCATCGTTAAATATACTTTTAAAACTTTACTCAAGAGAAATGCCTGATACTCATATAACAGCTTTAGCCCCCGGGCTTGTATTAACACCTATGCTTAATTATATTTTAGAAAATGTAGATGAAAAAAAGTTTCCATCAGTAAAAAGATTAAAACAATCTTCAAAACAAACTCCTTTAGAGGCTGCAGAAAAAATATTTAATATTTTAGGAAAATTAAAAAAAGAATTTCCTTCTGGAGAATATATAGATATTAGAAAAATTTAAAAAAGGCCGAAAGCCCCTTTTACACATCAAGATTTCTAACTTCTTTAGCGTATTTCATTATAAACTCTTTTCGTGGTTCCACCTTTTCACCCATAAGTATAGAAAATACTTCATCAGCAAGGGCAGCATCTTCTAACGTTACCTGCATTAATCTTCTTGTTTTTGGGTTCATTGTGGTTTCCCAGAGTTGCTCTGGGTTCATCTCACCAAGACCTTTATATCTTTGTATTTCACACCATGCATTCCAGTTTCCCAAACTTTATCAAAAAACTCTTCAATATGGTTAATATTTACACTTTCTCCCTTTATTTTTAAATTGACTGGAAATTCACCAACAATCTGTTTAAATTCTTCTTCTATTTCCAGAATTCTCCTGTAAGCATAAGAGGTCAAAAGCCCGGTATCTACTCTTAATGTTGAAACACCAAAATTTTCTTTTTTGTCAAAAACAATATCAAAATCTCCTTCTATCTGGTCTTTTTCATAGTAAATTTCATATTCAGTAATTACATTTTTAAGTTTATCAACAATTTCCTTAGTTTTTTCTTCATATAGAAGGTCATCTTCAGAAAGTTTTAAAGATATTAAAGCATCTATAATTTTTGCATCTCTTCTCTTTATAAGACTTTCCCTTAAATCTTTATACTCTTTTGCTTTTTTAACAAGATTTTTAAGCTGAGATTTTGTCAATTTCTTGTCTACAACTTCAATCTCATCAAGTGCAAAATCTATTATTATCCTTGCGAGTTCTTCATCATCTTTTACATATATATTTGTCCTTCCCTTTTTCAGTTTATAGAGCGGAGGCTGTGCAATATATAAAAATCCATTTTCAATAAGTTGTGGGAAATATCTATAAAACAATGTTAATAAAAGTGTAGTTATATGAGAACCATCTACATCAGCATCTGCCATAAGTATTATTTTATGGTATCTGAGTTTAGATATATCAAACCCTTCTTCATCTGACTCTGTTGGAAGACCAATTCCTGTACCTATTGCATTTATAATTGACCTTACTTCATCATTTGAA
>NZ_ABHJ01000264.1:0-1692 GCF_000171895.1 Hydrogenivirga sp. 128-5-R1-1
AGGGAGTAATGGAAAGTACAGATTTGCTTATTAAAGTTATAACTCCAACTATTATGGGAGGAGGTTTCGGTCAAAGCGATGATATTCGCCCATCAGAAATAAAAGGTTTAATGAGGTACTGGTTTAGGGCAGTAGCTGGTTCATTTATAGTACATTTTCCTGAAGATAAATTAAAACAAGACTTAAAAATTTTAAAACAGTTTGAGGAAAGTATTTTTGGAAGTACACAAAAAAAAGCATCTTTTAGAATTATAATTAAAAATCACAAATTAAAAACTGGAAAACTATCTCATCTTCCCCATAAAAGCTGGAGTAAAAATAATCCCTTAACAGCAGTTCTTCCTGACAGCCATTATAATCTGGAAATTTTAATAAGAAACATTCCTTTTGGTAAAGTAAACGTAAAAGAATATAAAAACTTTCTGAAAAATCTCCTTAAACTATCGTTATTCTTCGGTACTGGATTTAGAAAAAATAGATTTTTCGGAAACATGATTATAGAAAGTGAAAAGGTTGAAAATATTGAAAATTTGGTAAATGAAATAAAAACCTTTGTATCAAATACTTCTGGATTGTATGAAAAGAAAAAAACTCTATTACCTGCTTTTCCGACTTTTTCCTTCAGAAATGGTAAGGAAAAGAATTTTTATATAGAAAAGGTTTTGGATAACTGCCATGTTAACAACTGGGAAAATTTTCTTGAAAATTTTTATAAGGGGATAATACACAAAATAGAAAAAGACCATAGCATAAGATTTTTTATAGATGGTGGTATTAGAAACTTTCATAAATACTCGCTTCTTAATTTTTCTTATATTGACGGCAGTATCTATTTGTCTTCATTTTTCCATAAAAATAACGGTTCTCTGAATAATCCAAAAAAATACAACGATTGGAAAAACGGCTTAAATAAAATAAAAACTTTAATAAACAGTGGTGGGTTATGTACAAATGGACGCTAAAACTTACCTTTTCCAGCTTACAATTCCATCAGTTCAAAAACTGATATTATCATCAAGAAAGGCTCAGGATTTATGGGCTGGAAGTTTTATTGTTTCAAATTTATTAAAAGAAACTGTAAGAGATTTAAAAAATAAATCAAATATAAGCTTTATATTCCCTCATGAAGATTTGCTTGAAGAAACAAAAGAAAAAATATCAAATGTTCCAAATAAAATTTTATTTACAGTAGAAGGTTCAAAAGAAGAAGTAATAAAAATTGGTCAGGATTTAGAAAAGTTTATAAAAGAAAAGCTAAAAAGCTTAGCAAAAAATATTACTTTAAAACTCGAAAATGGCTCAAAAGAGCTTATGGAGTATCAACTTGAAAACTTTGTAAATGTAATCTGGGGAGCTGTTCCTCTGAAAAAAGACAACTACATAGCTTCATTAGATAATTTGGATAACTACATATCCTACAAAAAATCCTCAATTTTGCCGAATAGAAGATTTATAGAAAGCTATAAACTAATTGATTTTGAAAAGGAAGAGTATCCTTTCATAGAAGGTCTTGGTTTTGAACAGATTTATGATTATTTCACTGATACAAAGATAAAAAAACCTCATATCGTAAAAGGTGCTTATAGATGTACTCTTTGCGGAGATAGAATTATCCTTGAGGCAGATGGAAAGGATTATAAAGGAAATAGCTTTTGGAAAAATCTGTGGGAAGAAAATGAAAAAGTCTTTACA
>NZ_ABHJ01000263.1:0-1692 GCF_000171895.1 Hydrogenivirga sp. 128-5-R1-1
AGGTATATCATCAGAAGCAGCAGCTTTAGCTGGGAGATTAAAGCTTGGAAAACTAATTTATTTATATGATGATAACCATATTACTATTGATGGTACAACGGATATAGCATGGAATGAAGATATAGAGCTCAGGTTTAAAGCACACGGCTGGCATGTAATAACAGTACCAGATGGTGAAGATTTAGAAGCTATTTACGGAGCTATAAAAGCAGCTCAGGATGAAAAAGAAAAGCCGTCATTAATAAGAATAAAAACACATATAGGCTGGCATTCTCCAAAACAGGACAGCCCAAAAGTTCACGGAGCACCTTTATCAGATGAAGAAACAAAAGCTACTAAAAAAGCTTTAGGTTTTCCTGAAGATAAAACATTTTACATACCTGAAGAAGCCTTAAATCACTGCAGGCAGGCTGTAGAAAAGGGCAAAAAGATAGAAGAAAACTGGAATAAAATGTTTGAAGAGTATAAAAAAGAATATCCACAACTTGCTAAGCAGTTTGAAGAATTTGTAAATGGAAAACTTCCGGAAGGATGGGAAGAATCACTACCTACATTTAAAGACACTTCAAAACCAATTGCAACACGTTCAGCATCTGGCAAAGTTATAAATGCACTTGCCGATAAACTTCCAAACTTTATAGGAGGCTCTGCAGATTTAGCAGAATCAAATAAAGTTGTAATGGAAGGGAAAGGAGACTTTTATTGCGATACTCCAGGTGGCAGAAACATACATTTCGGAATTAGAGAACATGCTATGGGTGCTGCAGTAAATGGAATGGCTCTTCACGGTGGATTAATACCATTTGGAGCTACATTTTTTGTATTTTCTGACTATATGAGAGCATCAGTAAGACTTGCTGCTTTAATGAAGACTCATTCTATATTTGTATATACCCACGACAGTATAGGCGTTGGTGAAGACGGACCAACCCATCAACCTGTAGAGCATTTAATGAGTTTTAGAGCAATGCCTGATATTACATTAATAAGACCTGCAGATGCAAATGAGACTGTACAGGCCTGGAAAATAGCTATAAAAGAGAAATCTCCTGTTGTTCTCGTATTCACAAGACAGAATGTCCCTGTACTTGACCCTGAAAAATATCCTATAAAAGAAGGAGTATCAAAAGGAGCTTATATATTAGAAGACGTTGAAAATCCTGACGTTGTTTTAATAGGAACAGGTTCGGAAGTTCACGTTTGTCTTGGAGCTAAAAAACTCTTAGAAGAAAAAGGCATAAAAACAAGGGTTGTTTCAATGCCTTCGTGGGAGCTTTTCTTTAAACAAAGTAAAGAATATCAGGAAAGCGTAATTCCTAAAGACATACCAAAAGTTGCCGTTGAAGCTGGTATAAAACTTGGATGGAAAGAAATTGTTGGGGAAAATGGGCTTGTAATTGGACTTGAAAGTTTTGGGACTTCTGCACCTGGAAATGTTTTAATGGAAAAATTTGGATTTACCCCTGAAAATGTAGCAAATCAGGTTATTGAAAAATATTTTAAAAATTAAAAATGGGGCTTTTAAGCCCCTTCTTCATTATCTTCATTACCTTCTACTGAACCATTAACATCCTGCTGTGAAGCCTGATTTATTATATCTTCAAGTATATTTCCTAAAATTTCACCTCTTTGAAGAAGAGTATGCTCTTTAAATACCTTATCTCTACCTCTTTTTGCTATTTCTTCTCTCTC
>NZ_ABHJ01000262.1:0-1694 GCF_000171895.1 Hydrogenivirga sp. 128-5-R1-1
TTTGCCGGAGCTGCCGCACTTTCTGCCTCCGGTCTCCCATCTGACAAGTTTTTGTTTGCTGGATTTTTGCCAAACAAAGACAAAAAAAGAGAAGAAATACTTTTATGGCTCAAAAATATTAGTATTACTTTTATTCTATATGAAAGTCCCAAAAGGGTCTTAAAAACTTTACAGTCTATTGAAAAAATTTTACCAAACTCTCCGGTTGTTATTGCAAAAGAGCTTACAAAAATACACGAGGAGTTTATAAGAGGAACGGCAAGGCAGATAATAGGTTATTTTGAAAAAAACCCTGATAAGCTAAAAGGTGAGTTCGTTATTTTATGTCATCCAGAAGAAAAGAAAGAAATAAATATTGAAAACTTAAAAGAAGAGATTAAAAATCTTAAAAAAGAAGGCTTTAAATCAAAAGAGATAGCGAAAATAATCTCTGAAAAATTCGGCATATCAAAAAAGGAAGCTTACAAACTTACTTTGGAGGAAAAATGAAAAAAGTATTATTTGAGGGAAAGGAAATTTATCCATCTAAAATTTTATGCGTTGGAAGGAATTATGTTGAGCATATAAAAGAACTTAATAATAAAGTGCCTAATGATATTGTATTTTTTATAAAACCAAACTCTTCAATATCAGAAGAGCTTATAAAACCTGATAAGAAATGTAGATATGAAGGAGAAATATCATTTTTAATCATAAAAAATAAAATAAAAGCAGTAGGTTTTGGAATTGATTTAACATTTGTAGATGAGCAGGAAAAGGCAAAAAAAGAAAGACTCCCTTGGGAAAAAGCAAAGGCATTTGATAACTCTGCTGTATTTTCTGATTTTGTGGAAATTAGTGATGTAGAAGGACTTGAAATGGAGCTTTATATAAATGGAGAGCTAAAGCAAAAGGCAACCATAGAACTGATGATATATAAACCTTACCAGATACTTGAAAAAGCAAAAGAGTATTTTTCTTTTGAAAATGGGGATATTTTAATGACAGGTACCCCAAAAGGAGTTGGATATTTTGAAAAAGGAGATAAATTTTTAGGGAAAATAATAAAGAAAGGAAAAACCTTAATAGAAAGAGAATGGATAGTAAAATAATCACAGCAGACGGAACTGAAACATTTTTTAATGAAGAGTATAACGAGGCTTACCACAGCACAAAGGCAGGGGCATATACAGAAAGCCTGCATAAATTTATTAATCCAACAAAAGTAAAAGAACTTGCAAAAGAAAAAGAGCAGATAAACATATTAGATGTTGGTTTTGGTCTTGCCTATAATGTGGCAGTCTGTTATACAGAGGTTCTAAAGGTAAATAAAAATGCAAAATTAAATATAATTTCTATTGAAAAGGATAAAAACAACTTTGAAAGAATAAAATCTTTAAACATTCCTGAAAATCTAAAAGAGTTTTACAGCCTTTTGGAAAAAGGTGAATTTAAAAATGAAAAAATAGGAAATAACACTTATGAAGTTTTTGTGTTAGATGAAAATAACTTAAACTTAAAAGTTATTTTAGGAGAGGGAAGAGAGATTATAAAATACCTTCAAAATGAAAATATAAAATTTGACGCAGTTTTCTGGGATGCTTTTTCTCCTAAAGTAAACACTGAAATGTGGACTGTAAATATTTTTAAATTGGTTAAAAACTTAATGACTGAAAAAGCTGTTCTTGCAACATACAGTGCGTCGCTGGCAGTCA
>NZ_ABHJ01000261.1:0-1694 GCF_000171895.1 Hydrogenivirga sp. 128-5-R1-1
CTTTTAGTGTAGATTTTATTTCTCCTTTTCTAAATGTTGTGGCATAAACTAAAAGGGTTATTAACTCGCTATCTGAAAATTTAGGCTTATTTGTTTTGTGTTTATGTCCTATCAACTTTAATACCTCGTCTACAATTACATAAACTGTTGTTATATAATCTTTATATGTCATTGGTTTTCCTCCAGTGGTTTTTATCTTTATTTTGCCACTGGAGTTTTTTTATTTAAACTTCTCTCTTAAATTGGAAACTAAGGTTATTTTAGTTTAATTTCCGAATTGGCGTTAGATTATATTTTCTGGATTTAATGTTTCTTTCATAATTGAGACTATATTTTCAACATCTTCAAACTGGTTTTCATAAGATATTTCAATATGAATAAATATTGATTTGATAGGTTTAGATATATTTTCATTAATAAGATTTTTAAACTGGTTTAAGCTGTCTGGATAAGTATCATATGAGAAATAATCAATTTTTCCATAGTCGTTCTTAAATAAAAACTGGTATATATCATTTGGGTCAATACATATAAGTCCTGGAATGTAAACACTTCCGATTAATAGTGCTGGTATTTTAAGAAGCTGGTTCTCGTCCTTTGCTTTGAAGGTATAGACTTCTTTTTCAAACTCTAAGGGGGGATTATTTAAGGTTATAAGCAAGATTTTGCTTTTGTTTTCTCTTGATTTGTTGATAATTTTTCTAACTGCATTCTTCTGCCAGTTTTCTTTAAAGTTGGTGATAACGAAAATTATTTTATCTTTTTTATAAATCTTTAAATCTTCAAGATTAAAGTTTTTGTCTATTTCATGTATTAAATCTTGGTTTTTAGGATTATTTAAATCTTTTTTTAACTGCTTTGCATATCTTCCTGAGTTTTCTTCAATAATAAATACTTTAAAATCCGTCCAGCTGTGTTGTTCTGTTTGGGGTTCTATTTCTGATAGTACAGGCATGATGATAACCTCTTTAGTTTTCTAAAGAATTCTTTAATAACTCTATCATTTCATTGTGGTGGGTTTTGCATTCTTCAGGCGTCCATTTGTCATATTTGCTATAAACCAAAAGCATTTTTAGGCTTTCTATAGTTCCTCTCTCTAACTGGTTGGCTATTAAGTTTCTTTTTTCATTAAAAGACTTGTCCAATAAAGATGAATTAAGATGTGTGCTTATAAGGGTTAAATTACCAAAGCAATCTATATTGCATTTTTCACTACATTCATTATCTTGTACTTCTTTCCATTCGTTAGCCCTACTTTGAGCCTGAATATGCTCTATTGAATTTTTACGGGTTAAGCGGTAAGTATCTTTAATTTTGGAATAATCAAAATTTCCAAATGGATATTCTAAACCTCCATCTCCTTTATTTTTTGAAACCTTAAAATATTTATCTTTTTCTTTAAATTCTTTCCACAGCAAATACTCAAGTTTATAAAACCAGTAATGCTCTGTGGATGTTCCATTGTTTAGTTTTTCTTCTAACTTATTCTTAATATTTTCTTCACCTAAATTTGCATTTTCGTGCTTATAGTTTTTATCTTTTGTTAATTCCTTAAATACCTTTCTTAAGTCTGTAGTATTATTTAATCGTTCTAAGGATAAATCTTTATCCATTTTCTCTAAAAAGATAATAAAGTTTTCATAAAAGTTTCCATTTACTTCTTTATTTTCCTTAAGTTTATCATAAATCCATCT
>NZ_ABHJ01000260.1:0-1695 GCF_000171895.1 Hydrogenivirga sp. 128-5-R1-1
TACGTCAATAAGTTTTTTAGCAAGATTTATATCACCGTTATGATTTACTCCAGCTTCAGCTATGATAAAAGTTTTCATTTAACAATACTCCCTGCTTTTATGAATGAATTTTTTGGTATTGTTATATATTGTTTTGTTGTTGCATTACTACCTATAAAACTACATTCTTTTACTTTTACTCCCCCATTTATAATAGCTCCTGTACTAATATGACAGTTATCTTCTATTTCAGCATCATGTTCTATTAAAGCCTTAGAGTTTATTATACAGTTATTTCCTATTTTTGCTCCTGCATTTATAATTGCTCCATGCATAACTATAGTTCCTTCTCCTATAATAGAGTATTTAGAAACATAAGCATAAAGAGAAATTACTTTAGGAAGATTAAATCCTAAGTTTTTGCATTTTTTAAAAAGTTCTTTTCTTTTTTCACAGTTATCAATTTGACCTAAAGAAATAAAAGCATACTTATATTCCTTTGAAAGAATTTCCAAATCTTCATCTGAAGCAATAATCTTATAGCCTAAAACTTTTTCTCCTATTTTCTCTTTTGTATCAACTATCCCAGCTATTTTAAATTTATTTTCCTGCTCTATTACATCAATCACAGATTTACAATGTCCTCCACCACCAATTAAGAGTATTTCTGGCTTTTTACTCATAAATTACCCCACTTGGAATATTTACAACTCTTTCTTCTATATATTCTGCATTTGGTGTATCTGTCTTAAAACAGTTTTTATACATAGGCAGCTTATACATTAAAGTCCAAACCGGTCTTGTCTGAATACCGTTTTTATTTGTTATTTCTAAAAATTCATCTCTCTGTTTTTTATTGTCTAAGATAACAGCATTTAACCAATAATTTGAATAGCTGTTTTCTGGTTCTGTAAAAAAGTTTATTCCTTTTTTATCAAAAAATATTTTATATTCTTGTGCTATTTTCCTTTTTATTTTAAGAAAATTTTCTAATTGTTCAAGTTGAGCAACACCTAAAGCTGCATTTATATTAGGCATTCTATAGTTATAACCTATTTCATCATGGAAATATTCATACGGATGGGGAACTTTTGCTGTTGTAGTGATATGTTTGGCTTTTTTTGCTAACTCTTCATCATTTGTTAATATCATTCCACCGCCACCGGTGGTTATTATTTTATTTCCATTGAAGCTTAAAACTCCAAACTTACCAAAAGTTCCAGTGTGCTTATTTTTATAAAAACTTCCTAAACTTTCTGCCGCATCTTCTATTACATCTATGTTATATTCACTACAAATCTCAATAATTTTATCTATTTCTACAGGATGACCAAATGTATGCATAGGAACGCAGGCTTTTATCCTTCTTCCTGTTATTTTGTTATATGCGTATCCGTTTCTTTCTTCTGCATTTTTGTCTAAAAATTCTTTAAGACTTTCCGGCGACATACCAAGTGTTTTTAGTGATATATCAACAAATACAGGCTCTGCTCCACAGTATTTTATGGCGTTGCAAGTAGCCACAAATGTAAGGAGTTGTGTTATAACTTCATCTCCTTCTTTTACTCCAGATAACAGCAAAGCGGTATGTAAAGCCGAAGTCCCATTTACTGTAGCTACTGCGAATTTTGCTCCTGTGTATTTTGCTATTTTTCTTTCAAACTCATTTACGTATTCACCTACAGAAGAAACAAATGTTGAACGGATTGTATCAAG
>NZ_ABHJ01000259.1:0-1695 GCF_000171895.1 Hydrogenivirga sp. 128-5-R1-1
ATATCCACAATCAATAGAAAGCTTGACTGTAATTATTGTTGGAAGTATAGCATTTATAGTTAACTCTGTATCGGCTTTTTTGCTTGGATTTCATCACAATCATGAAAATCAGCACGGCCATGTTCATGATGAAGATTTAAATATAAAAGCTGCGTATCTTCATCTTTTAAGCGATGCTTTAATTTCTTTAGGCGTAGTTATAGGCGGAATTTTTATGTACTTTTTCCAGATATACTGGCTTGACCCAGTATTATCAATTATTTTCTCACTTTATATACTAAAGGAAACAGTTCCTGTTTTGAAAAAAACATTTGGAATTTTAATGGAAGCAACCCCTTCAGAAATAAACCTTACTTCAATAAAGGATAAAATTCAAAAATTCCCAGAGATTATTGAAGTACATGATATTCACATCTGGGCTTTATCTTCCAAAGACCTTTATCTAACAGGGCATATTGTTGTAGATGAAAAAGACCTTGAGACTGTAGATTTGATAATAAAAAAAATAGAAAACTCCCTCCGTAAAGAAGGGATAAACCATATAACTTTGCAACCTGAAACAAAGAATTTTAGATGTGAAAATATTTACTGAGCTTTTTTAAATAAACTTCCAACTGTTAAAGCTGATATTACTTTTGCAATATCTTTTTCTGTTGTATCTGGTTTGCTTAAAAATTCTTCTAAATCAGTGTAATGTATTTCCCTTTTTGCTATTCTTTCAAGAATCCATTTTAAGTCCTTATCTTCTGTTTCATTTGCCATCTGCTGTATTTCTTCTGGAAATTCCTGCTGGTCTTTTATTTGATAGTTTATTATTTCCTTTTCATCTTCTATTTTTTTAACTGAAGGCAAGCTCATATCAGGTTTTGCTCCTGCTTCAGCAACTTCTTCAGCAACCCATCCAAAATGTTTCATTTTATCAATCGCCCTTTGTTCAAGCTCATCACTTAAGTGTGGGTTTTTATGTTTTGTTATAAATGACTGATAAAGACTTTCAAGGATTTTCTCATACTGCTTTTGAAGATAAATATTTAAAAGTTTAACTATTTTTAGTTTATTTTCATCAACTGCGGTATTTTTTCCTTTTTTTGAAATATTTTCTTTTACTTTTTCCTGTAAACCTTTGAAAATATGCAGGTGAGAACTTTCGTCATTTATTATCCTTTCAAGTATTCTCTGTACTTTTTTATCTGGAATATCTTTTAACTGCCGTGAGTATTCATCTATAGCCATTTTTTCTGCATCTATATCAAACTGAAGTAGTTCTACCGCGTTAGGAGCTTCTAAAAAAACGGAAGCCCTTTTATCTATAGCAGGAATTCCTCCAAGGTCAACAACAGCATGGGCAAACATCCTCAAATGCTTCATTTCTTCCCTTGCTATTTCTTCAAGCTCATTTTCTATGGACTCTTCTCCAATAGTATAAGCGTGGAACAAATACTGAATTATGGCTGAATGTTCAAGAGATATATTGTAATTTAAATAGTCTATTGCCTTTTTTATTTCTATATCCATTTTTACTCCTCTTACTTAGCTACGACTATGGCAGAAGGATTTTTTATTCTAAATGCAACAAGCTCAAAAACTCTAAAGTAATAGTCCATATTTTCATAAGCAAGGTAAGAAGTTATAATATCCTGAACAATAAACAAATCCATATTTTCAATACCAGTAGATAAGGCAACTACTTTTCCT
>NZ_ABHJ01000258.1:0-1695 GCF_000171895.1 Hydrogenivirga sp. 128-5-R1-1
AATTATCTTACAAACTAATATAACATTATTTTAATAAAATTATCAAGTAATTTTATAACACTGTTTGATTTTATTCTCTTTTAAAATCGTATTTAATTTTATGATATATATTAGAAAAGAGGGTATAAAACCCTCTTATAAAATTAACCTTTCAAAACTTTCTCAACAACTTCACCAATAGTTGAAATATTTTTAACAGTCGTAGCACCAGCTGCTTCTAATGCTTTGTATTTTTCTTCAGCTGTTCCTTTTCCTCCAGCTATTATAGCACCAGCGTGTCCCATTCTTTTTCCTGGAGGAGCTGTAACACCTGCAATGTAAGCAACAACTGGTTTTGTTACATACTCTTTTATAAACTCTGCTGCCTCTTCTTCAGCAGTTCCACCAATTTCTCCAATCATAACGATAGCTTCTGTTTCTGGGTCATCCTGGAACCATTTTAAAACATCAGCAAAAACTGTTCCCGGCACTGGGTCTCCACCAATACCTACAGCAGTTGACTGTCCTATTCCTCTTTGTGTTAACTGATAAGCAGCTTCATAAGTTAATGTTCCAGACCTTGAAACAAGCCCAACATTTCCTTTTTTGAAAATGTGTCCCGGCATAATTCCAATTTTAGCCTCTTCTGGTGTTATAACTCCAGGGCAGTTTGGTCCTATTAAAACAGTTTCTGGATAGTAAGTCTTTATGTAATTTTTAACAGGTATCATATCATTAACAGGAATTCCTTCCGTAATACAGATAACTGTCTTTACTCCAGCATCAACTGCTTCTACAATAGCGTCTGCTGCAAATGGTGGAGGAACAAATATTAAAGAGCAGTCTGCACCAGTGTTATCAACAGCCTCTCTGACACTGTCAAAAACAGGAATTCCTTCTACTTCCTGTCCTCCTTTCCCCGGAGTAACTCCGCCAACAACCTGTGTTCCATATGCTTTACATTGGGTTGCATGGAAAGAACCTTCTCTTCCTGTTATTCCCTGAACAATTACTTTTGTATTTTTGTTAACTAATACGCTCATTTTTTTATTCCTCCTTATTATTATTTACAGTATTTTTGAAAAATCAACTAAGAGTTTATAGCTATTTATAGAAAATTCAAATATTTCATCAATTGTTTCAAAAACTTTTCTATACTTTCCATTTTCCAAGTGAAATATTTTTATATGTTTCCTGTCTTCTATTGAATAAACTAAACAGTAATATTTAACTCCTTCTCTTTCATAAAGCTCAAATTTTATATGTTCGTCCATTCTTACAGAGTTAGGAGATACGACTTCAAAAATAATTTTAGGAGTAGTTGTTATTTTTTCCTTTAAACTTCCACAAACTACTATTACGTCAGGCCTAACGACAGTATCTTCTGATATATAGTAATCCACATCCGGTATGACTTCACATTCACTAATATCACAGTTTTCCAAATATTTATTAATTTCTACAAGCAAGTTTTTTACTATTCTTTGATGCTCTAAAGAAGGAGAGGCAAGAGCATAGGGAATTCCTTCAATAAGCTCCCAATCACCTTGCCATTTGTTTCGTTCCTCTACCGTATAATAAGGTAAATACCTATCAGCTAAGCCCATTGATTACCTCATAACTAATTTTGGCTTTTAGATGCTTCTACTGCTTTAACAGCACCTTCCCACATTGTATCTGCAGTAATTAGATTTAACCCGCTTTCATTTAACATTT
>NZ_ABHJ01000257.1:0-1695 GCF_000171895.1 Hydrogenivirga sp. 128-5-R1-1
GGCACCTGTAAAAGCACCTTTCATATATCCAAACAGTTCACTTTCAAGGAGATTTTCAGGAATGGCAGCACAGTTTATTTTTACAAATGGATTATCTCTACGGGATGATATCATATGTATGTATTTCGCTAAAATATTTTTTCCTGTTCCTGTTTCTCCTTCTATTAAAACATTTGCCGTTGTATCAGCAACAGTTTTTGCCATATCTAATACAGCTGAAAATTTTGGGTTTTTTGTAATAATACGACTTTTAGAAGCATCTGTATCTATCATACACTCAGGTAAAACATAAAATGAAATTATTCTTCCTTCACCATTTTTTAAAGAAGTATTTAACATGGAAACTTTAATCTTACCATAAGCAGGAGTTTCAACTTCTATATCTTCTCTTTTACCTTCTTCAGGAAGTCTATCCTTACCGACACCAAGAAGCATTTCAATGTTAAAACCTTTTATGTCATCTATCTCTTTGCAAAGGGTTCTTTTTGCTACTTCATTATAATGAATAATATCTCCATTGTTATCTATAACAATGATAGCGTCTATAACAGAATCAAGTATAAGATTTGTAAACTCTTTTTGTTCTTTAATTTTATTTATATATTCTGTAATTTTTGAACTGTCTTTAAATTCTTCAATCAAACCCTGAAACTTTCCATTTTCAAATACGGGAGTTATAGTATGACATACGGTTTTTTCACAGCAGGAAAGGTTTACATTGAAAAGATTTAAATTCTCTTCGGTTAGATTTTCAGCATTGTCTAAAGGACAGTTAGTTTTACATGTGGAAAATAAACCAAAACAGCTATCACCAACTTTCTTTTTTACTGTTTTTGAAGCTGCTTTATTTATATAACCTATTTTTTTATCAGGGGTTACAAATATAACCCCTGAAGATAAGTAATCTAAAACTTTTAAATTCAACTTTACCACTCTGTAGGTATTTTGGACATCATTTTTAAACTTTCTTCAAAAGGTGTCATATATTTCATTGCAGTTATCATAGAACCTTTAAATTTTAGTTTCTTTGTTAGCATTGCAGCTTTGGGTCCCATTTCTCCTGTTGCTAAGATTTTCCAGTTTTCAGGTGTAGCCCACATTTCAAAGTCATATTTTTGTTCAGGAGCTGTTCCTGCTTCTATAACTTGACCTTTCTCTACCTTTACATATACAGGAGGTTGCTTAACCCCTTCTATATAATATTTAATTGTTGCTGAAAAATTTTTCAACCCTTCTTTTAGTTTATCATTTTTGTTCCACTGGTCAGCGTATTGTTTAATCCATTCTTCAGATAAAAATTTAGCCATCTTTTCTCCTTTTGATTTAAATTAGGGGCAAGTACGCCCCATTGTTATTATTTAAGCTGAAAGCAAAGCCTGAAATACTTCATTAAAAGAAACTTCATCATTTTTAACAAATACACCAACATTTCCAGCTACGCATACAGAATATTTAGGTCCAGATAATGCCCAGCCTTTAAGAGGAACCCATTCCTGACCTGAGAAAGCAGTATAACCTTCTGTTTGCATTGTTGCCATTGCATTGTTAGCCCAGCACATTTTAGCAGCCATAGCTGCTTCTTCTTCTGAAATATCTCCTTCATATGCAACTAAATTACCGTTGTTGTCAAATTCACCGGCTGCAAAACGCCTTTATTTCCAATAATTTCTTTAAATCTGCCATATTTCTTACCTC
>NZ_ABHJ01000256.1:0-1701 GCF_000171895.1 Hydrogenivirga sp. 128-5-R1-1
CAAACCCTTTTTGCATAAGCCAGAGCGTAGCCTGAAGACTTCTATTTCCACTTCTACAGAGAACATATATAGGTTTATCTTTAGGAAGTTTATCCATAACAGAAGGTAGTTTCATTAAAGGAACAAGCATTGCATCTTTTTCTTTTATTCTTGAAAAGTTATATTCTTGAGGTTCTCTAACATCTAAAAGTATAAAATCCTCTCCTTTGTCTATCTTTTCCTTTAACTCTCTTGGGGAAATATGTATTTTTTCGTAAGTTTCCTTATCTAAAAACATACGAACCTCCTACTTTGTTTTTTATTAAAGTATAATACTGTATATATATTTAACCATAATTTATGTCATATTTAGAATATTCAAATATTTTTATAGAGGGTAAAGATGAAACATTTGATAAACATAGGTTTCATTATTATTTTAGTTGTTGTCGTGCTTTATGTTTTTAAAGATGAACTTTTTTACTCCCCACCAAAAATTGAAAATGTACAAAAAGAGATAAAAATTCAACCATCAACCTTAAAACAAAATGAAAAACAAAAGATAAAAAAAGAAACTGAAGAAAAGAAAGCAAGAAATAATGATGAAAAATTAGCTGAAGAAAAAAATATCTTAACAGATAGAGAAAAAAGTACCGCTGAGCAAGATAAACAAAACATGGAAACGAAGATAATTTCAAAAGGTAAAGTTATTGAGATAAAACATGAAGGTAATAAAATAAAAGGTATTGTAGAAATAAATAAAGAAAAATTAAACTTTGAGATGAGTTATGACCCTGACATGATGCTTCTCTTAGAAGATGCCAAAAAATTAAACCTTCCTCTGACGTTTGTCATTAAAAAAGAAGGAAATAAAGCTTATATTGAAGATATTAAATAAGAAGCTGAGGTATAAAAATGTTTAATGTAGAGCAAAGAGAAATAATACCTGTTCCTGATAATGTAAAAAGAGCGTTAAAAGAAATTTTAGGTGAGCATAGAGTTTTAGATGATGAAATGGACAGACTTTTATACTCTTATGATGCAACCAGAATAAAAATGCTTCCTAATGTTGTGGTAATTCCTGAGAATGAGGAGGAAGTTCAGAAAATTGTAAAAATTTGTTATGAAAATGGTATTCCAGTAACCCCAAGAGGAGCTGGTTCTGGATATACAGGAGGAGCACTACCTGTGAAGGGAGGAGTTTTGGTATCTTTTGAAAAAATGGATAAGATTCTTGAAATAGATGAAGAAAACTCTGTCGCAAGGGTTCAGCCGGGAGTAATTACTTTTAATCTTCAAAAAGAGGTTGAAAAAAGAGGTCTCTTTTATCCACCTGACCCAGCAAGTTATAAATTCTGTACACTTGGCGGTAATGTTGCAGAAAATGCAGGTGGTCCCAGATGTGTTAAATACGGAGTTACAAGAGAGTATGTGATGGAACTTAACACAGTTATTCATACAGGGGATATTATTCACACAGGAAGACCAACTTTAAAAGACGTGGCAGGGTATGACATCACAAGACTTTTAATAGGTAGTGAAGGAACTTTAGGACTATTTACAGAAATAACTTTAAAACTAATACCAAAACCAAAAGCTGCAAAAACAGTTAAAGCAATATTCTCAGATATAGCTTCAGTTGGGAAAACTGTTAAAGATATATTTAAGGCTGGAATTTCTCCTTCAGCCCTTGAATTTATGGATAAACTTGCAATAAATGCT
>NZ_ABHJ01000255.1:0-1703 GCF_000171895.1 Hydrogenivirga sp. 128-5-R1-1
CTAAAATTCCATATTATGTAAAAACAAAAGAAATAGAAAAAATTGTAGAAATAAAAGGCTTAGATTTATTAAATGATACTAAAGATGGAAAAATATTAGTAACAGCACATATTGGGAACTGGGAAGTGGCAGGTGCAGGAGTTGCCTATTTTATTAAAAATTTGAACAGTCTGGCATATAGAATAAAAAATAAAAAGTTAAACAGATTAATTACAGAAATTCGTGAAAATTCAGGAATAAAAATAATATTTCATGACCAGCCTTTAAAAGATTTTGTGAAGGCTCTAAAAAATGGGAAGACAATTGCATTCCTGGTTGACCAGAATGCTTTGGCACATAGAGGTATTTTTGTAGATTTTTTTAACCTGAAAGCTTCAACTGTAACATTTCCAGCAAAGCTTGCTCTGAAATATAAAAAAGAAGTTTTTTTTAGTTATAACTATTACGATAAAAAAACAAATAAAATAATAGTAAACATAGAAAAGCTTTATTTTAAACCTACAGGAAACTATGAAGAAGATTTAAAAAACTTGGTTCAAACTTATACAAAAAAAATAGAAGAAGCTGTAAGAAAACATCCAGACCAGTATTTCTGGGTTCACAAAAGATGGAAAACCCGTCCTGAAGGTCAACCTGAAAACATATATTAAATTATGTTGTATTTAAGATATTTTTAACTTAAAATAAAGGTTAAAATAAAAAATTTTTTATGTTGATAAAATGTTAAATCTAATAGATAAAACCAAAAACCTAAAAGTATTATATGTAGAGGATTCTCCAGAAGTAAGACAATCTACACTGCTTCTTTTAAAAGAATTTTTTGACAATATAATAACTGCTTCAAATGGCAAAGAAGGGTTGGAACTTTATGAAAAAGGAAAGCCAGACCTGATTATAACAGATATAAATATGCCTGAAATGTCAGGCATTGAAATGATAAAAGAATTAAGAAAAAAAGATAAAGATATTCCTATAATTATAACTTCCGCACATTCAGAACTTGAGTTTTTACTTGAAAGTATAAAACTTGGAGTAGATGGATACATATTAAAACCTGTAGATTTAAACCAATTTATAAACACAATTTCAAAAGTTGTTGAAAAAGTAGTACTGAAAGAAGAATTTGATAAAACCTTAAATTTACTAAAACAATATCAAATGGCTATGGATGAGCTGTTTATAGTTTCTAAAACAGATGAAAAAGGAACAATTACATATGTAAATAAAAAATTTGAAGATGTATCTAAATATTCAAAAGAAGAACTTTTAGGAAAATCCCATAACATAATTAGACATCCTGACAATCCTTCGCAGTTTTTTAGAAATATCTGGGAAACGATAAAAGACAAAAAACAAATATGGAAAGGAATTATAAAAAATAAAGCAAAAAATGGAATTACTTACTATGTAAATACTGTAATCATGCCTATTTTAGATGAAAAAGGTCAAGTAAAAGAGTTTATATCTATAGGAAGTAATATTACAGAAATTATAAATCCTAAGAAAAAACTTATTGATTTTTTAAAAAAGAAAAGAACATATTGATAGCTATTTTCTATATAGAAAACTTTAAAGATTTAAAAAGATATATGAACTGACCTATCTTGAAGAAATTGAAGATAAATTTTTAAAGATATTTTTGGAAAATATACCTATAGAATGTCAAATAAAAGAGATTTTAATCTTGGTAATGGAAAAATAGT
>NZ_ABHJ01000254.1:0-1707 GCF_000171895.1 Hydrogenivirga sp. 128-5-R1-1
CCTGGATGGACCGCTGGAATCTATTATAAAAAATTCAAGACATATACTTACTTTGGATTTGAAGCAGGTTTAGGCAGTCTGGAAAATAATAATAAAATTACTTCATCTAACTCTGAACCTGGGTTTTATGTAGATTTTGGAGCAGGTTTATATTTTGGAAATAATACCATCATAGAAATAGGTACTGGATTTTACGCTTTTTCAGCACGATACAATGATGGGACATACGAAGCTAATATGTCAGGTTCAGGTCCTTACATTGGAGGAAAATTAGGATATGTGTTTTATGGAAGAAAAGAATATAACGGGCTTTATGTAGGACTTGGATATAAGAGGGTATTTTTAGGAAGTAAATACCACCTTGATATAATTACACTTGATTTTGGAGGTATTGTCTTTACAACAAGAAGTGGATATAAATATCCAGCATTTACAAAAGCCTTAAAGGAAATAGATTATGAAGATGATTAATGAGTTATTTCCTCTTCCCCATTAACATCGTTTTTATATTTATATTTAAGTTAAAATTGATAGCCTAAGGAGGCTATAATAAAAATTTCAATACCATCTAAATCCCTATAATTTTTACTTCTAAATTGTACGTTAGTAGTATAGTATCCAATGCCTACTCCTAAATCTGCAAACAATTCATTTGTTATGTAATATCTATATCCAGCTTTTGTGTTAAATCCTAAAAAAATACTGTCGTCTGAAAAACTACCAATTTTATCTTTTATATAACCTATATCTAATCCATATTGCAAAAATATGTTGTTTTCTGAATACATTCTGCCTGCAAGTTCAATACCATAGCCATTCCAGTCAATTCCTGACTCATTTCTGTTTAAAATATATGGCTTTGCTAAAAATGAGAAATCATCAGATTTAAACCATTCTGCTTGAATAGAATAAACATTAGTGGTAATGTCATAACCATCAGTGGCTATACTAAAATTCCTTTCACCTGCTGATGCATATGAAGATAAAACATATGAAACAAAAAGGGCTGTTAAAAGTTTTTTCTTCATGGGCATACCTCCTATGAAAGATGTCAACCCACTAAGGTTGCAGTATTTTTATTAAAGTAATTTTCAAACTTTCTATTTTCTTTCAATAAAACGAACATAACTGTAGCTAACTTCCTCGCCAATGCTATCCTTGCTTTGTTCTTACTTACACCTGATTTTATTAACCTGTTAAAAAATTCTTTTAAGCTATTTTTCTTTTTTGTCTTTAACAAAGATATTGCTGCTTGTAATAGTTTATTTCTGAGTGTACTGTCCCCTCTTTTTGTTATCCTTCCCATTTTAATACTATCCCCACTTCCATATACTCTTGGCACTAATCCTATATATGCTCCGACTTTTCTACTATTATCAAATCTTTCTATATTCCCTATTGTGCTTATGAGGGAGTAATAAAAAAAATTGTGTAAAACTAAAAATAAAAACAGGAGGTAAAGATAAAATGGCAAAAAGAAAAGAAACTGAGTTAGAAAAATTAGCAATGCAGTTTGCACAATACCTTCAAAAAGAAAAACAGGAAGGTAAATCCCTTCCTCTTTCAATGATAATCCAACAAATCATCAATGCAATAATGAAACACGAACGACAAATATATCTTAACCAAGATGTAGACACTATGTAACGGTATACGATAGAACCTTAGGACTAACCTTTGGAAACTAAACCTTAAAATACATAGAGT
>NZ_ABHJ01000253.1:0-1708 GCF_000171895.1 Hydrogenivirga sp. 128-5-R1-1
TTTTCCTTTGCTGTGCTTTAAAATTCCGTCTTTAACTTCAACTGTAAGATTTAATCCTTTTCCATCATTTTCAAGCTTTTCAACCACTCTAAGGCTTTGTTTTGCGTGGTGATAACTTCCACTTTCCCTTAATATAAACTCTCCTGCATGTCCAAATGGAGTATGTCCAAGGTCGTGCCCGAGGGCTACAGCTTCTGTTAAATCCTCATTTAACCTTAAAGCCCTTGCTATTGTCCTTGCTATTTGTGAAACTTCAAGGGTGTGGGTCATCCTTGTTCTGTAATGGTCTCCTTCTGGAGATAAAAAAACCTGCGTTTTATGTTTTAATCTTCTAAAGGCTTTTGAATGCAGGATTCTATCTCTATCCCGTTGAAATTTAGTTCTTATATCACATTCTATTTCCTGTTTTTCTCTTGTTGCCTGTTTGCTTTTTGCTGCTCTTTCGTGAAGTATTTTGTATTCTAATTCTTCAAGCTGGTTTCTTATCATAGTTTTCCTCAAAAAATTTTATAAAATGTAGTAATAATAATTTATTCGGAGTTTGTAATGAGGCTAATAACTTTTATTTTAATGGCTGTTTTTAGTTTTTCTTTTGCAAAAACAATACCTTATTTCAAGCTTTTAGATGAAAATGGAAAGGTTGTAAAAAGAGAAGATTTAAAAGGAAAGCCTTCTATCCTAATATTTTGGGGATTAAACTGCGGAAGCTGTAAAAAAGAACTTCCTATTTTTACAAAGTATTACAAAAAATATAAAGATAAAATAAATTTTTATGCAGTTGTAATAGATACTAAAGATGTAAAAGAGGTTCAAGAAAGAAAAAAATTTGGGGATTTGATATTCCTGTTTTACTTGATGGTAGAAAAATAATGTATAAATACAATATTTTCGGAGTTCCAATTAGTTATTTTGTAAATAAAAACCTGAAAGTTAAAAAGATATTGATAGGTAGAGCTTCTGAAGAAAAGATAAAAAAGGAGATAGAAAATCTCCTTAAATAACTGTAATAAATAAACTTTATTATCTAAGTTGGAATTATTGATACTGCTATATCTTGTCCTGTTTCTTTATATAATTTTCTTGTAGCTTCAAAAGATAAGTCTACAGCTTTGTTTAACTGAATATTTGCAACTTTAACAATTATCATTATAAAACCATCATTTTCTTTTAAAACTCTTATCCTAAAAGGCTTTAATGATTTTTCCTTCAAAAATTCCTTTATTAATGCTGTATATTCTTTTTCCATTATCATTTCTTTAGCCTCAAGACTATAGATTTGGCAAGTTCTATATAAAACTTAACTGATTTAGCGTCAAAGTCAATAGGAATTTTCTCATAATAATCTGCATAATTTCTAACTTTGCCTAACATCTCAAGCATGTTTTTTAAATCTATATTATTTTTAGCTAATACAGCCCGTGCCATTCCATGTAAATCTGTTCCTCTTAAACTATAATAATTTCTAATAAACCACAAAACTCCATAATAAGCTCTACTCACTGCTGACCTAAAATAAAATTCCCTTTTTTTACCTGTATAAGTCAAACCTATTTTGTAAAGGTCATCAGCTACTTTAAAAAATTCTTTCATAATTAAAGTCTATAATTCAAGATAGATTTTAATATATAAATACCATCATCTGTTCCAAGAATGCTTTCTGCTGCCCTTTCTGGATGAGGCATTAACCCAAAAACGTTTTTTTCTTTAT
>NZ_ABHJ01000252.1:0-1714 GCF_000171895.1 Hydrogenivirga sp. 128-5-R1-1
ATTTTAAATAGGTATTTTCAGCAAGAAAATACATTAAAAAGATTACAGGAAGAAGGCTTAAACATTCCACAAGATAGGGAAGATTATGCAAGAATTACAAATTATGAATTTCTACTTGATGAGCTGGAAGAAATTGAAGTGGAAATATTAAAAAAAATAGATGAAGCTCTGGAAAGAATTTCTGAGGGAACTTATGGATATTGTGAAGTTTGCGGAAAACCTATTGAAGAAGAAAGACTTGAAGCTATACCCTGGACAACTTTATGTACAGAGCACGCAAAAGAAGCTGAAAAGTATAAAATCACACCAGACAAAGTTTATGAAGACTATCTAAAAGGAAGTTTAATTCCTTATGATGAAGAGCAAGAAACAGATGTAAAACAGGAAGGGCTTGATAAATAATCAAGCCTCTTTTCCCAATAAAATTTCATTCACTTTTTCTTTCACACTATCTTTAAATGACTCTAAGAATTTTTGAGAGAAAACAACTATATAAAGTTTTGTTTTTGTATCATCAATCTTTTCAAGTTTGACCCATACACGCCTGTGAACAGTGTAAAAAGCAAGCATTATTCCAAAAACTACAATTATAGTACCGAGCCATATAAGATTTGTTCCCGGCATTTTTGTAATCTGAAGACCTGAAAAATATCTTGGCTTAAACTCTTCTATCATCAATAGATATTTATACCCTTTTTCATACCCAAATTTGTTAAAAGCAGGTATCGCAATATTCGGATTTGCCAATATCGGTAAGTTAAATGTTTTTCCACTTCTAACAACCTGAACAACAATTACAGGGTCATAAATATCCTGATTAACAAGCATTGGATTTTTATAATTTAATGTTTGACTGATTACTTTAAGTTTTTCGCCGTTAACTTTTATAAAAGGCATTCCGTAAAAATAGTTTACTCTTTTAGCTGATGAGAATAAAACTACAGACTGAGCTTCCAAATCTTTCATAATTTTCTGTAATTTTTGTTTTTCCTTGGGGTCTTTTGTGGACTGCAGTTTATTCTGCACTTCATTTATCTTTTTGATTAAATCAAGCATCTTTTCATAATTTACTACAATAATTTTTGCAAATTTTATATCTCCTGTTTTTCCATAAGAAGCTTGAAATATTCTGTATCCTCCATAATCAGTAGGATTATTAACCTGAACAACAGCCTTTTTCATAAGTTTACCATTTTGATATATTTCTATTTTACTGTTAAATGACTTTATAGAACCTTTGAACTTATCACTGTCATAAAAATCAAGCCAGAACTTATTAACTCTTATAGTAAATGGAAGCTGATATACCTGATTACTGGGCTGGAGAGAACCTTCCCTGAATTTAAAGAAAAAATCTCTACTCTCACCTTCTGGAATTTCAATCTGACCTCTTATACCAAACTGAGCACCCATAAAAGCTCCAACCAAAAAGACTATTATGCCTATATGGGTAACAAGCATTCCCCATCTTGATATTTTTCCTTTTTCTGCAAAAAGGTAAATTTCTTTATCATTTTCTTCTATTTTTTCTACTCTCTTAAATCCAAGTCTGTGCAAAAGATAAATAATTCTTTCAAAAGCTTCTTTTAAAGTAAGTGGGAGCTCAAACTCAAGTTTATTCCTTGACTTTAAATCTTTTTCATTGAGTTTTTTGTGAACTCTTCCATAGGCCTGCATATAAATTTTTGGAAATCTATCAATTGTGGCAATAATT
>NZ_ABHJ01000251.1:0-1714 GCF_000171895.1 Hydrogenivirga sp. 128-5-R1-1
AGAAAAATTTTTGATGAAAACAGTTAAAAAAAGCCTAAAACTTAAGTTTACGATAGCTGTATTAGTAGTAAGCTTGGTTCCGTTTTTGCTGTTCATATTTATATCAATAAAAGAAGGAAAGGAAAAATTATTAGAAAACGTTTATTCAAATTTAGAAAACCAAATCTCCCTGCTTATAAACTTAATAAATACAGATTTAACAAATGTTAAAAATCAAGTTAACCTCTGGTCTAAATTTCAGGTTTTAGATGATATCCTTGTTGATGATGTGGATAAAAGAGTTCAAAGTTTTATAGATAATATACATAAAAATTCAGGATTGAAAGGGATTATATTTTGTGTGAATAAAAATGGGAAAACTGTTGCTTCTACAAGAAAAGATTTAATAAATAAAGTCTTTCCTGTAAGATATTTTAAAGAGAATTTTACAGACCTGCATAAACCTGAATATTTAAATAAATACTTTTTAAAATTTTCTTACCCTATCTACGCATCATTTGATAACCATAAGCTCATAGGTTATTTTGTTTTTTTGTACGATACTGATAATCTTCTTAAATACATATCCAATACAGATAAGGAATTTAATATTATCTTCAACAAAGATAAAACATACTTTATAGGTCAAAGTGTAGATATACTTAATAAATTAAAGAGCGATAAAGGTTTTACAAGTATATATGGATACATAATTGCTTACAAAAAAATAAAAAATAATACATTCAAAGATAACTGGTATATGCTTTCTGCAGTTGATGAAAATTTCCTATTTAAACCAATTTACAGCCTTAATAAAATATTTCTGATAATTGGTATATCCGGTATACTCCTTATAATAGGAACAACATTTTATCTTGTCAGAAAAATGGTCAATCCAATAGAAAACCTTACAGAATTTGTTAAAAATATAACAGTTAAAAAAGATTATTCAAAAACTATTACTATAAAATCCAATGATGAGATACAGCTGTTAGCAGATGCTTTTAATCATATGATTGGAGAAATAAATAAAGCATTTAAATCCTTAGAAAAGGAAAGTTTAGAAAGGTTAAGATTATTCTTAAAATTAACTGAAACATTCAACAGTATAACAAAAGCAGAAAAACCTGAAGATGTTTTTGAAATCGTTGACCAGCAGTTAAAAGATTTTCCTCACATAAAAGAAATAGGTTTCAGTATTACTAAAATAAAAGATGCTTTAAATGTAAAAATAAAAACAGAAGAAATAAATGGATATCTTTACTTTAGGATTGAAGAAAATAGATTTTCTTCAGAAGAAGAAAGATTTTTAAAATCCATAGGTACTTTTGTAAACCTGTGGCTTGAAAGAATTGAGCTTATGAAAAAAGCAACAGAAAGCTCAAAAGCAAAATCAGCATTTATTGCAAATATGTCCCATGAACTAAGGACTCCTTTAAACTCAATTATAGGATTTGCCCAGTTTTTCCAGATGGCTGATGATATTCCTGAAGAATACAAAGAACTTGCAAAAAATATAGAAATATCTGGAAGACATCTGCTTGACCTTATAAATGATATTTTAGATTTTTCAAAAGCAGAAGCAGGAAAAATAGAAGTAAATAAAATAAATACCAATATAGCATCAGTTATTTATGATGCCGTTAATATAGTAAAACCAATGGCAGATGAAAAAATCTTTACATAAAAACCAGATTAAATGAAGATATTACATTCTCTACAGACATAAAAATGT
>NZ_ABHJ01000250.1:0-1718 GCF_000171895.1 Hydrogenivirga sp. 128-5-R1-1
AGTTCTAAGATTTCAGGATGCTCATTATCTAAGAATACATAGAACTCTTGTTCAAATTTTTGTATAGATTCTACTGGAACATCATCTAAGTATCCGTTAACACCTGCATATATAATTGCAACCTGTTTTTCAACTGGAACAGGTTTGTTTGGAGGCTGTTTTAAAAGCTCAACCATTCTTTGTCCTCTTGCTATTTGCTGCTGTGTAGCTTTATCAAGTTCAGATGCAAACTGAACGAATGCCTCTAGTTCTCTAAACTGTGCAAGCTCAAGTCTAAGCGTACCTGCAACCTGTTTCATAGCTTTTATTTGAGCAGCACCACCAACCCTTGAAACAGAAAGTCCAACGTTAATAGCAGGTCTTATACCTTTGTTGAAAAGGTCTGTTTCAAGGAATATCTGACCATCAGTAATAGAAATTACGTTTGTTGGAATGTAAGCTGCAACATCACCCGCCTGGGTTTCAATAATTGGTAAAGCCGTTAAAGAACCAGCTCCAAGCTCATCATTTAGTTTAGCAGCCCTTTCAAGAAGTCTTGAGTGAAGGTAGAATACATCACCAGGATAAGCTTCTCTTCCAGGAGGTCTTCTTAAAAGAAGAGAAAGCTGTCTATATGCATAAGCATGTTTTGTTAAATCGTCATATATGACAAGGGCATGCATCCCATTGTCTCTGAAGTATTCAGCAATTGTACATCCAACAAATGGAGCAATATACTGCATAGTTGCTGGGTCTGAAGCTGTAGCAGCTACAACAGTTGTATATTCCATTGCTCCGTGTTTTTGAAGAGTTTCAACTATATGTCTTACAACTCCTCTTTTTTGTCCTATTGCTACATAAACACAGTAAACACCCTGTCCTTTTTGGTTCAAAATTGTATCTATTGCCACTGTTGTTTTACCTGTGGCTCTATCACCAATAATTAACTCCCTTTGTCCTCTTCCTATAGGTATCATAGCATCTATTGCCTTAATACCCGTTTGAAGAGGCTCATGAACAGACTTTCTTGATACAACTCCAGGAGCAATTTTTTCAACAGGAGAATAGTATGCGATATCTTCTATTGGTCCTTTTCCATCAATAGGGTTTCCAAGCCCATCAACAACTCTTCCTACTAATCCTTTTCCTACTGGAATTTCTAATATTTTTCCTGTTCTTTTAACAGTGGTACCTTCTTTTATTAAAGACTCATCTCCAAGTAAAACTACACCAACATTATCTTCCTCAAGGTTGAAAACAACACCTGTAACTCCACTTTCAAATTCAAGCATTTCACCCATTACTGCTTTTTCAAGTCCAAAAACTCTCGCAACACCATCACCAACCTGGATAACAGTACCAACTTCTTCAAGGTTTGCCTTTACCTCAAATTCCTCAAGCTGTTTTTTTAACGTTTCAACTATTTCTTCACTTCTTATTGTCATTTATAAACCTCCTGTCTAATCTTTTCTTTATCTTGTTATTTTATAAGCCAAATCTTTTAAAAATGCTTTTACAGAACCATCTATCATATAGCTGCCTGCTTTCACAATTACACCACCAATTATTGAAGGGTCTTGTTTAATTTCAAATTCCACTTTTTTACCTATTTTATTTTCTACAACCTGTTTAATTTCATTTATTTCTTTCTCGTCAAGTTCAAAGGCTGAAATTATTTCACCTGTTACTGTAGCAAAAAACTTTTCAACTTCAAATTTAAACTCGTTAGCTATAACTTT
>NZ_ABHJ01000249.1:0-1721 GCF_000171895.1 Hydrogenivirga sp. 128-5-R1-1
GAAGAATTATTATGTATTGGTGATGTATATTTTCTACATAAGAATATGGATACCCATATGGAAACAATCTTTTTGCATTTTGTAATAATATTTTTATACCTTTTAACAGGAATCTTTTTTTTCTTCTTTTATTCGTTAATTTTTCTATTAGATGGGCATGAAAAGGTATTAACTCTGATTTATGATTAAAATCACTTACTATAATACACATATATTTTTCATTTTTTAATACATCGTAACATTTAAAGAATATTTTTGTTAATTCTTTTAAAAAAGTATGGTAATCTTCTATATTACCTAAGTCTTTATCACTTTTGGAATAAACAACATCGAGTCCGTTTTCTACTCTTTCTTTTGTTTTTCTATCAATTTTTTTCAAAATATTCCAGTAAGGAGGAGAAGTTATAATAAAATCAAAATAATTATTTGGGAAATACTTTTTTATTTCTCGGCTATCTCCACATATTAAATGTTGTTCATCAATTATGAAATTGGATTCTTCCTTTAGTCTTTTTTTGGTTATTTCACACCACTTTTCACTCAACTCTATACCATATCCTTCTCTATCAGTATCTAAACAGGCTTTTATTGTAGAGCCGACTCCTAAAAAAGGGTCTAAAACTCTATCACCTTTCTTTGTGAAAAACTTTATAAGCCTTGCTACGTCTAAATAGGAAAAGGGAGCTGGGTGTAGTTTTTCATACTTTGTTTCAGGATGATTGTTACCCAACCCTTTCTGAAAAAAGAAACTCTTTGTTTCCTGTATCCATTCTTTCCCTGTTAAGTCGTTCAATTTATTTTTGCTATTTACCTTGCTCTTCTTCTCTTCAATTGTAGGCATATTTAACCTCCTCTAAATTTTTTCATATAAAATTCCTCTTAATCTTTCTAATTCTTCTTTCAATCTTCTGTTTTCTTCCTCTAACTCTTTAATTCGTTTATTCTTTATAGCTATTATTGCATCTTTATTACCCTCAGTCATATTTACTTTCATTTGCTTCGAGCTTTTTAATCCTCCCTGTTTTGCTCTTATTTCTTCTATAAGTTTTCTAATCTCTTTGTTTTTGTATAAATAGGCTTTAGATACTCCTGCTTCCTTTGCTACCGTATTAAAGTTTATAGGGTGTTTTTCTCTTACAAGCCTGTAAATAGTATCTTTAACTTTTTTCTCGGTTTCTTCCTTTTTCTTCTTTGCATACTCTTTTATGCCTCGTGTATTTCTAATTATTTTTCTGTTTTCTAATTCTTTCTCTTTCTTCTCCAACATATTCTCTACCTCTCTTTCCTGCATCGTGTTTTATTTTTCCTTGTTTTAAAACTTCTACAATGTTTTCTAATTTTTCCAAAAGTAATTTGTTCTTTTGAACCCATAAGGCTCTTCCTTGCATTTCTCCTTTTCTAATAATTTCTTTAGTTTGTTTTATTTCTTCCTCAAATGCCGGTATAAACTCTGGAGTTGTGCAGAAACTTCTACAGGTTAAACAAGGATTTAGCTGGGTTGCACATTCCATTTTACTCGGTTTCATACAATATCCTAAAGGCATTCTGACTGCATCAAGGTTGTATCTTATCCATTCCCATTCAATAATATCTTCATTTTCTATATCAGATATATCTACCTTTACTAATCCATTTTCTCCATCAAGTCTAAAAGTCCTTTCTTAGTTACTTCTTCCCATGATTTTCTTAAGGTTCATCTAATACTTTTGCATAGTGTAGTG
>NZ_ABHJ01000248.1:0-1722 GCF_000171895.1 Hydrogenivirga sp. 128-5-R1-1
TAATTGGGGAACATGGCCATCCTGAAGTTATCGGAACATTAGGTCATCTTGAGGAATCTGGCGGAAGAGGGATAGTAGTATCTAATATGGAAGAGCTTGTTAAGAACCTTCCAAGAACAAGTAAAGTAGGTGTTGTTGCACAAACTACTCAGAGCGAAGACTTTTTTAGAGAGGCTGTAGGATATATTGCTGAAAACATTGAAGAAGTAAAAATATTCAATACAATCTGCGATGCCACATCTGTTCGTCAGGAAGAAGTTAAAAAAATAGCTCCAAATGTGGATGTTATGATAATTATCGGAGGAAAGCACAGCGGAAATACAAATAGACTTGCACAGATATCAAGATACTTAAATCCAGATACTTACCATATTGAAAAAGCTGACGAAATAGAACCTAAGTGGCTTGAAGGAAAAGAAAAAATAGGTATAAGTGCAGGAGCATCAACACCAGACTGGATAATTAATGAAGTAGTAGAAAAAGTAAAAAAGTTAACATCGGAGTAAAAATTTGGACGAAAGAGTAAATGTATTAGTAGATGCTTTTAGAAGGACAACTGAGCAAGGTGTAACATTAGAAGGAATATTAATTGTAGTTTTTTTATTCTCTTTCATTGTCTTATCATTAGTGCTTAGTTATAAACTAAAAATATACTTTCAAGAACATAGACTAAAAAAAATATTTTTTGAGTATTCAGAAAATATAGGCTTAACAAGGGATGAAGCTGAGATAATATGGGAGACCTCCAAAAAAATAGATAGAGACCCTTACTTATCACTTGAGGTTAAACAAACATTTGAAAAAATAATAGATTACTATATAAAAACCAATCCGGAGTTTGATGAAAATAAAATAAGACATATGAGAAAAGTATTAGGATTTGATTATATTCCTCCTTTTATACCTTTAACATCTACCAAAGATATAGACCTATATCAATCTGCAACTTTGATAAGTGATAAAGGTTCTTTTAATATTGCATTGGTAGATAAAGATGAGCTGTATATGTACTGGACAATTTTAGATAATGTTCCAGTTAGACTTAACAAAGGAGATAGTGTAAAAATAAATTTTTTAAGAACAGACGATGCTTATTATTCTTTTGAGGATAAAATTGAGGATATTTATAAAGAAAAAGATAGATATATTGTAAAAATACCTCACACATTCCATTTAGTAAGAACACAAAAGAGAAAAGAGATAAGAATAAAAATTAATGTTCCTGTAGAAGTTCACATAGATAAAATCAAAATAAATGCAGAAACAGAAAATATAAGTTTAGGTGGGCTAAAATTTTGTATATACAAGTCCGAAAATGATTATATGAAGATTTTGAGGATTGGCAAGTATATTTACTTAAGATTAAAAATTGGGAGCAATGTGATTATAACTGAAGCTAAAATTAAAAATATACTTGAAAAAGAAGATATGATATGTGTCGGAGTTGAGTTTGTTGATTTAGATAAAGAATATAAACAAATTTTAAGTGATTTTATTACTAAAAAACAGATGGAAATCATGCAGCAATATAAAAAACAAAAAGGATTATAACAGATGGATATAGCTACGCTAATAGGTATAGGCGCAGCATTTTTGCTTATTATAGTTTCTATAGCAATGGGCGGTAGCCCATTAGCGTTTGTAAATATTCCATCTATATTAATTACAGTAGGAGGTGGCTTTGCCTCAACAATTGCATCATATCCACTCCCAGAGTTCATA
>NZ_ABHJ01000247.1:0-1725 GCF_000171895.1 Hydrogenivirga sp. 128-5-R1-1
ACAGGCTTTATCTTTGCTGAATAGCAGGTTTATTTTTTCTTTTTGACCTTTTGAGTTTTTGTATATTATCTCAAAGTATCCTCTTTTACTGCAATAGAAATAATTTCTTTTACATCAAATTTTTTACCTAATATCTGTTTTGCTTCATAGGGATAAAGTGAATGACAGGATGAGCAGTCTCCAATACAGCCTTCTATTACCTGAGAGTTCTGACCGGTAGCTGATTCAAAATTGTGAGATGGGAAACTTAAAGATATTCCGTATATAAAAGCTATCGTTATAAAAATGTATTTCCACATATACTTAATTTTAACAAAAATTCATCTCAATCTCATTTGGAGCAACTATTAAAGCTTTATCTTCAAGTTTTTTATTTTTTATCTCCTCTTTAAAGTGTTTCAAAGGAGCTTCCACTTTTACAAATTTTGGTATTGAGTGAAAAGTTGCATAATGAATTGGTATTATATATTTAGCTTTTAAATCTAAAAATGCCTGAACTGCTTCCTGGGGGTTCATGTGTACATTTTTAAGAAGTATTCTTGGCTCGTATCCACCTATTGGCAGAAATGCATAATCTATATCAAATTTTTTTCCATATTCTTTAAATCCTTTAAAATACGCACTATCACCGCAAAAATAAAATGTTTTATCTCTAATTTTGAAAAAATAACTTGAGGTTTCTGTATTTGGATATAAAAGAGAGCGTCCTTTGTTGTGTTTTACTGGAAGTGAAGTTATTTCAAAATTATCATTTTTAAATGTATCCCAGTGCTTCAGTTCAATTTTTTCTTTAAAGTACATATTCCCAAGAATTTTTTTTGTGTTTTCCGGAAGTATCACAATAGCTTCTCTATGCAGTCTCCTTAATGTTCTTGTATCTAAATGGTCGTAATGGGCATGGGATATTAAAATATAATCCATCTGAGGAAGAAGCTGGGGAATAAGAGCAGGTTTTTGTCTTTTTATACCAAAAATATGAGGGCTTAAGAATGGGTCTGTTAGAACTTTTATCCCTTCATAATAAATAAAAAATGTTGAATGACCTAAATTTGCTACAAAGTTAATATTATGGTTTAGACAATAGCTAATCTGTTTATATAAAAGACTATTTTCATCTAAATAAAATCTTTTAAAAAATAAATACTCTCTATCTATCTGTTCAAGACTTATTAGAAGATTCAATAGATTTGGCTTCTTCCCAGTATTTATCCATTTCTTCAAGCTCCATCTCCTCCAATTTTTTATTTTTCTCTTTTGCCCTTTTTTCTATATGCTGAAATCTGCTTACCATTCTGTCTGTTGCCTCATGAAGTGCCTCTTCAGGGTCTATATCAAGATGTCTTGCAAGGTTTACAAGGGCAATTAATATATCTCCAAATTCATGTTTCAATTCTTCTTTTGTTTTTGCTTCTTTAAATTCTTTTATTTCTTCTTGTATTTTATCAAGTATTTGCTCTTTATTCTTCCAGTCAAAGCCAACTTTTGCTGCCTTTTTCTGCACTTTTGTCGCTCTCATAAGTGCAGGCATCCTTTTTGGTATACCGTCAAGTATTGACCCTCTTTTTTTCTCTTTTTGTTTTAACTGCTCCCACTGGTTTAACACACTTTCAACGTCTTTAACCTCTTTTTCTCCGAAAACATGAGGGTGCCTGTAAATTAATTTGTCAATTAAATGAGTAATTACATCATTTACATCAAAAGCTCCTTCATCTTTTTTTATCTGTG
>NZ_ABHJ01000246.1:0-1726 GCF_000171895.1 Hydrogenivirga sp. 128-5-R1-1
AAAGATAGAGGAAATTATAGATATTGATATTTTTAAAACTGCTGTAAAGAATGTTAAAGAAATGCTTCAAAAAATTCAGTTAAATCCATCTGATGACAAAATTTACGATATATCTTCAAATTTTTATTCAAACATACAGGAAGAAAAAGAGCCAGATGAACAATTGAAAAATCTTATATTTGAAGCTCTGGAAAAGGCAAGTCAGGAGCTGAAAAAAGAAAGGAAAATAGAAGGAGAAAAGCTTGTAAAGGATATAAATGAAAGATTAAATAAAATTGAAAACTATCTATCTCTAATAGAAAAAGGAAAAGATGAAATTACAGAAAAAGCAAAAAATAAAATGATTGAAAAAATAAAAGAACTTCTTGGAGAGGAGTTTTCCGAAAGAGCTTTCATAGAAGCGTCAATAATAGCTGAAAAAATGGACATAACTGAAGAAATTGTAAGGCTTCATTCTCACATAAAAAGATTTAAACAACTTTTAAATTTAGATGAACCAATAGGCAGAAAACTTGACTTTTTATGTCAGGAAATGCACAGGGAGATAAATACCCTGGGCAATAAAATGCCTGACTTCAGTAAATATACAGTTGAGATGAAAACAGAACTTGAAAAAATACGTCAGCAGGTTCAAAACGTGGAATAATTAATATACATCCTTTAGAACTTCTGCTTCTTTTTTCATGTTCTCAAGTATAGTTTTTGTCCTTTCGGCAAGCTTTACCCACTTGTCTGTAATTTTTTTACTTTTTGGAAAGTTTTCTTCAATTTCTTTGTACTGGTCTATTCTGTAATTTACATAATCAATTAATGTTTGAATTAAATCAATAGTTTTGTCCATTTGTTTTGCGTAGTGAAACAGGTCTTTAAGCATTTCTTTTCTTTCCCTAACAGGAATTTCTACCTGAAAGGCTTTACCCATTTTTTGAATATCTATTCTGGAAATGTATATTCCACTTTTTGCAGGAACTGTTAAAAGTTTTAGTATCCTTTCAAATTCTGTATCTTCTTTGAAATCCTGCAAGTACTTCATATTGGTCATAAATGGATTACTTTGCAATTTTTTATCTTCCATGATATACACCTCTTTATAACATTAATAGATTTATTATACTTTAATTTTTATCTGATTTTGATACATTTCAATAATTTCTTTTTCTGTTGTTGCATCTTCAGGTCTTTTGTCAAATCTGTATCTTCCTGTAAATCTTGGAAATCTTAACCCCAGTCCTCTGCTTGGCTTTATTTTGTCCCATGCACATGTATGTACAGGGCTAAGTGTTAACTCTGCTCCCGTAATTTCAAGGACTAAATAAGGCTCATACCAGATATCAGCAGATAAAATTGAGTTTACTCTTGGGTGTTTATGTCTTATTTGATGGGCTTTTAAAAGCTCATCAAGTTTTTCAAAATCATCTTCTGTAAATCCACTTCCTACTTTACATACTGTTTTAAACTGGTCTGTTTCAGGGTCATAGCATGCCATCAAAAGTGAGCCAAAATACTGAGCTCTCTGTCCTTTACCGTAGAAAGCACCTATTACCACAAGGTCTAAAGTATCTGCAAGATGGGACTTATAGTCTCTTTTATATTTAATCCATAAGAACCCTCTTTTCCCAGCCTGATATATTGAATCTTTTTGCAGTGATTTGCATACAAGCCCTTCACATCCATCTTCTATTGCCTGCAGGAAAAATGATTCCAAATCGTCAACATTATCAATAAT
>NZ_ABHJ01000245.1:0-1727 GCF_000171895.1 Hydrogenivirga sp. 128-5-R1-1
CCTATAATGGCTATAACCCTTTACAGCGACAAAATGAGCTCTTACCAGCTTAGAAAAATTGCTGTAAATGTTGAAGACCAGATAAAACAGCTTGAAAATATTTCAGAAACAACAATTATAGGTTCAAAACCTAAAACTATAAATGTATGGTTTGACCCTCAAAAACTAAATATATACCATATAATGCTTCCTCAAGTTGTACAGGCACTTCAGCTTCAGAATAATGCACTTCCTTCTGGAGATGTTAAAAAAAATAATTACAGATACCACGTTAGAACAGGAAAGCTTTATGAGAGTATAAAAGACGTAAAAAATACAGTTATAACTGTATATCAGGGAAAACCAATATATTTAAAAGATGTTGCAAAAATCTTTGAAGGTGAAGGAGAAAAAACAAATTATGTGTATTTTGGTGAAGGAGCAGCTGCATCAAAAGATTTAAATAAAAAATACAACGCTATAACTATAGCCGTAGCAAAAAAAACAGGAAGTAATGCAGTTGTAGTTGCCCATGCTATTGAAGAAAAATTAAAGCTGATGAAAGGTACTGTCATTCCAGACAATGTTGGATTAAAAATAACAAGAAATTACGGAGAAACAGCCACAGAAAAAGCAAATGAGCTTATAGAACACCTTCTCATTGCTACATTTTCCATTGTTTTACTTATAGCAGTAACCCTTGGATGGAGAGAGTCTTTAATAGTTGCTGTTACTATACCTGTTACTCTTGCAATAGCATTATTCTTAAGTGAGATGTACGGTTATTCATTAAACAGGGTTACGTTATTTGCCCTTATATTCTCCATAGGTATACTTGTTGATAACTCAATTGTTGTTCTTGAAAATATTCACAGATGGTTTTCTATGAGAAAACTGCCTATGAAAGATGCTTCTGTTGTTGCCACAGATGAAGTTGGGAACCCAACAATACTTGCAACATTTGCAGTAATTATTGCACTTCTTCCAATGGCATTTGTTACAGGGTTAATGGGTCCTTACATGAGACCTATTCCAATAAATGCTTCTGTAGCGATGTTTTTCTCAATGGTTTTAGCATTTATACTAACTCCTTACCTTGCAATAAGATGGTTAAAACATGATAAAGAACACGAATCGCCTGAAAGCCTGGAAAGAGAAGATGAGAAAACAGCAGGAGTATTAGCATGGCTTTTTGAAAGAATATACATGCCTTTATTTAGAAGCAGATTAAAAAGATGGGTATTTTTAGGATTTTTAGGACTTCTTTTAGCTGGCTCTGTGGCACTTCTTGTAAACCGCTCAGTACTTGTTAAAATGCTTCCTTACGATAATAAAAGTGAGCTTTTTATAGTACTTGATATGCCAGAACATACAACTCTTGAAGAAACATATAAAGTTACAAAAAAGATTACAGATTATGTAAAAAGATTAAATGAAGTTGAAAACTACGTGGCTTATGTTGGGACAGCTGCTCCGTTTGACTTTAATGGACTTGTAAGACATTACTATTTTAGACAGGCTCCTTACTATGCAATGGTGAAAATTAATCTTGTAAATAAATATGAAAGAAAACAGCAGTCGCACGAAATAGCAGAAAGGATTAGAGGAGATATTGCAAAAATTGCAAAAGAAAATGGGGCTAAATATGTAGCCGTTGTAGAACCACCTCCTGGTCCTCCGGTACTTTCTCCAATTGTGGCAGAAATTTATGGGCCGGACTATAAAGGGCAACTTAAAATAGCAGAAAA
>NZ_ABHJ01000244.1:0-1734 GCF_000171895.1 Hydrogenivirga sp. 128-5-R1-1
TGATCCCCTTTATATGAAAACGGCATCATACATTCTTCACAAGGAATCATTACATGTTCTGCAAGTACTTCAATTTCATTGGCAAATGTGTTTAAGTTTAATTTATCTGCTAAATGCAGGCAGTCTTCTGGACACATCTCATGGCAAATTCTACATTTTACGCATAGTGAAGGCTCAAAAAGTATTGAAAGTTTTTGGTTTCCTTCCTTTAAAGCCCCTGTAGGACACATATGATAGCAAACATAACAGTTTGTACATTTTTTATTATCAATCCATTTCTCAGATGTAAAAGATATTTTATCTACTTCTAAATATTTATCTGATAAATCAATTTCAGAACTCTTTAAGGCTTTTACAAAAATTTTTCTTTTTTCCGGAATTACTTTTTCCTCTACTAAATTTTTATATTCAGGAGTTTCTTTTTCTTCTACAGGGATATCAGGCATTAAAGCCCAAAATGCAAGTCCTGCTGCTTGCTTTGAAAATCTCTTTAAGAAACTTCTTCTTTGAAGTTTTTTTTCTGTTTCTTTAGGCATTTCATATTTTATATCTTTAAGTTTTACCCTGTAATCAACACCCAGTTGCTCAAGTATATAGTTTGATTCGTTTGCAATATCTTCAATCCTTTCTTTTAATTTCCCAATTTCACAGGACTGGCAGTATCCTACATCTACAATTACATCATTCTCAATTTTTAGAGCCAAAGCTACTAAATACTGGCTGTCAAAAGAAGATGCACACGGAACATTTAATTTACAGCTTATAAGGTTTTGATTTTCTTCAACCATTTTTTTATATAAATCTGACGGGTTAAAACCATTTAATGAAAACGCTTCAGTTGGACAAACACCTACGCAGGCACCGCAAGAAATACACTTATCCTCGTTTATCTGAATTTTGTCATTTTCAATATAGAGGGTGTCTTCTATAGGACAAACATCTATACATTTCTGACATGACGAATATCTATAATAAGTACGAACACACGCATATATGTCAAAATTCAGTTTAGACATGATTATTTACCTTCTTTTCTGTTTTCTATAAAGTCTTTAATATCTAAAATTGAAAATATAAAAAAGGCCGTAGCTAAAAATAAAATACCAGTCAAAAAGATTAAATATGCTAAATTTTCCATTATCTTAATCTTTCCTTATTTCTTTTTCAATTTCACTTATTTCATTCCTAAACTTTACAAATTCATAAATGATAAATAAAAAAATAGCCATAAATATAATACCTAATGGGTAAATTAAATCAGAGTTAGTATAATCCAATGTATCAAGTTTATTTACTAAAACCCCAATTGCAGTACCTATAGCAATAATTACTATTATTAAAGTTCTCAAAAAACTTTCTCTAATCTTTAACTTCTCAACTTTAAGCTTTAATATTTCAATGTCTATGTTTTTGTTTTCCATTATCTTAAACTTCAGATAAATACTCCAAATCAGACATCAAAAATTCCAGTGTTGCATCTGCAACATCATAGTAGAAAGGAGTTTCTGCTATATCTTTAACAGCAAGTAAATATGGAACTGTCCAGTTTCCTACGTGTTCTTCAAGAAATTTTTTCTGTATTTCCCTTAATCTTTGAACTTCCTTTTCATCTTCTCTTGCTAACGCATTCAACTCTTCCTGAACTAAATTCATCATAAATTCAAGCTCAACTCCTATATGGTCTGGAGATAAAGCTCTTGTTTTATTTAAGTCAATAGAATACCCGTGTTCTCT
>NZ_ABHJ01000243.1:0-1745 GCF_000171895.1 Hydrogenivirga sp. 128-5-R1-1
TGTGATACATCTTTTATTCTATAAGCACCTGATAGGTCTATTACTTTTTTATTGTTATCTAAAAGCTTTTTGACAGTTTCAAGTGATGCTTCGTGAGGAAGTGCTAAGAAATAATAGTCTGCTGATGTGTAGTCTAAACTTTCATCAAAAATAAGGTCTTCAAAAGGGCTTTTAATAAAAAAAGGGAAAACCTCTTTTAAGGCTTTCCCTGCGTATTGTCTTGATGTTATTTGAACTATTTCAATTTCTTTATAAAGGATTAATACTCTTAAAAGCTCAATGCCGGTATATCCAGACGCTCCGGCAATAGAAACTTTAATAGACATTTCTTAACGTTTAGACCATCTGTATTTAGCTCTTGCACCCATTTGAGCGTATTTCTTACGTTCTTTAACTCTTGCATCCCTTGTCATAAGTCCAGCTTTCTTTAATACCGGTCTTAATTCTGGATTGTATGCTTCTAATGCTTTTGCTATTCCATACATTACAGCTTCTGCTTGTGCAGGCTTACCGCTGCCTTTCACAGTTGCATAAACATCAAACTTTCCTAAAGTTTCAGTTATAACAAATGGCCTGTTTATTTTTGCCATTAAGATATCTCTTTCAAAATATTCTTTAGCTTCCCATTCTTTATTTGAAGAAGATTTAACAATAATTTTTCCTGTTCCTCCAGGTATTATCCAAACTCTTGCTACAGCTTCTTTTCTTCTTCCTGTTCCATATTTTGCAGTTTTTGGGTCAACTTTCATTAATTTAGCTCCCAAATTCTAAACCTCCTTAAAAATTCTTCCACATAGGAACTATTTCATCAATTGGTTTTGGCTTTTGAGCCTGATGATTGTGCTCACTTCCTTTATAAACTTTGAGCCTTTTCATAAATCTTTTTTGAAGTTTATTTTTAGGAAGCATTCTTTCTACAGCAAGTCTAACAACTTCTTCAGGTTTATTTTCAAGCATCCATTTTAATGTTCTTGTTTTTAATCCACCAGGATAGCCAGAATATGAATGATAAAGTTTAGCTGTTTCTTTATTTCCTGTGTAAGATATTTTATCTGCATTTAGAACAATAACAAAATCACCTACATCCATATCTGGCTGGAAATAAGGCTTGTGTTTTCCTCTTAAAACATTTGCTATTAAAGTTGCAAGTCTTCCAAGAGTTTTTCCTGTAGCGTCAACAACATACCACTGTCTCTCTATCTCATTAACATTTGGACGATATGTTTTCATTTACAGCAACTCCTTTCCAAAATTTAGTATATACAGAAAGAATATTATCTAATATATATTTTTTGTTGTCAAATATTTTACCAAAATGTTAAACTAATTTCTAAAAATTAAAGATTTTAGGAGGATTTTATTGAAAAATTTTAAGGATTTACCTGCTGAGGAGCAATTAAAATACATAAAAAAAGGAACAATTGAAATAATATCAGAAGAAGAACTTGTTGAAAAATTAAAAGAAGGAAGACCTTTAATTGTAAAAGCAGGTTTTGACCCAACTGCCCCAGACCTTCATCTTGGACATACTGTTTTACTCCAAAAACTTAGAACTTTCCAACAACTTGGACATACTGTTTACTTTATTATAGGTGATTTTACAGCTATGATTGGCGACCCTTCTGGTAGAGATAAAACAAGACCACCATTAACAAAAGAGCAGGTTTTTGAAAATGCGAAAACCTATAAAGAGCAGGTTTTTAAAGTTTTAGACCCTGAGAAAACTGTAGTTGTCTTTAACAGCG
>NZ_ABHJ01000242.1:0-1754 GCF_000171895.1 Hydrogenivirga sp. 128-5-R1-1
ATTTAACTTAATTGAATTGCTTCAAATAGATATTGTATACAACGCAGTTTTACTCAGTATACTGATGTTAACTGTTAGATTTCTTGCATCTACTGTTTTATTATTTACACATTTTTCTTTAATTGAAATTTTTTTAACCCCTTTCGCTCTTTCTATTCCATTAACTTTACTTGTAGCTATAGCAACAATAGGATATGAAACAAACATGATTGATAAAATTGAAGCTTCAACTATAATACTAACAGCAATATTAACAGCACTTACATATCCATGGATATTTAAAAATATAGCAAAAAAAATAAATTTTGTATAAAACTAAAATAAGGAAGATAAAAATGCTACATAATCTAACAGTTAATGAAGCTACTTTTGTAATTATTGATTTAGAAACTACAGGACTATCAGCATCCAACAACTCTGTAATAGAAGTTGCTGCCATAAAATATCAAAGTGGCATGATAATTGACCAATTACATCATTTAACAAAACCACGTGAAAATTTTATTCCATCCAAAGTAATAAATCTTACAGGGATTACAAATGCTATGGTGATAGACAAACCTTACTTTGAAGATATATATCCAGAAGTTTACAATTTCTTAAAAGACAGTATAGTTGTCGCCCACAATGCAAAATTTGATATTTCATTTTTATCTGAAGTACACAAAATCGTATTCAAAAATAACCTGAGACTACATTATATATGTACAGATAATTTAGCAAGAAGAATATTTCCAGAAATACAAAAAAAATCCTTAAGCAGTTTAACAAATTATTTAGGGATAAACTTCAAACAAAAGCATAGAGCTTTATCAGATGCACAGGCAACATTGCAAGCATTTCAAACAATGTTAGAATATTTACAAGATTACAACATAAATAAAGTTTTGGAGATCATAAAATTAGCAGAAGGTAAAAAAATAAATAGAAAAAATAAAAGGAAAAGATATGTTTAAAGTTTTTTTGTAATCTTTACAATTACTTTTTCTACCGTTTTTGCCGAAGAATTAAACAACAACTTCATAGAAGTTTTTCACTCAAAAACATCGGACGTACTTTACAATACATTAACTTATATAGAAAAATTTGTCGGAACAGAAAATATAAAATCCCGGTCAAAAGCATATTTGAAAATAAATTATGGATATTATTATAGTGCTTTTGAAAATCTTCAAACACTTAAAAGTATAAACTTAAATGTTAGACTGACTAAACTTGAGAAAAAACTCAACTTATTTCTGTCGTCTTTCAAAGAAAAAGGAATAGAGCAGAGGGAATTACAACCATATTACAACAATTTAAACAACAAAAGTAATGGGTTTTCAATTGGTTTAGAATATATACCAGTAATAAAATACCTGAATATGAATTTACGACTGGCAATAACAACAGTTAATAAAGCATATTTAAAATCAACAATAAATACTCCAAAAGTTATATTTGGAGGTTTTTCTATTGAAGTTATGGAAACATTAAGAAGAGATATGTACATTTTTAAAAATAAACCAACAAATCAGGACTATACACAGATATATATTAATAGACTAATTTATAAAAATTTAATTTTGTCCTTATTTTTTGAAAGAAGAAAATTAACCAACGAGCCTTTTAATCAACATGTAATATCATCTTCACTATCAAAGATATTCGGGAAAAATAAAAAACTATTAGTTGTTTTTAATCTATCAGAAGCTGGAAACAAGATAATAGTGCCTACCCAACGACTTATAACATGAGTATCTCTAACAGATATA
>NZ_ABHJ01000241.1:0-1755 GCF_000171895.1 Hydrogenivirga sp. 128-5-R1-1
AAAAGCTTGAAACAGACCCTATTAATGTTTATAGAGCAGTAAGGGCGATAAATCCTTCACCATATCTTTTTTATCTGGATTTCAGGGATATTAAGCTGATAGGTTCTTCTCCGGAAATACTGGTTTCTGTAAAAAATGGAAAAATACAGACAAAACCTATAGCAGGAACAAGACCAAGAGGGAAAACATCGGAAGAAGATAAAAAACTTGCAGAAGAGCTTATTTCTGATGAAAAAGAAAGGGCAGAACACCTTATGCTTGTTGATTTGGCAAGAAATGATGTTGGAAAGGTTGCAAAAGCAGGCAGCGTAAAGGTTGATAGATTTATGTATATTGAAAATTATTCCCATGTGATGCATATAGTTTCTGATGTTTCCGGTGAGTTAAAAGAAGGACTTTATCCCCTTGACGTGCTTAAATCGGTATTCCCTGTTGGAACTGTAAGCGGTGCTCCAAAAGTTAGGGCAATGCAGATTATAGAAGAACTGGAACCAGAAAAAAGAGGTCCCTATGCCGGTGCCGTAGGATATATTTCTTTTGATGGTAATCTGGATACTGCTATTGCAATAAGAACAGCAATTGTTAGAAAAGATGATATTTATGTGCAGGCAGGGGCAGGTATTGTGGCAGACTCAATCCCTGAAAATGAATATCAGGAAACAGTAAATAAAGCAAAAGCCCTTATAAAAGCGATTGAAATAGCAGAGAATGTCTGATTATTTATTTTATGAATTCCTTTAATTCTTGAAGATTATTTATTTCAATCATATTTTGTTCTTTTCTTGCTTCTTCAATTACTTTTTGGGTTTTCAAGTTAGGAATTTTACTTTGTTTCTTATCAACAAATTTCCAAATAATATTGCGTATTATTTTTATCATTTTTCTACTCTGATAAAGTCAGACAGTATCTCAAAGTTTTTGTATAGATTTTCAAGGGGAATGTTTTCATTTTTCTGGTGTGCCTGTGCTGCTTCTCCGGGACCAAAGTTAACAGCATCTATTCCATACAGAGATAATCTTGCAACATCTGTCCATGCCTGTTTAGCTTCAACAGGGAGGGAGTATTTTTCTATAAGCTCCGATAAAACAGGATTATACAGGCAAACATTTCCAGATGGGCAAAGGTCTGTAAATTCAACCTCAGCTTCACCATTTACCAGTTTTAAAACATCCTCTTTAGCCTGTTCGATAGTTTTCCCCGGAGCAAAGCGATAGTTAACATTAATAACAAATTTATCCGGAATTATATTTCTTCCTCCTGAAAACTCAACCATTGTGGCATTCATAACTTCTAAAAATTTCATTCCATCAAATTCATACTCATGTATTCCGTAATCTGCAAGTCTTTTTAGGAAATCTGCTGCCTTATGGATTGCATTTTCTCCCTGCCAAGGACGGGCTGAATGTGCCCTTTTTCCTTTGAAAATAATAGAAGCGTGGAGTGTGCCAAGACAGCCAACCTGAACTTTGTTATCTGTAGGCTCTAAAGCTATCGCAAGGTCAGCTTTTTGAATAATATCAAACTCTGATAAAAGCGGTTCAAGACCATTATCAACATAAGGACCTTCTTCTTTTTCATAAAAAACGTATATCAAATTAAATCTTTTCTCTTTATTAGAAAAATAATCCATCAATCCCATCATTACAGCAAGGCCACCTTTCATATCAGAAGCACCAAGTCCATAAAGACGACCATCTATGATTTGACCTGTCAAATCATTTTCGCCGGGAACGGTATCCAGATGACAACAAGTG
>NZ_ABHJ01000240.1:0-1769 GCF_000171895.1 Hydrogenivirga sp. 128-5-R1-1
CCTCTTCACTTCAGAAACTATTCTTTCAGCCATATCCATTGCAGCTGTATTGTAAATTTTACCTATGTGGGATACAGGATTTTTACCTGCTGCAGCTTCTAAACTCATTGGTCTGTAAGGAGTAATAAGCCCGTTAACTCTGTTTCCTCTCCCAATTTCACCATCATCACCAGCTTCAGCAGAAGTTCCTGTAACAGTTATATAAACAGAGCCTTTTTCTTCTTCATCAGCTGTATTTAAAAATATTTTTACTTCCTTTGTTGTTAACTTTTGGGCAATTGAATATGCATAATTTTCAACTAACTCTTTTTTCTCTTTATAGTCATTTATATCTTTCACGTATTTATCAACAAAAGCCATCGCAATTGTTATTCTAATCTGGTCGTAATTCCTAACACCCATTATTTTTATATCTTCACCAACGTAAGGATGGTTTTTTTTAAATTCTTTGCTGTTTAAAGTTCTTTCAAGCTCATAAACTATTGTTTCTGTATCGTTAAATGGAGCAAACCCTGTTCCAAATGAAGTATCATTTGCTAAAGGAATCTCACCTTTTAGTTGAAATCTTTCAAATAGCTCTACAAGGTCTTTTGAACCTGGTTTTAGTTTTGGAATTATGGTTATATGATTGGCTATATCAAGGTTTGGAATATTTTCCTTTAACCATTTGTGAGCTGTTTCTACTGCAAGCTCTTCTACTGGAAGTCTTTTCCCATTTAATTCATTTATTGCCCTTCCAGTTAAATAAACTTCAATTGGGGAAACTATAAATCCACCACCAAATTTAGGCTCTGCAATTCCGCCAATTAAAAGAGCCTTATCAACGTTGTGGTGCATTATAGCTCCGCATTCTTTCAAATAAAGCTCAGATAAAGCGATTGACAGTTCTTCGCCAAGAGCATCACATATAGTATCTGGATGACCTGTTCCTTTTCTTTCAACTATTTCAACAGGTTGGTTTTCAACTTTTGTAAATTCTAACTGTCCAACAGAAATATTTGCCAATTTTTTACCTCCAGAGAATTTATGAAAATTTTGAAGTAATTAGAATAATATATTTTGTAAAACTTTACAATAATATACTGTTGGTATAAAATATTAGTCTTGATTTTTGACCTGAAATTTTATAAATTATATCTAATTTTTGAAGGAGGAATTTATGGCTCATACAAGAAACGCAAGAAAAAGAGTTAGACAGGCTGAAAGAAGAAGATTAGAAAATAGATACCATATTTCAAGAATGAGAACCGCTTTTAAAAGAATAAGGGAAGCATTGAAAGAAGGAGACATTCAAAAGGCAGAAAGTTTACTCCCTTTAGCTCAAAAGATAGCATATAGAGCTGCTGCTAAAGGTGCTATCCATAAAAACGAAGCAGCAAGAAGAGTTTCAAGATATGCTCAAAAAATAAATGCAGCCAAAGCTCAAGGCTGATAAAATAAATACTGTGGCGGTGTAGCTCAGCTGGTTAGAGCACACGGCTCATATCCGTGCGGTCGCAGGTTCGAGTCCTGCCACCGCCACCATTAAAAATGAATGTTGAAAAAAAATTCCTCCAGTGCATAAAAGATTTTAATTTAATTTCCGAAAACGATAAAATTCTTGTAGCTTATTCTACAGGCGCAGATTCATCAGCTTTAGCATTCCTGCTCACAAAATTAAAAGAATATCTGAAAATAGGTAAAATAGCCCTTGCGTATTTAAACCACAGCATTAGAAAAGAATCTGACGAAGAAGAAATTTTTGCTAAACAATTTGCAGAAAAGCTTGG
>NZ_ABHJ01000239.1:0-1782 GCF_000171895.1 Hydrogenivirga sp. 128-5-R1-1
AAGTTTGAAGTTTTCAACTATGCTTTTAACTGAAACCTGAGTACCTAAAGCTTTTTCTAAAGCATCCCATTTTGCACGAGCAAAAGCTTCCATTTTAGCGGAAGCATAATCAGTTGTAATAGCAGCTTCTCCAGTACCTGTAGAAGGAATACATCTTACATGTTGTTGCTTAGATATTAGTGCTTTGTGTGAAACTAATGGAGCTTTTACTTCTATTTTTTTAGATTCTACTGGTGGAGTTATTTTCTGCTTTTTCTTCGGGTTTTCCTGTAATTTAGGCTTAAAAGTTTGCTTTCCAGTGTATTCACTAATTTTAATATCAGTAATCAATGCCGGACTTTCAGATATAGACGTACTTGTAGCAAAATACTGCCAGAAAAATAGGCCGAACCCTCCTATACTATTTTGAAACTTTAGAGGTTTGATTATTTTTCTTTTACCATCTATATAAAATTTTACTCTGCCATTTCTGTAGGAAATTTGAACTGTATGTATTTGTCCTTTCTCTACATTCCTATTAAATCCATTACTAAATAAACTCCCTGCATCTTTTGAGTTAGAAGATACGCCAAACTTAATCCTGTCATAATAACCTTCAACGGCAAGAAGTAGTCCTCTATCATAAACATATGAATTTCCTTTTAAAATCTTTGGTTCTATATCTTTTGAATAAATACCAAATCTAACAAAAGGTCCTCCATCTTTAAATGCAATATAAGTAAACTCTATTGAAAAATTTTCAGGAAATTTTAACGGACGATATAAGAAAGTTCCTTTTTCAAGAGGTCTAATCCATCTTTTCCCTTTATAATCTACACAATCATAACTTTTGAATATTATTTTAAAATCCGGAGATACATCCCCTACAGGACAATTAGAACCGTCAAAGTGGTATAAGACTTTGTCGCCCGGTACGAAAGGTGCAGAAGTAATAAAAGGAGGTTGAGCTAATGCAAAGTTAACTATTAACCCAACAATCAGTAAAAGTAATTTTTTCATATCTTTTCCTCTTAAAGTCCAAGTTTACTGAGTGAACTACTTTCTAAAGGTTTTCTTTCAACAAGTTGTCCTAATTTTAATCTCATAATCTGGTCTTTATCCCCTTCTACAACTGTCCATGCTTTATTTTCCTGAACCTGATTTGTAACCTCTAATGTGACCGGCAGTTTAAACATATCACAGCTTTCTTTTCCTGTAAGAGGGTCTGTAATTGATTGGAAAGAATAAGCAAAAAACTCCTGCCCGGGCTTAACACCCATTTTTGAACCTACATTTATAAGAGCATATCTTTTTTCCTTATCAGGAGATGTTCTAAGTTGAACTATATATCCTCTTATTTTGAAATACTTAGAAAGCTCTGGTCTTATACTTTCAACAGCATCCATAGCTGCTTTTTTTATTCCTCCAATTAAAGTATCATAACTAAATGTAGGTGTTTTTCCCAAAACCTCTCTACCTGAAACATTTTTAGCGAACACTACTTCTCCTGTTTCCACATCTAATATTTTTATAGTTAAATCTGTTGAAATATTCCAACCTTCTTGCGTTTCAGCAGCAGCTGCAAGTAAAGAACCTGTCAATCCTAAATATTTTTTAGCAGCTTCTTTTGCAGAAGACAGTTCTACCCATTTAATAGTTACGTTATTTACAGACCCTGTAATAATGTATTTAACGCCTGCCAATTTGCCAAGTTGAACTAACGTTTTTCATCAGTTAAACCAGACTGCTGGAACTTCTGCTCTTGAAGTATTTTTTGTAATCTCTTCTGGTATAAACTTTTGC
>NZ_ABHJ01000238.1:0-1785 GCF_000171895.1 Hydrogenivirga sp. 128-5-R1-1
TGGGTAAAATATCTTTAAGGGGCGTTTTGCTCCTTATTTTATTAATTTTTATAATATTACTTTATTTTGAAGATGTATTTCCTATTGCTCGTTTTCCAAATGTACTGACCCAGAATATAGATGTAAAAAAATTAGAAAACTACAAAAAAATAGAGCTTATTTATGATATTAAAACTGAATACAATAAAAACTCTCTTATAACTCTTAAAGATTTAACAGAAAACATTGAAAATAAATTTATAATTCTAAAAAATAATCCCCTTTTCTTTCAAGGTAAATATAAAAACACATATATATATGTAATAGACAGTCTGCCCTGTATCTCGGTTTTTTCTGTAAATGAATTAAATGGGGGTTTTCTAAACCTGTTAAGGAAAATAAAGTACTATATAGTCTATCCTTTTAATAAAGATTATGCTTTTTATGAAAAATTTGAAATGTTAAAAAAAGATACATTTTTTACAGAATTTAATCCAGTTGTTGATAAATGTTTTATAGGTAGCTCAGATGCCCATATAAAAATAAAAAAAGTATCTGACAGGGTATTTAATTATCCAGATTTAAAAGGACAGGTAAGCTTAATAAAGAATTATGTTTATGTACCAGAAGATTTTTTTAATGGAACATTTAATCAAAAGAGAAGTTCAATAATTGAAAATTTAGGTAGAAGTTATACAGCTTTTTATTACGACTATGATTTTGATTTTTACGTAAAAACAAAAGATAAAAAAACGTTATTTATTGGTGATAGGGTATATCTAAAAGATAATCCGCTTATATATGTTAGAAAACCTGAAGGCAAATTTATAATAGCTGTTTATAAAAACGGAGAAGTGGAAAAGTATTACAATAGTTCATTTATTTTAAAACCAGAAAATATAGGATATTACTTTTTTATAGTTTATAAATATGATACAAAAATATCCGACAGCATTTATACATCAGTTGAACCTGTAATAATAACAAATCCAATCTTTATTCAGTAAAACAAAAATTATTTAAACAGCCCCGAATGAGTTCCTATTCTTAATAATTGTATTTCTTTTTTGCTTTTATCTTTCCTGTATATTACAAGTAAATCACCTGATATATGAAATTCTCTTGTATCGTACCATTCTCCAAATAAGTTATGGTCATGAGCTTCTTGAGGTAATTCTTGCCCATTAATTAAAAAACTTATATATAAAAATAGCTTTTCAGTATTTGTAGGGTTAAGTTTGGCTTTTTTTAAATCTTTAAGAAATTGTTTATGGATTTTTAGGTTATACATTTGACTTTACTATTTTTTCCAGCTCTTTTATATTCCCAACATTTATTAAATTCTTTCCTCTTCTTGCTTCTTTTATAACTTTTGCTGTTTCTTCATTTGGAATTTTTACTTCAAAAGGTATTCCTTTATATTCTTTTATCATAGCTATAAATATATTGAAAGCCTGACTAACATTTAATCCAAGTCTTTCAAGTATCTCTTTTGCCTCTTTATAATTTTTTTCATCTACCCTAAGAGTAGTTTGAATTTTTGCACCCATATTAAACTCCAAACTTACTTTTATACATAATTTTATACATGTAAAATATATGTCAAATAACATACAAAGTCAAATCATTTTTGAAAGTTGTTTTTTAGATACAGTTCCTTCTCTTAAAATAATGAGCTTATTATTTTCAAATTTTACTATTGTAGATGGCCTTGTGTTTTCAATAGTGCCTATATCAAAATACATATCAACGTTATTTTTAAAGTAATCATAAGCTTCTTTTATATTCTTAGCTGGTGCTGCTCCT
>NZ_ABHJ01000237.1:0-1792 GCF_000171895.1 Hydrogenivirga sp. 128-5-R1-1
AGCTTATCTCCAACTTCTACAGAATAGGTTTTGTTTATATAAGAAAAATTAGCAACATCAATAATTATTAACGCAGATATATTTCCTGGATTTTTTATTAAATAATCGTCCACTTGTATAGAAAAGCCATTAAAGTTGTATGTTTCTGTCAAAATGTCATAAAATCTTAGTTTTTCATTTTCTTCTAAAAGCTGTCTTTCTTTAGTTATATCTCTGCCTATTGAAACAAATTTCAGTTCTCCATCTGGAAGTTTGACAGGAATGATTTTTTCATCAATATAAAATAATTCCCCATTTTTCTTCCTGTTTATAAAAACAGCTTCAAATTCTTTATCTGATAAAATGGTTTTCCATAATTTTTCATAAAACTTTTCAGGCTGGTATCCTGATTTGAAAATTCTTGGATTTCCTCCAATAAGTTCTTCTTTACTATACCCAGTTAATTTTGAAACATACTCATTTACGTACTCTATATTTCCATTTTTATCTGTTATAAGTAGCCACTCATCTGATTTTTCAACTGCATTTTTTAACAGCAAACTATCCCTTATTGTGTCTATTTTATTTAGGGCAAAACTTAAATCTCTTTCAAGTTCTTCAAGTAGAGTTTTATTTTCTTCTTCAAAATAGTAAGGTTCAGTTGCATATATATTTAAAACAGCAACAACCTCACCATTTTTTTTTAATGGGAACGGCGGCAGAAGATAGGAAATTTCTTTTTAACATCTCTTTTTGCCATGTTTTCATTAGTGGGTTATTTCTTGTGTCCGGATTTATAAACGTCTTTCCTTTTCTATAGGCACTACCTGTCGGACCTTTACCCTCAGGGTACTTTCCACCTGTGGCTATTTTTATAATATCTAAATATCCTTCATCATCTCCACATTTATAAACATTTTCAAAAAACTTCTTTTCTTTATCAGGTTTTCCTATCCAGGCAAATTTTATATCAAGTTCTTTAACTAAAGTTTCACATACGGTTTTATAAAGCTGTTCTTCTGTTAATACGGTTACTATTGCTTTATTTATGTTTCTAAGTGCTTTGTAAAGTTTTTCATATCTTTTTTGTTTCGTTATATCAACTGCAAGGACAAAACCTGCATGTCCTTCTTTATAAAGTATAGTATCTGAAAAAACAAGGGTATAACGATAAGAACCACTTTTAGTTTTTACTTTTAGTTCATCATAAATCTGGGGGAAATATTTACCTACCAATCTTTTTTCAATTATTTCTTTTACTCTATCTTTGTGTTCTTCAGCAACAATCTGGTCTGGACTCATACTTTTTAGTTCTTCAAAAGAGTATCCCAAAAGCTCTTGGAAATACTGATTGACATAAACAATCTTATCTTTATATATAAGCAGACCTATAAATGGAATTTCATAAAGAGCTTTTGATGTGTCGTAGAATTCCTTTATTTTTAATAAAGACTGTAAAGGCAAATCTGCACTCAATGAATTTAAAAATTCACTGTTTGAAACCAGCTTGAATTTATCAATATTTTCAATAACCTTTTTAATTTTATCGTAATGCTCAGGTTTTATCATTAAAAAATGGGAAAGTTTAGTTGGCATTTTTTTAATTACGGGTATTTTTTCAGTATCTTTTATAAATCTATAATCATCTTCATACATTACACCAAAATCAGCTTTACCTTCTTTTACAGAATAGTAAATATCTCTTTGGGTTGGAACATACTCTATTTTAGTTTTTAAAAAATCAAATTCTTTTAAATAGAGAATAGGCAGTATATGAGTTTCAAGATATATAGTAGTTACTGTAACTGTATCT
>NZ_ABHJ01000236.1:0-1799 GCF_000171895.1 Hydrogenivirga sp. 128-5-R1-1
TGGAGCTACAATAAATATGGACGGAACTGCTTTGTACGAGGCAGTTGCAGCCAATTTCATAGCGAGTTTATACGGCATAGATTTAACAATATTCCAGCAGTTTTTAATATTTATAACAGCTACTTTTGCCTCTATAGGTGCTGCTGCTATACCAAGTGCTGGTTTAATAACAATGACTTTAGTATTTACATCTGTAGGAATTCCTCTTGAAGGAATAGCAATAATTATAGCTGTAGATAGATTTTTAGATATGTTTAGAACGATGACTAACGTGTGGGGAGACTTAATAGGAGCTAAAGTTATATCAAGATTTTTTAGATAAATGTATAGCCTGTTTAAATGGAGCTGGAAAATATCATTAAGAAATTTTCTGTTGTGGTGAATTATTGAAAAAAGGGGGCATACGCCCCAGTTTGTTTAAAATTTGACGAGTTTGTCTCCAACTTTTACTCCGTTTTTTACCCATTCTATTCTTTTGAACATCATGTCTATATATGGCTTTGCTTTTTCCATATCTATCATTAATACATCTAAAATTGAGGTTAAGAGGTCGTATTTGAGTTTGAGTTCCTTGTATTCTTCGTAGGTTGGGATTTGTCGGAGTTCCTGCACAAGCTGGTTGTATTCGGCTTTGAGTTTTTCTATTTCTTCTCTTTCTTTTTTAATCTTGTTTTTCCAGTATTCTCTTATGGCGTGGGTGGTTTCTATTTGGAATTTTTTAATTTTTTCTCTAAGTTCTGGACGGACTTTGTTAATGTTGATAGAATATAGATAGACTGGTAGATCGTAGAGGTTGATTGTTAGCATTTCTTGAGTTTTGCCGTTAACATCTTTTAGAGGTGTCGCCTTTAAGGCGATGCCTTTTTCCTTTAAATTTTTCAATTTCTTTCTTTGAGTTCCCCAGTCCAATCCTAAAGCATTAACTATTGGTCTCAATGCTACCCATACATCTCCATTCTCATCAAGATAGGACGGAATAGAGGCATTTTCTACATCGATAATTGCCTCCTTAACCAAACCAAAATGTTTTTCTACTGCGTTTGCCATAGCTAATACCTCCTGAATTTATTATGTTGATTTCAACCAATCAACTAATTAGAAATATATAATCTTTTTTTCAACTTGTCAACAAAAATTGGAATTGTTATATTTATTAATAAGGAGGTAAGCCCGTGGAGAAAAAGGAAAAAGCTTATATAAATACTACTATTGATAAAAAACTTTTAACTGATTTGAAGGTTTTAGCTGTTAAGCAAGGCAAACGCCAAAATGAACTCTTAGAAGAAGCAATTAAGTTATTGCTTGAGAAATATAAAGAGAAAGAAAAGGGCATATAATTAGGAGGCTAAAGTTAATTCATTAGTCAATTATATATATGAGATTATAAAAGAAGATATAATCCCTTTTTTGGTAACATTAGCTGTTATTATTTTTTATATTAGTATTCCATTTCTTGTGTTTTATGTTATCGGGCTGATTCTATTAATAATAGAAAAACTTTTCCGTTATATAAAAACAACTATTAACTTTTTTACTTCTGACTCTTCTAAGGGAAATAGGTTTAAAGGCAATCCCAAAAAAGAAAACGATGACAATATAATAAACTGTGAATATAAACTATGCATAACTAAAAAAGGAGCTGATGAAGCAGTTGCTAAGTTCTATGAGTTTATATTAGATTATTATTACCTTTTCAAAGATGAAAAAGATATAAATTCATTTTTTAAAGAAAAATGGAAAAGATGTCTCCATTTACTTAATGATAGAAAAGAAATAGTTATCGTTACAGAGGATTCCCA
>NZ_ABHJ01000235.1:0-1808 GCF_000171895.1 Hydrogenivirga sp. 128-5-R1-1
CTTTATGCATAAATATATTTGACTTACCAGCCCTTTTATATCTCATAACAGTTGAAAGATTAAAACCTGAGTTAAGAGAAAGAGTCAAACAAATCCAGATAGAAACCACAAAAGCCATCAGAAACTACTGGAAAGAAAAAGTTATAAAAGAAAAAGAAGAGATAGAAAAAGCCAAAGCCCAGTACGACAAATTAGTTGCAGAACTCAAACAAATACCAACTTATGAGGAGTACCAGCAAGCAAAAGAGCTTGCCGGTAAACTCCAAATAGCAATAGAGATGATAGAGGACTTGCTCACGCAAGCCCGGCCGTACCTACAACATATATATACATGGATTGAATGGAAAAATCAAGGTTTTCCTACAGGAAAACTAAAAGCACCAAAAATATTTGAGAGGTGAAACAATGGAAAGTAAAACCAACTTTATAAAACAACAACTTGCAGAAAAAGGAATATACGACTACACAGAAGAAGATATAAAATTCCTCAAGATAGAAATGATAGACGCAATGCATTACGGAAAAAAAGACAAATACGAAGCTTTTGAGGACGCTTTTTATATTTGGAAGAGGAGGAGAAGAAATGAGAGAGATAAAGTTTAGAGTTTGGGATAAAACTGATAAAGATATGAAAATTGTAGTTTCAATAGATTTTGAATTTGGAACTGTTAAATGTTTAAATGCCATAGGTTTTTCTATTAGACGGTTTAATGAGATTGTTTTAATGCAATACACCGGTCTAAAAGACAAAAACGGCAAGGAAATATATGAGGAAGATATAGTCAAACTTAAAGACTTTTACTATGAAGATGTCATTGGTATTGTCAAATTCGGAGATGGAGAATTTTATGTTGATTGTTTACCTCAAGATAATCCATATTCAAGCTGTATTATCGGCATGGCTTTTATTGATGAGCAAAACATTGAAGTCATCGGCAATATTTATGAACACAAACATTTATTAGAGGATAAAAATGTTTAAATGCACAGATAACCTAAAAGATAGCAATTTCTATTTAGATGATAGTATTATAAAAGAAATAGCAAACTTTATAATCGGGGTGTCTCATGAAAAAGGCAGTAATCTATGCGAGAGTATCAACAGACCAAGCAACACAAAAAGAAACACCAATCAGCTCACAGATAAGCGAATGCTTCAAATATGCAGAAAATAAAGGCTTTACAGTTGTTCAAGTATTCACAGATGAAGGAATAAGCGGAACTACAGACAAAAGACCTGCCTTTCAACAAATGATAAACTATGTCCAAAATAACGACATTAAAGCAATTATAACCTTTGACACTTCAAGGTTATTTAGAAATATAAGACATAAAATGAATTATAAAGAACTCTTTGATAAATTAGGAGTAGAAATACATTACGCCTCAAATCCTTTCTTATCAGGAAATCCAAACAACGACGAAGAAAGACTTGCAAGATTTTGGGCTGAAGGTGGAGCTATGCTTTTTGATGCATGGTATCCAATTTTTTGCTCTGTTCACATAAAAAGAGGAAACAGGGAAAATGCAAGACAAGGATTTTCAACAGGTAGACCACTGCCAATTGGATACAAAACTATAAAAGTTAAATACGGCAACACAATAAAATCAAAAATAATAAAAGCAGAAGAAGAAGCACATATTTATTTCAGAATATTATCTTTATTTGAGCAAGGATACGGCTCAAAAGAAATAGCAAAAAGATTGAACGAAGAAGGTATAACAAACAGAGGAAAACAATGGAAATATCAAAGCATTTTAAAGATATTAAAAAATGAGCTTTATATTGGGTTAGTCTATGGTGGTGG
>NZ_ABHJ01000234.1:0-1812 GCF_000171895.1 Hydrogenivirga sp. 128-5-R1-1
GATATTTTTGAAGGGAACTTTGGAACTGTAGTTATTACAAGCCCTTTTGCAGTATTTAAAATTATATTTTCTCCCTGAATATCTACAACTTTACCGCTTATAACTCTGCCGTTTCCTTCTATTGAAATTTCTTTTCCTTTCAGATTTTCTTTCCAGTTTGTGGAAAAATTGTTTAAAACATAGCTAATTATATAACCGTCTTTTATTTCAAACTTTAAAAAATCTCCGTAAATTACAGGCAAAAGATTAATAGAACCTAAAACATTCTCACCATCTGCGAGCATAAACTTTTCTTCCTGTACATAAGTATCTTTACCATCAGTGTTAATAATGAGGGTATCTGCATAGGTAAATCCTGCTATTAAAAGTAAAAACACAATTATTTTATTCTTCATAATATTCAGCTCCGCCGTGTTTTGTTTCCCATACTACAACCTTTTGAAGTGATGGATATTTTTCTTTAATTTTATCGTAAAGATATTTTGCTACATTCTCGGCACTTGGCGAAAAATCATAAATATCATTCATACATTTGTAATTAGGAAGTATCTCATCTAAAAATTTATCTATCTCTATAAAATCGTATCCCATACCGCCTTTATCAAGTTTATCTGCCCTTATAAAAACTTCAATTTCCCATGTATGACCGTGAAGAGGCTCTGGCTTGCCGTGATAATCTGTCAAAAAATGTGCTGCCTGAAACTCTTTTCTAACTCTTACTACGTAAGGCATTTTATTCTCCGCTCAATATTTTCTTTTTCTTTTTTAAATCCCAGTAAATTGAATCAAGTATTAATGAAATTTCCTCAGAATAAGACTGAACAATGTCATCAAGATATGAAGAAGGAGAAATCATATCCCATATATATGGATTATTGGCAACTATAGCAGTACCATCTCCAATATCATGTACAGACAGATTTATTACAGAAGCTATGGCAACATCAGGTGCTTCAACCATAAGTTTTTCAAGAAGTTTTGGCTTTATTATTTGAAGTATAATTACTTTATCGTTTTTTGCAAGTTCTTTTACAATTAAATGATTTTTTTCAGCAGAAAGTTTTAGCTCATTTATGTATTCCTGAGGTTTTACTTTAGGATATGCTTTCTGCATTAAAATAGCTTCTTTTACAGTGTTTATTGCAAGACCCTGAACAAAAATAAATGTTATTAAAAATACTGCAACAATACCAAATCCTGTAATTATTATTAAAGGCCAGTTTAAAGATTTTTTACTCTCACTCATTTACACTTCCTTGTTTTTCTTGGCTTTGCTGTTTTTGCTTTTTCTTTTCTTCATTATAGCTTGCTTTCAGGGCAAGTCCCCATAAAATCCCAACTGTAACAACCATGAATGTGAAAAATATTATTCCTGCATACTCAAACCATGTACTTAGAGTGTCATTTTCCATTGCCATCACCTTATATAAAATAATTCTAAATCTATTATAACTTTTATTAATTTTGAAGTATAATTTTATTTTAATAATGCGTCAAGGAGGAATTCAAATTGTACAAAGTTCTCATTACAGACCCAATTTCAACTAAAGGTATTGAAATACTAAATCAGGAAGAAGACATTGAAGTTGACTATGAACCAGAAATACCATTTGAAGAACTTTTAGAAATAGTTAAAGATTATGACGCCATTATAACAAGAAGTAGAACGCCAGTTAACAAAGAGCTGTTAGAAAAAGCTGAGAATTTAAAAGTTGTTGGAAGGGCTGGAGTTGGTGTTGATAATGTTGATTTAGAAGAATGTTCAAGAAGAGGGATTTTAGTTGTAAACACCCCCGGAGCAAATACGATTGG
>NZ_ABHJ01000233.1:0-1814 GCF_000171895.1 Hydrogenivirga sp. 128-5-R1-1
TGGAGGCGTGCTTTATGAGCTCAGCCGTTGAAGGGTCGGTGACTATGAGAGGGAAACCTTATCTGTCAGAGGTCTGTAAAGCTCCTCCATTATCTCCCTTGCTCTGTCGCTTTCAACTCCGACCACTATCCTGTCCGGGTTCAGGAAGTCGTAGACCGCGGAGCCCTCTCTCAGAAACTCGGGGTTTGAGGCAACGTCAAAGGATACGTCCCTTTTAAGGTATCTCTGAACGGTTTTCTTCACGAGTTGATGGGTATTCACCGGAACGGTAGACTTCTCCACGAGGAGCCTGTAAGAATCCATGTTCTTTGCGGTAAGCCTTGCAACCTCCTCTACCTGAGAGAGGTCCGCAGAGCCGTCGGGAAGGGAGGGAGTCCCAACGCATATAAAGATCACCTCTGAGAACTCCACGCCCTCCTTTATATCGGTGGTGAACCTGAGAGTCCCCCTGTCTATACCCTCTCTTAGTAGCTCCTCAAGCTCCGGTTCGTATATGGGGCTTTCACCCTTCCTGAGCTTATCTACCTTCTCGGGGACTTTTTCAACGAGGAGAACCTCGTTCCCAAGATGGGAGAAGCACGCGCCCGTGACGAGACCTACGTATCCTCCACCTATGACCGTGACTTTCATGGAAAAGATTTTACCCTTTTTAAGAAGCTGGAATTCTCCTGAAAGCTGGGTATAATATATACTCTCAGCGGGTGTAGCTCAGCGGTAGAGCGGCTGCTTGCCATGCAGCAGGTCGCGGGTTCAAATCCCGTCGCCCGCTCCATAAACTTAAAGCAAATACGATTGCACACCTGCAGGTTGGTGTGATTAAATTAATATCCTCAGCCCAGGTAGCTCAGTCGGTAGAGCGCACCCTTGGTAAGGGTGAGGTCGCCGGTTCAAGTCCGGTCCTGGGCTTAACAAACATTTGTGTTTTTTTAAGAAAAACATTATTATATTCTGTTAGCTCAAAATACCTATACGGAGGTATGGATAGATATGGCGAAGGAGAAATTTGAGAGGACGAAGGAGCACGTAAACGTAGGGACGATAGGGCACGTAGACCACGGCAAGAGCACGCTGACCTCAGCCATAACCTGCACCCTTGCAGCAGGGCTGGTAGAGGGAGGAAAGGCAGAGTGCTACAAGTACGAGGAGATAGATAAAGCACCAGAAGAGAAAGAGAGAGGGATAACCATAAACATAACCCACGTTGAGTACGAGACAGCCAAGAGACACTATGCCCACGTTGACTGTCCAGGGCACGCAGACTACATCAAGAACATGATAACCGGGGCAGCCCAGATGGACGGGGCGATACTCGTCGTCTCAGCGGCGGACGGACCCATGCCCCAGACAAGGGAGCACGTGCTGCTCGCCAGACAGGTTAACGTACCCTACATAGTCGTGTACATGAACAAGTGCGACATGGTAGACGACGAAGAACTCCTTGAACTCGTTGAGCTTGAGGTAAGGGAACTCCTCAACAAGTACGAGTTTCCCGGGGACGAAGTACCCGTAATAAAAGGCTCAGCCCTTGGGGCGTTACAGGAACTTGAACAGAACTCCCCCGGCAAGTGGGTAGAGAGCATAAAGGAACTCCTTAACGCGATGGACGAGTACATACCCACCCCCAAGAGGGACACAGACAAACCCTTCCTCATGCCCATAGAGGACGTGTTCACCATATCCGGAAGGGGAACAGTTGTGACAGGGAGAGTAGAGAGGGGAGTACTCAAGCCCGGAGAGGAAGTAGAGATAGTAGGACTGAAAGAGGAGCCCCTAAAGACAGTAGCGACCTCCATAGAGATGTTCAGGAAGATACT
>NZ_ABHJ01000232.1:0-1821 GCF_000171895.1 Hydrogenivirga sp. 128-5-R1-1
TCGTTAGGTCTCAAGCTCTCCAAAGAATATAGATTAAGCGGATATATAAGTCAAGGACTTTATTCAACGCCCAACTTAGCCCTTATGAACCTCGCAGCCCTCACCACCGCATCCTTGGCAGCGAGGTCGTCGGCAAACTTCCTCCTGTTGCCGTTCCTAAAGTCAAAGCCCCTTCCAACTCCAGGGTATATAACTACGTAGGCTTCTCTGCCATGGCTTCTAAGGTAGTCTATCGCCATAAGAGCCGGTCTAAGACGCTGGTACTGTTCCTCCCTTCCGACGAAGAACATGACGGGGACTTTGACCTTCTCTATGTCCTCGTGATACCTGTAGACCTGCATGGGCTCGGGTCTGTTGGGGTCTTGAATGTGAGGGTAGTAACCCACCCAGCAGGCTATGTCCTTCACCTGCCTGTTTTTGGCTACCAGCAGTCTCAGAGAGTAAAAACCACCCCTTGTAAGACCATAAGCACACACCTTCTTGGGGTATATGTCCTTCCTTGAGAGGGCGTAATCAAGGACTCTGTTGGCATCCTCTTCAACCACGGGGTCGTGGTATATGGGGAACCTCTCTATGAACCTTCCCGTGTAGAGGTCTGGTGCTACGACAACGAACCCCCTTGCAGCAAGGCGTTTAACGTGAAGCTGGAAGAGGTCGTCAAGCCCCCTCCTTCCGTGCAGAAAGAGAACTCCCGGGAACTTACCCTTCTCCTTCGGTCTCGCAACCATCACGGGGATCTCCGTATCGCCGTTCTTTACGGTAACCCATTTAACCTTCACCTTATAGTTTCTCGGAGGCTCTATATAGCCCTCGTTCCACCACCTATCGTCCCACCACCAGGCTTTATCACCCCTCTCGTCCAGCTTCTTGATCATGTTCTCTATGAACTCGTCCGCGTGTGAGAGGGAGAATAGAACTGTCAGTAAAACCATCAAGAACCCCATGGCCGACCCTCCTTTAGTCTTCTACATGCTTTTAAATTTAGTCTTTCTTCTTTTTCTTACCTTCAGAAAACTTCTTAATTAAAAAGGCTGTTGATAATCCAGTTAAGAACCCAACGATACCACCAGCTGCAACGAGTCCAAGCACGCTTTTGGGAATAACACCTGAAAGATTGGAAACAAGCCTACCGCTCTCAATATCCTTTAGAATCTCTTTTAGATCTTCTATCGTAAAGTCTTTACCTTCTTCCGCTTCTTCAATAAGCGTTCGTAGTTTTTCCAGGGCTTCAAGAGCCTGACCTCTGGGTTCGCTCTTGCCGTTCTCCCATCTATTGACGGTAGTAAATCCCACACCCAAAAGCTGGGCAAACTCTTCCTGCGTGAGTCCGAGTTTTTTCCTAAGCTCTCTTATCTCTTTTCCCGTCATATCTTAGAGTATATACCAAACGACTTATCAGACCATAATCAGCTGGAAAATACCGAGTAATATACCTATACAAAATCCCAGGATAGTTCCGTTCACCCTTATCCACTGGAGTTCATCCCAGGAGGCTTTCTTTACAGCTTTTATGAACTCCTCATCGGGAACGCTGTCTATTCTGTTCTTTATGAGCTCAAGAAGATAGGAGTGTTTTTCTTCTATAAGCTTCACGAGATACTTCTTTATAAGCTGATCCGCTCTCTCTTTTAACCTCCTCTCGGCTTCTCATTTTTGTGAAAGCTTCCTCTATCCATTCGTCGAGCTTTTTCTCTACAACAGAAGACAGGATCTCCTCGATAGCTTCCGCTACTACGTTTAAAAGGGATTGGGGATATACAGTGGAGGTTTGAAGTAATCATAATGTCTTCAGATTCCCCCTGCGCTTCTTCATCGCTTGTA
>NZ_ABHJ01000231.1:0-1822 GCF_000171895.1 Hydrogenivirga sp. 128-5-R1-1
TCCATGTTGCATCTTCAAGGTGAAGTATACTTCAATTTTCCCAATGTCTATAAATGCTACTTTGTTTTAATGTTTTTTATTTTTGCTGTTATTGTTTCACCTTCTGGATGCTCTTTTAAGAATTTATCAAGGGGATTTTCCGTAGCCTGTTTTATTGAAAGTTTTAATTTTTGATTTTCTCTGTCAAGTTCTATGATTTTTGCCTGTACTTCCTGACCTTCTTTAAATTTAGATTTAAATCTCTCAGGGTGTAAATGGTCTGTTTCAGATTTGTGAATAAATCCCTGCAGGTTTTCCACTTTTACAACAAGACCATATGGGTTTATTTCTTTTATAACTGTTGTAACTATATCTCCTTCGCTGTATGGAAATTTTTCCCACGGGTTTTCTTCTAATGCTTTTGTTGAAAGAATTAATTTTTGTTTTTCTGTATCTTTTTGAACAACTTTAGCTTCTATCTCCTGTCCTTTTTGAAGGTCTTTTATAGATTTTTCCCTATACCATGAGTAAAGCGAAGCAGGTAGAAATCCATATATTAAATCTCCGATAATAACAACTGCACCGTTATCCTGTACTTTTACAACTTTTGCAGGTATTGTCATTCCTTCTTTTATTTCTGACCATAGTTTTTCTTTTTTCTTTTGTTTTTCTTCCTCCAATACTTTTTTACGGGATACAACTATATTTGGTATTTTTCTGTTTTTATCCAGTTTTAAAATGTAAACTTCAAACTCTTCAGGTAATTTTTCTTCTTTTTTTAATCCCGATTCAGAATAAGGTAAAAATGCCTGTATTCCTCCTAAATCAACTAAGAACCCTTTTTCAAGCTGTTTTTTTAATTTTGCAGGTACTTTCTCTTGATTTTTATAAGCATTTTCAACTTTTTCAAGGGCTTCTCTGAATATTAGAGGTTTTCTTGAAAGTAAGTTATATCCTTCTGACGTTCTTTTTCCTGTAAAAACAGCCCTTATTTTTGCTCCTTCTTGTAAACCTTCAACCTCTTCCTTGTTTATTACACTTTCTGTTTTCTGCCCAACATCTACAAAGGCATATTTATCTGCAAATTTTACAATTTCACCTTCTAAAATATCTCCTTTATGATAGTACATTAAATTGTCTGTTTCTTTTAAGAGCTCTTCAAACTCCTTTTCGTAATTCTCCATTTTATTTACCTCATAAACAGTATCTTTTTTTATTTTTTATATAATTTTCAATTTTATTTATTATATCTATATCTAAACTCAAATCTCTACCGCCTGATTATATATCATTTCAACAAATGAAGTTTCTTTTGGATTTTTAGCAATCACAAGGTCTATTTTCCTATCTCCAAGTTTGGTAATTAATTTTGCTTTTATTTTTAATTGTTCCTGAAGTGAAATTTTATCAGAAATAATTAATATATCTATATCACCGCCTTTTTTTGACAAATCAGCCCTGCTTCCATATATGAAAATTTTAGCTTCTGGGTCAAACTGTTTTATGGTTGTTTTTATTACGTTAATTTCTTCTTCTTTTAATCTTACTTTTTTAGTCCTATTCAAATTGTTTCCTCAAACTTTTTAAAGGCTTCATCTAATTTATCTATCTGCGTTCCACCTCCCTGTGCCATATCCGGTCTTCCGCCGCCTTTTCCTCCAATTACCTGTGCAACTTCTTTTATTATCTGACCTGCTTTGTATTTATCAGTAAGTTCTTTTGATACGCTGACAACCATATTTATCTTTCCTTTTTCTTTATCAATAGATGATAGCAGTATAACAGATTTCCCAAGTTTTGCTTTTGCAACATCTGCAAGGTCTCTAAGTTCATTTGGTGGTAT
>NZ_ABHJ01000230.1:0-1828 GCF_000171895.1 Hydrogenivirga sp. 128-5-R1-1
AAGAAATATAAAACCATATAAAGGTTTAATAAAGGTTGCCTGATAGTAGTTTTCATGAGGGAAAAATAGATGAAATATTGGATGCATATTCAGATTCATTATTTATACAAGGGGTTTGTTTATTCTATATAGGAGTTCATGCTGTGGATTATGTATTAGCAGAGCAATTTGATATAGAAGATATAGCAACTCATAGAGGGAGAAAAAAGAGAATAACAGAAAATATGGACTGGGAAACATCAGAAAGTTTTGCAAAGCTTTTAACATACTCACTTGCAATTAGATATAACGAAATTTCATCAATAGAAATTATAGAAAAAATGAAGGAAAGCTTAAAGGAACTAATACTGCATTTAGAACAGCAGTATAACTTTCCTGTGGAAATAAGGGAGAGAATTTTTGATACCATAAAATCAACTACCTACCTTTAAAAAGGTAGGTATGTTTTTATAGGCATTAATTAACCTAAAGGCAGGTTGGTTGCCTGTCCACTCTTTATTAGTGGTCTGCTCGTAGTACCTTTTATAAACAAATATCCATCTGTTTATCTGCTTATATCTAAATACAAAATGTATTTCATTTATTTTCTTTATGTTTATATCTTTCCCTATCCCTCTAAATAATATATTAATAGCTCCTAATGTATCAGAATGTATTTTTGTTTTACATTCTTTACATATAACTACACTTCTAACAGGTCTTTCTGTTTTACTATCACACACTATACATTTGCTTGATGTATAGTATTCAGGAATAGATATAATCTCTATTCCCTCTGCTTTTGCTTTATATTCTATTTGTGTTTGAATTTTGCTCCTTATCCAAAAGTTATGCAATAGCTTGTTTAAATATTTGCCATAATCAATATTATCTCTTATTCCTGTTAAATCCCCTATATACAATGTTTTCACATTATATCTGTTTAATAGTTCTATTAGTTTGTTTATCATAGAATTTATAGCCTGCTTTATTCTCTTTTCTCTTTTATCATATAATCTTTTTAATCTTCTCGTTTTATGTATTCCTTGTTTATTTATTTTGCTTTGGTATTTTTCTATTTGCCTGTCCCAATATTTAAATTCTTTCCATAATTCCTTTGATTTAAACTGGTATATGTTTACTGTTTTCTGTTTTTCTCTATAAATCGCAACTGCTATTAAATTTCTTGCTCCAAAATCTATACTTGCATAATTTCTTCTATTCTTTTTGTTTTGACTTTCAGGAATTTCAATGGAAATGTATACATACCATTTGCCACTTTTATTTATAATTTCTGCTCTTTTTAAAGAATATTGTTTGTATGGAATATTGTACTTTGCAAGTATAAACAATCTTTTGTTACTTAAATCTCTTGGTGTTGCAAATTCAAATCCATAATCAGTTAACTTATAACTCCTACTTGATTTTATAAAAATATTCATAGGTATAGTTTTGTTTAACTTTCTATTTTTCTTGTATTTTGGTGGAGATACTTTTTCAATATGTGGTGGTAGTTTTCCTTTCTTTTGTAATTCTTTTAACTGTTTAAATGATTTCCAATCTTCTGATAGTTTCTTTAAAACTTCCTGTGCTATATCAGATGGTAATGCTTTATAATCTTTCGTATCTTTGAGAAGTTTACATAATGTATTGTAATTATATATATTTCCTGTCTTGAAATAATTTTGTCTTGTTAAATAGTTGGCATAGTTGTATAGTTTACTACACCTAATTTGTAGTTCTTTTAAGACATTTCTTTGTTCTTTTATAGGATAAAGTCTTACTTTAATTATTCTTTTCATAATTAAAAACTGGTTTGTTAATTACTTTATTTTAGTATAACCCTAAT
>NZ_ABHJ01000229.1:0-1832 GCF_000171895.1 Hydrogenivirga sp. 128-5-R1-1
AAAACCCCTTTTAAAATAAAACTACCATTTAAGCCTGCCGGCGACCAGCCAAAAGCTATAAAACAGCTGTATCAAAATCTAAAAGATGGAGTCAAAGAACAGGTTTTACTTGGAGCAACTGGAACCGGAAAAACTATAACTTTTGGTAAGACCATAGAAAAATACGGCAAACCTGCCCTTGTTTTAACCCATAACAAAACACTGGCAGCACAGATTTACAGAGAATTAAAGGAGATATTTCCTGATAATGCTGTTGAGTACTTTGTTTCTTATTATGACTATTACCAGCCAGAGGCTTATCTACCAGAAAAAGATGTTTATATAGAAAAAGACAGCTCAATAAATGATGCAATAGATAGACTTAGACATTCTGCAACAAAAAGCTTAATAGAAAGACCTGATACTATAGTTGTTGCTTCTGTTTCCTGCATATATGGTCTTGGAACACCTGAGTTTTACGAAAAATTAAGACTTCAGCTTTATGTTGGAATGCCTATAGACAGGCAGGAGCTTTTAAGAAGGCTTATAGAGCTACAGTATCAAAGGGACGATTACTCATTTAAGAGGGGAACATTTAGTGTAAAAGGCGATACAGTGGAAGTTTTAGCCTCCCATACTGAAGATACAATTTTAAGAATTGAGTTTTTTGGAGATGAGATAGAAGCTATAACAGAGCTTGACCTTTTTAATAGAAATGTAAAAAGAAAACTTGACAGGACTGTTATATTTCCAGCAAGCCATTATGTAATACCAAAGCCTGATATAGCCGAAGCTGTTAGACAGATACAGATAGACCTTGAAAAAGAAGTGGAAGAATTTAGAAAACTTGGTAAAGAAATAGAGGCTAACAGACTTTGGCAGAGGACAAATTACGATATTGAAATGATACTTGAACTTGGAACATGTAAGGGAATAGAAAACTACTCAAGATATTTTGATGGAAGAAAACCCGGAGAAGCACCTTATACCCTTTTAGATTATTTTCCTGATGATTATTTACTAATAATAGATGAGTCCCACGTTACAATTCCGCAAATAAGGGCAATGTACAATGGAGATAGAAAAAGAAAAGAAAACCTTGTTAAATACGGCTGGAGAATGAAATCTGCGTTTGATAACAGACCTTTAAAATTTGAAGAGTTTTTACAAAAAATAGAAAGAGCAATTTACGTGTCTGCTACTCCATCAGACTGGGAAATAGAAAGAAGCAAAGGAATTATAGTAGAGCAAATCATAAGACCTACAGGACTTTTAGACCCAGAAGTTGTAGTAAAACCAACAGAAGGACAGATAGATGACTTAATTTCTGAAATATGGAATATAAAAGAAAGAAATGAAAGGGCAATAGTTATAACCCTTACAAAAAAAATGGCAGAAAATTTATCAGATTATTTACAGGAAAGAGACATAAAAGCTGTTTATCTTCATTCAGAAATAGATACGATAGAAAGAGCCAAAATTATAAAAGAGCTGAGGGAAGGTATTTATGATGTTGTGGTTGGAGTGAACCTGCTTAGAGAAGGAATAGATATGCCTGAAGTTTCACTTGTTGCTATTTTAGATGCAGATAAGCAAGGATTTTTAAGGTCAACAACAGCCCTTATTCAGATAATAGGAAGGGCAGCAAGAAATGTAAATGGAAGGGCGATTTTATACGCAGATAAAATTACACCTGCAATGGAAAAAGCAATAGAGGAAACAAACAGAAGAAGAAAACTACAGGAAGAATACAATAAAAAACATGGAATTACTCCAAAAACAATAAAAAAGAAATTAAAGACCTTATAAACCTTGAAGAAGTTGGAATAAAATATATGAAGATATACCCGATA
>NZ_ABHJ01000228.1:0-1834 GCF_000171895.1 Hydrogenivirga sp. 128-5-R1-1
CTAAATATCTGTATAAAGGCATTTCAAGTTCTTCAGCTGTAGCCCTTGCAACTGCCATAGATACTGCAAGTATAGCATTTGCTCCAAGTTTTGATTTGTTTTCAGTTCCATCAGCTTTTAACATAAGACTATCTATTCTTACCTGGTCAAGAGATTCTTCCCCTATTAAGAGGTCAGCGATAACTGTATTTATATTTTCAACAGCTTTTAAAACACCTTTACCTTTGTATCTGTTGGGGTCGTTATCTCTAAGTTCTAAGGCTTCTCTTTCTCCTGTTGATGCACCGCTTGGTACTATTGCTCTTGCTCTTACACCACTTTCTAAAATAACTTCAGCTTCAACTGTTGGATTTCCTCTTGAATCTAAAACTTCTCTTCCTCTAATATCAACAATAATTGACATCCAAAAACCTCCTTATAGTTTATGATAAGCAGCTATAGCTGCTGCTATTGCTGTTGCAAGTTCTTCTGGGTCTATTGTTTCACCCTTTAGATTAAATGTAGGAAGTTTTTTATCTATATAGCCAGTATCAAACTTTCCTTTTATAAAATCTTTATCCCTTACAATCTGCCTTAAAAGAGGTAAGTTGGTAGGAGTACCCCTTAAAATAAATTCATCTAAAGCTCTCCTTGCTCTGTTTACAACTTGATTCCACTGCAGTGCCCAAACATTTAACTTTGCAATCATAGAATCGTAATAAGGAGGTATAACATAATCTTTATAAACAGCAGCATCAATTCGTACTCCGGGACCTCCCGGTGAGTAATAAGAAGTTATTTTTCCCGGAGAAGGTGCAAAATTCTTAGACGGGTCTTCTGCATTTATTCTGAATTCTATAGCGTATCCTCTGAAATTTATCTCCTCCTGTAAGAAAGGAAGAGGTTTTCCTTCAGCAATTTCTATCATTCTTTGAAGCAGGTCTACACCTGTTACAAGCTCTGTTACTGGATGTTCTACCTGTATTCTTGTATTCATTTCAATAAAATAGAAATTGTCATTTTCATCAACTAAAAACTCCAGAGTTCCAACACTTTCATATCCAAGTTTAAACATTGATTTTACAGAAACCCTATAGAGCTCTCTTCTTACTTCTTCTGAAAGGGAAGGCGATGGGGCAATTTCTATTACTTTTTGATGTCTTCTTTGAATTGAGCAGTCCCTTTCTCCAAGATGTATAACATTACCGTATTTATCTGCTATAACTTGAACTTCTATATGTCTTGGATTTTCAACATATTTTTCAATAAATACAGCTCCGTTTCCAAAAAATTTTTCTGCTTCGGCAGTGGCTGATTTGAAAAGTTCTTCAAATTCATTTTCTTTTTTAACCACTCTCATTCCGCGACCGCCGCCGCCGTAAGCTGCCTTTATAATAACCGGAAAACCTATTTTTTTAGCAACTTTTTTAGCTTCCTCCAAATCTGTTATAGGCTCATCTGTTCCTGGTAAAACAGGAACTCCGGCTTCTCTCATGGCTTTTTTAGACTTTATCTTATCTCCAAAGAGCTCAATATGCTGGGCTTTTGGTCCTATGAATATTATTCCTCTTTTTTCACAGTATCTTGCAAAATCTGCATTTTCAGATAAAAATCCGTATCCAGGATGTATTGCATCTACACCTGTACTGCGTGCTATATCTACGATTTTGTAGAAATTGAGATATGCCTTTATAGGGTCTCCAGGAATCATATATGCTTCATCAGCTTTTTTTACCCAAAGTCCTTTAGAGTCAACCTCCGAATATATCGCAACTGTTTTTATCCCAAGCTCTTTACAGGCTCTTATGATTCTTGTAGCTATTTCTCCTCTATTTGCAATTAAACCTTTCTTATT
>NZ_ABHJ01000227.1:0-1839 GCF_000171895.1 Hydrogenivirga sp. 128-5-R1-1
GCCTTCAACGCATTCTTTGTACTTGGAAGAACTATAGGATTTATCGGTCACTACCTTGACGAGAAAAGACTTGATATGCCTTTATACAGACATCCTTGGGATGATATTCTCTACGACGTTAACTGCGACATTGAATAATACATCAAGGGGCTTTAAGCCCCTTTTTTATAGAAAGATTTCTTCTAACTTTTTTACTTCTGTATCCCATTTTATTATGTGATTATTATGATACCTACACTTAACTCTTTTATCAAAAAAATCTTTTAATGCTTTTTTTATATTGTCCTTATCAGGATTTATATATATACATCCTTCTCCACACGCTTCTCTCAGCTCAGGAATATTTGTTGTTATCACACAGCATCCACAACTTTTTGCTTCCAAAACAGGTATACCAAATCCTTCATATATAGATGGGAAGACAAAAACCTCTGCATTACTATATAATTGGGCAAGCTTTTCATCTGATACATAACCTGTATATACAATATCATTTTTATATTCTTTTATCATTTTTATAACTTCTTTGTTCTTCCATCCACTACTTCCTACAAGAACCAGTTTTATATTTTTTAAATTCCCTTCCTTTTTTAAGGATATAAACGCATTTATAAGGGATTTTATATTTTTTCGTGGTTCAATTGTTGAAACTGATAGTATATATTTGAAATCATATGGTTTTGTCTGAATTTTCTTAAAAATACTTGTATCAACAGCAGGTCTAATAATAACATCGGCTTTTTTATTAAAGAAACTCTCTAATTTATCTGCAGTTCCTTTAGAAATAACTATTATTTTGTCGGCCTCATTTATAGCTTTTTTAAAAAACAACTTATATCCAATTTTTGTTTTCAATTGCATCGTATGAGGTACAATGTAAAGGTTAAAGTCATAAACATTTACTACCTTTTTAATATTTTCTTTTAAGAACAATGGTGTAATTGGTGTAGTACACCACACATAATCTATATCAAAATTATTGATAATTTTTGAAGAAAAATAGCGAAACCACAAAGCCGATGGAATTTTATGCATAATTTTTCTATGCTCTGCTATTATTTTTACTTTTACATTTTTCAATTTATCAAAAGGGTTATGTTTTATTCTCCTGTGGGATATAATAATAAATTCATTCTCCGGAAAAATTGCTGGTAGCCTTTTTAAAATTTCATAAACATATCTTCCTATTCCCGTAAGTTTATCATGTTCCAGTACAGGAGCGTAAATACCAATTTTCATGCTATAATTATAACATTGATATAATAACAGGAGTTTTTATGAAAAAAGCACTTATTACAGGTATTAGAGGACAAGATGGAGCTTATTTAGCAAAATTACTACTTGAAAAAGGCTACAAAGTTTACGGGGCAGATAGAAGAAGTGGTGATTCTTCAAACTGGAGACTAAAAGAACTTAGAATAGAAAAAGACGTAGAAATTGTATATATGGATTTATTGGAACAATCCAATATAATGAGAGTAATAAAAAACATACAACCAGATGAAGTTTATAACCTTGCAGCTCAAAGTTTTGTTGGAGCATCTTTTGAACAACCGATACTAACAAGTGAAGTAGACGCAATAGGGGTTTTAAGATTGCTTGAAGCAATAAGGGAATATGCTCCTGAAGCAAAGTTTTATCAAGCATCAACAAGTGAAATGTTTGGAAAAGTTCAAGAGGTTCCCCAAACAGAAAAAACCCCATTTTATCCAAGAAGCCCATACGGGGTAGCAAAACTATTTGGACACTGGATAACAGTAAACTACAGAGAGTCATATAATATGTTTGCCTGTAGTGGAATACTGTTTAACCACGAATCACCACTACGCGGGATAGAAT
>NZ_ABHJ01000226.1:0-1847 GCF_000171895.1 Hydrogenivirga sp. 128-5-R1-1
TCCACAGTGTACAGTAGAAGTTTTAATACCTGACTTTCAAGGGAACTGGAATGCCTTAAAAATAGTTGCCCAGTCAAAACCAGATGTTATAAACCACAATATTGAGACAGTGCCGTCGCTTTATAAAAAAGTAAGACATAGAGGAAATTATCAGCTTTCTTTAAAGCTTATAAAAAGGATAAAAGAGCTTGATAAAAATATAGTCTCAAAATCCGGAATAATGGTGGGTCTTGGTGAAACAAAAGAGGAAATAATAAAGGTTATGGAAGACCTTTTAGCTCATAACTGTGAAGTCATTACAATAGGTCAGTATCTAAGACCTTCAAAAGCTCACCTTCCTGTTGAAAAATACTATACAGATGAAGAATTTAAAGAACTTGAAGAAATAGGATATAAACTTGGATTTAAAGAGGTTTTTAGCGGAAAGTTAGTTAGAAGCTCTTACCATGCAGATGAAGTTTACAATGAAGTAATTGGCAGATGATATAATTAGTATGTATAAAATTTAGATTAGGGGTTTTTGTGCCGCTTTACATAAAAATAGCCTTAAGGTATCTACTTTCTTTAAAAAGTAAAGCTTTGTCATTTATGTCTTTAATTTCTTTAATTGGTATAACTGTTGGAGTTTCTGCTCTTTTAATAACTCTTGCTGTTTTAAGCGGTTTTCAGTTTGGATTGAAAGAAAAAATACTTCAGACAACTCCACACGCTGTAATAATGAAAATAGCCAATAAATTTTGGGAAGATGAGTATAAAGAAATACTGCAAAAATTCAAAGATTTCTCTGAAATACAGGGCAGTGAGCCTTTTATATATTCTCAGGCACTGGCTTCTGTAGGTAAAAATGTTCAGTCAATATTTATAAGAGGTGTTATCCCAGAAAAAGATAAAAAAATAATGGCTGTTGATAAGAGAGTAATTGCAGGGAATTTTGATGAATTAAAAAATCCAAAAACAGCAGTAATAGGAAAGGATTTAGCCTTTATACTTGATGTTGATGTTGGAGATAAAATAAATCTTATTTCTCCATTTGGTCAAAAAACGCCTCTTGGATATATGCCTAAAATAATGCAGGTTAAGGTTGTAGCTATAGTTGATTTTGGGATGTATGAGTATGACTCAAGTTATGTAAGTTTAAATCTAAAAGATGCACAAAAATTTTTAAATATGAATGGTCAGATAACAGGTGTTCAGCTTAAGTTAAAAGACCCTTATCAGGCTCAAGTTGTGAAGGAAAAACTTGAAAAAATATTTGATTTTCCGTATATGGTAAGAACCTGGATAGATATGAATAAAAGTTTATTTCAGGCTTTAAAACTTGAAGAACTTGCCATGTTTTTGGTGATAGCTTTAATAGTTTTAGTTGCATCATTTAACATATCAAGTCTTTTAATAACAAAATCAAGGGAAAAAAGAAAAGACATTGCCATACTAAAAACAGTTGGGGCTAAAAATAAATTTATATTAAAGGTTTTTCTATGGCAGGGATTAATAATCGGTATAACTGGAACTATATTAGGACTTCTAATAGGAATTTCTGTTATTTATATAGCTGACACTTATCATTTAATAAAGCTTAATCCACAGGTTTATATGATGGAATATTTACCTTTAAAAATTTCTGTATTTGAAATCTTAGTTGTAGTATTTTCTTCTATATTGATATGCTTTGTATCATCATTACTTCCAGCTTATTTTGCATCAAAAGAAATACCTGCCGAAATGCTCAGATATGAATAAAAATAACATATGAGGAAAAATGTGAAGATAATAGAAACAAAAAATTTAAAGAAAGTTTATAAGACAGATGAAGGTTATGTGGAAGCTCTGAAAGGTATAAATTTTTC
>NZ_ABHJ01000225.1:0-1857 GCF_000171895.1 Hydrogenivirga sp. 128-5-R1-1
CATAAAGAAGTTGAAGATTTAGCAAAATACGGCAGTATTCCTGTTATTAATGCTCTAACAGATTACCAGCATCCATGTCAGGTTTTGGCAGATTTACAAACTATAAGAGAAAAATTTGGAAAACTTGAAGGTTTAAAACTTGCTTATATAGGCGACGGCAACAACATGACAAACACTCTTCTAATTGCCTGTGCAATTATGGGGATAAATATCTCAGTTGCAACTCCTAAAGGTTATGAACCTAACGGAAAAGCTGTAAAAAAAGCTTTAGATTTTGCAAAAGAAACAGGAGCTTTAGTTGAAATTTTAAATGACCCCGAGAATGCAGTAAAAGAAGCAGATGTGCTTTATACTGATGTATGGGTAAGCATGGGACAGGAAGGTAAAAAAGATAAAAAGAAAGACTTTGAAGGTTTTACCATTGATAAAAATTTAGTAAAAAAAGCAAATAAAAATGCAGTTGTAATGCACTGCCTTCCTGCACATAAAGGGGAAGAAATTACTGAAGAAGTTTTTGAACAGTTTTCAGATGTTATATTCCAGCAGGCTGAAAATAGACTTCACGTACAAAAATCACTTTTAAACTTTATATACAGAGGAGGTAATATTTAAATGGCAGAGAAAAAACAGAGGAAAAAAGTTGTTTATAGAAGACACGATAGAAACGAAATACCCCTTTTAGACCCAGAAATTAGAAAGAAGTATTTAAATAAAGAATATGCACTTGGATATGGTCATACTGTTGCCCTTGATGAAGCAGACAGATGTATTTTATGTAAAAAACCTCCTTGTACACCTTCTTGTCCTGTTAACTCTGAAATGGAAAAATGGATAGGAGAAATTCAAAAGCAAAATGTGTGGGAAGCTTATAAAATTCTTAGAAGAAATAACCCATTCAGCTCTGTTTGTGGAAGGGTTTGTCCTCAGGAAAGACTTTGTGAAAGCACCTGTGTTTTAACTTTTAAAGATAACGGTCTTTCTGTTGGAATTGGTGGACTTGAAAGATTTGTTGGTGATTCTATAAGAATGTCTGGTGTTGAGTGGATTGATGAAAAAGAACCTCCTACAGGAAAATCTGTTGGAATAATTGGAGCAGGACCTGCAGGACTTGCTGCTGCATACTTTTTAGCAAGAAAAGGTCATGATGTAGTAGTTTATGAAGCTCTTCCTTTTGCCGGTGGTGTAATGAGATACGGAATTCCCGCAGCAAGACTTGATAGAAGAGCTTTAGATTATGAAATTTCATTAATAGAAAAACTTGGGGTTAAAATAAAAACAGGTGTAAAAGTTGGTGTTGATATTCCATTTGAAGATATAAGAAATGCCCACGATGCAGTATTTATTGCAGTTGGTTCAGGTAGAGGAAAGAAAATGGGCATTCCAGGAGAGGATTTAAAAGGTGTTTACACAGCTATAGGATTTTTGATGAAAGCAAATACAGATTACATAGACCAAATGCTTGCTCCAGAAACTGATATTGAGCTTCCAAGAGGTAAAAGGGTTGCAGTTATAGGTGGCGGATTTACAGCTGTTGACTGTTTAATTACATCTGTTAGACTTGGAAATGAAACTCATCTTATATACAGAAGAACAAGAGACACATCTTCCGCAAGAGATGAAGAATGGGACCACGTGGCTGATGAAGGTGTGATACTACACTGGTTAACACAGCCAATTGAGGTTATTGGAAATGAAAAAGGAGAAGTTGTAGGTCTTAAATGCGTAAAAATGGAGCTTGTTCCTGATGAAAAAGGTGGAAGACCAAGACCTAAGCCAGTTGAAGGGTCTGAACATATTATAGAATGTGATGTTGTTATTATGGCTGTAGGTCAGCAGATAATCCAACAGCTTACAAAA
>NZ_ABHJ01000224.1:0-1861 GCF_000171895.1 Hydrogenivirga sp. 128-5-R1-1
TTTACTGTCTCCTTTTTTCCAATTATTAAAGTTGAGATTACTACACCTAATAAAATTATTAATAATATAATTCCAGTTAACAAAATTAAAACTGTTTCTTTTTCAGAAGGATTTGGATTTTTAACATATCCTTTTAATAAATCACCTAAATATGTCAAAACTAAAACAAAAATAATTCCAAATCCTCTTCTTATTTCTTTAAGCTCTTCGTATTTAAAGTCTTTCATAACAATTATTTTAACATCTTCGGAGGTTAGAAAATGATAAGCTGGATACTTCAATATAGATTATTAGTTTTATTCGCATTAATAGGATTAATAGGTTATGGATACTACTCATTCAAAACAATTCCTGTTGATACTTTTCCAGACCCAACACCACTACAGGTAAACATATACACTGAAGCACCGGGATATTCTGCAGAGGAAGTTGAAGCCCTTATTACAAAAAGAATAGAAACTGTAATGTCTGGAATAAAAGATGTTGAAAAAGTAAGAAGCGAAAGTATCCCAGGGCTTTCCTATGTTTCTATATTCTTTAAAGATGGAACAGATATTTATTTTGATAGAAGACTTGTTATGGAAAAACTTCCTGAGGCACAAAGCCAATTACCACAAGGAATTGTACCAATAATGGGACCAAATACTTCTGGTCTTGGTAATGTTTTACTGTATGCACTTGTTGATAATACAGGAAAATATTCCCTTACAGACCTAAAAGCAATTCAAGAATGGACAATAAGACCTATTTTAAAAGCTATAAACGGTGTTGAAGATATAGTCCAGTGGGGACCAGCAAAAGCATTTTTAGTTAAGCCAGATATTGAAAAGTTATTAAAATACAATCTTTCTTTAGATGATATTTTTGAAGCAGTTGATAAAAACGGAGGTCTTGCAGGAGGAGGATACACAAAAACAGACGAAGGCGACCTTGTGATAAGAACAGTTGCAAGTATTACGAGTATAGAGCAAATAGAAAATATCCCAGTTAAATTTGACAATGGACAGGTAGTAAGAGTAAAAGATGTTGCAAAAGTTGTAGAAGGTGAAGTTCCCCAAAGAAGAGGGGCATTTACTCTAAACGGACAGGAAGTTCAGGGGAACATAGTTTTAAAAAGAATTGGAGAAAACACCCAAGCATTAGTTGAAAAACTAAAGGCAGAAATTGACAGAATAAATAAAGAAGTTTTGCCAAGTGGAGTTGAGATAAAATTACTCTACGACCAATCTTACCTTACAGAAAAAGCTCTTGCCACAATCCAGAAAGCCCTACTTGAAGGGATTATTTTAGTTTCTATAGCAATGATTTTATACCTTGGAAATATTAGAGCAGCTGTTTTAGTAATACTTTCTATTCCGTTTACCCTTTTAATTTCGTTTATTTTAATGAAATACTACGGATTAACTGCAAACCTTATGTCTTTAGGAGGTCTTGCTATAGGTCTTGGATTATTTGCAGATGCAACAGTTGTTGTTATTGAAAACATTTTCAGACACTTATCCCATAATAAAGAAGAAGTTAAAGACAAACTTGCAAAACTTGAAATAATTAAACTTTCTGTTCAGGAAATTACAAAACCAGTTGTATTTGCAATTTTAATTATTATGGTAGTTTTTCTTCCAATATTTAGCTTTGAATCTGTTGAAGGTAAATACTTTAAACCACTTGCAATAACAATCATATTTGCCCTTGCATCTTCACTATTTGTAGCTTTAATAACTATGCCAGTTTTAGCTTACTTTGGATTAAAACCAGGAAGTGAAAAACAATTTTTATGGAGATTATAGAAAAGCTTACCTAAAGCTTTTAAATGGAGCTATGAAATAGGGGCTGTCTTATTTATCTTAACTGTATCCTCTTT
>NZ_ABHJ01000223.1:0-1863 GCF_000171895.1 Hydrogenivirga sp. 128-5-R1-1
AAGTTCTTTACTTTCTATTACGCAAGGGCCTGCTATTACAGTGAATTTTTCCATAAAAACCTCATGTTAAATTTCTTGAAAGTTAAAGATACTATAATATATTTATTTTTAGATTTAAAGTCCATTCGGATTTTAAAAATGGAAATAAATAATATAAATAATCTTTCTAACAACGCATATAACAATTATCAAAATATAAAAAAACAAATGATAATTAATCAGCTTAAAACTATTGAAAAGAAAGTTATTGCCCATGAAATGGCACATAAATCTGTTGGGGGAGAGTTAGCCGGTCCTGTAAATTATAAATATGCAGTTGGACCTGATGGTAAAAGATATATTGTTGGTGGAGAAGTTCCTATAAAGATTAGAAAAGGAAAAACTCCAGAAGAAACAATAAAAATAGCACAGAAAATAAAGGCAGCAGCACTTGCACCAGCAAATCCATCTCCCCAAGATTTAAAAGTAGCAGCTCAAGCCTCATTAATGGAAATAAAAGCGAGGATGGAAATGCAAGCTCACAATAAAGAAGAAAAGAAAGGGAAATATATAAACTTATTTATTTAATGATACATCTATAACGATTAAAATTTTAAAATTCTTTTATGTTAAAATTTTCTCAAAAACATTTAAGGGGAAAAATATGTCTATTAAATTCGGAACAGATGGATGGAGAGCAATTATTGCTAAGGATTTTACTTTTGAAAACCTTTCAAAAATTGCCCAGGCTCATGCTGACCACCTGAAAGAGAAAAATGGGAAAAAGGTTGTTATCGGATATGATACGAGATTTATGTCTGAAGAATTTGCAAAACTTGTAGCAGAAATCTTTTCATCAAATGATTTTAATGTAATACTTTCAAACAGGTACTGTTCAACTCCAGCTTTATCTTTAGCTGTAAAAGAATTAAACGCAGATGAAGGAATTATGATAACTGCCTCTCATAATACTTATCAATATAATGGATATAAAGTAAAGGGAGGATACGGTGGTCCAGCGACACCAGATATAATAAAGAATATAGAAAATAAATTAGGAAATACATTACCCAAAGCCGGTAAAAAAGAATGGGGAGTTTATGATTTTAATAAGTTATATTTAAATAAACTTTTTTCATATCTTGAAGAAGAGGCTTTTAAACAAAAAAACATAAAAGTAATACACGACCCAATGCACGGAGCCACTATTGGATATTTAAATAAAATTTTAGAAGATACATCTATAGATGTAGAAGAGATAAATCACTATAGGGATGCATTTTTTGGATTTAAACATCCTGAGCCTATTGATAAAAATCTGTCCCTTTTAAAAGGAAAAGTTGTTGCAGAAGGTGCAAGTTTAGGTGTGGCAAATGATGGCGATGGAGATAGGGTTGGTATTGTAGATGATGCTGGAGAGTTTGTAAGTACTCAAATTGTTTATGCCCTTTTGCTTCTTCATACTATAAGAAATAAGAAAATTGACGGAGGCATAGCAAAAACAATTTCAACCACATATTTAGTAGATAGAATTGCTAAAAAAGAAGGTAGAAAATTATTTAAAACTCCTGTTGGATTTAAGTATATTGCAGACTTATTTTTAAAAGAAAAAATAGCTTTTGGTGGAGAAGAATCCGGAGGATATGGATTTGGTTTTCATATTCCCGAAAGAGATGGTCTTTTATCCGGTTTAATGGTTCTTGAGATGATGCTTTTATCAGGTAAAACACTTGTAGAGCTTGTGGAAGATTTATTTAAAGAATTTGGAACTGCATACTATAAAAGAGTAGATTTGAAGTTAGAAGGTAATCAAGGTAGAAAATTAGTAGCAAGTCTAAAAGAAAAGCCACTTAACAAGTTAATTGGAGAACCTATAAAGGAAAT
>NZ_ABHJ01000222.1:0-1864 GCF_000171895.1 Hydrogenivirga sp. 128-5-R1-1
TTTTTGTATAAGTCTTGGTATTTGAATAATATCGTGGTCTGAAAAAAGGTTATACAAAAAAGGCTCAACTGCCTCAAGACTATCAGGACCACCCATATTTAAAAGTACAACTGCTATTTTTTTCATTTTGACCTCATTTTTATTTTGCATATAAGTATTTTAAAATAAAAGTTTAAATAATTTATGGGAGGTTTTAATTTTGCAAATAGACAAAGTTTTAATTGCTACAACAAATAAAGGAAAATTAAAAGAGTTTAAACAGCTTTTGTCAAATATAGGCATTGAAGTTTTATCTTTGGAAGATATGAAAGAAAAAATTGATGTTGAAGAAAACAAAAAAACTTTTTTAGAAAATGCTATAAAAAAGGCAAAAGAATATGCAAAATTTTATAAAATACCTGTTATAGCAGAAGATGCTGGTCTTGAAGTTGAAGAACTTGGAAGATATCCGGGGGTTTATTCTGCAAGGTTTTATGATATAGAGTTTGGAGGAAAAGAACCTGTAAAAGATAATAAAGATAAAGCAAACATTAATAAACTTTTAAGGCTTTTAGAAGGGAAAGAAAACAGAAAGGCAAGATTTGTTAGTGTAATTGTTTTCTATAACCCTGAAGATTTTGGAATATGGGCTGAAGGATACTGCAAAGGTAAAATAGCAAAAAAGCCTGTAGGAGAAGGAGGCTTTGGATATGACCCTATTTTTATACCTGAAGGTTATAAAAAAACAATGGCACAGCTAACATCGGAAGAAAAAAATAAAATATCCCATAGAGGAAAAGCTGTAAGGAAATTAATAAGCATTTTAAAAAAGATTATAACTGCTTAGAATCAATTATAAATGTAACAGGACCATCATTTAGTATAAAAACTTTCATATCTGCAGCAAATATTCCTGTTTTAGTAGGAACTTCTTTTGAAATTTCTTCTACAAATTTTTCATAAAGTTGTTTAGCTTTTTCAGGCTTTTCTGCATTTTCAAAACTTGGTCGTCTTCCTTTTTTTACATTTCCTGCCAATGTAAACTGAGAAATAACAAGAACCTCTCCGTTTATATCTTTTACAGAGAGGTTCATTTTTCCATTTTTATCTTCAAAAATTCTTAAATTTACTATTTTGTTAATAAGTTTATTAATATCTTCCTGTGTATCTCCTTTTACAACACCAAGGAGAATATTTAAACCTTTTCCAATTTGCCCAACTATTTTGCCGTCAACTTCTACTTTTGATTCTAAAACTCTTTGGATTACTGCTATCATTTATTTTCTAAAAGCTTACCAAGTTTTGCAAACGGTGAATTTTTTCTTCTTTCTTCAACCTCGCAGCTGCAGGGATTTTCATTTTTATTTGAGCCACAGATTGGGCAAATTCCTTTGCAGTTTTGATTACACAAAGGCTTCATAGGAGTTCTTATTATAATTTCCTCTCTTACAACTTCATTCAGATTAAAATGCTCTTCATCTTCTAAATATCTAACGTCTAAATCTGCTCCATGAAGTTCTCCGCCTTTTAATTTCTTTTTAGAAAGAAAAATATTAGAAGTTCCGCTTAAGTCCATATCAAAATGCTCTAAACATCTTCCGCATTCTAAGTCAATACCGCTTTTAAAGGTCATAGATACAGCATATCCATCCTTTTCTTTAATTATATATAGATGTACTTTAACATCTTCCAATGCTCTATACTCTGAAGGTAAATCTAAATCTTCAAAAGGTATTTCATAATCTCTTTCAATAAATTTTTCTTTTTTAAACTCATTTTTTAAATTAATTAAGAAAGGCATTCTATCTCACCTCATTTATGTTATTTTGATGCCTGTAATTTATACTATTTTAATATTAATGCAACATGTATGAAATTTTTGTGA
>NZ_ABHJ01000221.1:0-1866 GCF_000171895.1 Hydrogenivirga sp. 128-5-R1-1
TATATAAGAAAAATCTTAATATTTTTGATAAATCTATACTTAGAAAGGAAGCTAAATGATAGATAAGTTAAAAGATACTTTTATAAACAATTTGCATTTAAAAATTCTTTCTTTGTTTATAGCATTTTTATTATGGCTAAATATAACAGAATCTCAAAAAACAATAGTAGAGTTTATAAGCTTTATTGATATAAGAAATATTCCTCAAAACTATGAAATAAAAAGTATATATCCTGAAAAAGTCATAATAACTATTCAGGGTTCAAGACTAAAAATGAAAAAGTTAGATACATCTAAAGTTCAAGCTTACATAGATGCATCAAATTTAAAAGAAGGTGAGAATACACTACCTGTTAAAATAGAAGGTAAACTTCACGGATTTAAAATAATATCAATTAGACCAGATAAAGTAATAATATATGCAGATAAAATTCATTAACCTTCTATTATTTTAATTATAACTTTTCTATCTCTGGGTCCATCAAATTCTGCAAAAAATATTCCCTGCCATGTTCCAAGCATAAGTTTTCCATTTTTTATAGGTACGAATGTATTTGTCCCAACAAGTATTGATTTTATGTGAGCTGCAGCATTTCCTTCTATGTGTTTATAATTATCATCCCAGGGAACAAGTTTTCAAGCGATTGCTGTACATCCCATTTTACATCAGGGTCAGCATTTCATTTATGAATACTCCTGCCGTAGTATGAGGCACATAAATATAGCAAATACCTTCCTTTACATTACTTTCATTAACTACTTTCTGAACCTCTTCAGTTATGTCTTCAAAATGTGTTCTTTTTTGGGTTATTACTTCTATATATTTAAGCATTTAAAAATCCTCCAGAGATGGATTTATAGGTAGACTTCCGTATTTTGCTCCTTCAACTATTACTTTTCTACCTTCAATTTTCAATCTTTTATCGCAAAACCATTTTATAGCCTGAGGGTATATTCTATGTTCTATTTCAAGTATTCTTTTTGAAAGGCTTTCTTCAGTATCATCAGGAAGTATTGGCACAACTCCTTGAATTATTATGGGTCCATTGTCAAGTTCCTTTGTAACAAAATGTACTGTAGCACCTGTTATTTTAGCTCCATATTCAAGAGCCTGTTTTTGTGCTTTTATCCCTTGAAATGCCGGTATAAGAGAAGGGTGGATGTTTACAAGTTTTCCTTCAAAGGTATCTATAAATTCATCAGAAAGAATTCTCATATATCCTGCAAGTACTACTAAATCAGGATTTTCTTTTTTTATTATTTCTGAAATATATATGTCATATCCTCTCCTTGTTTCAAAAAAAGAAGGGTCAAAAAATTTTGCTTTTATTCCCTTATTCTTTGCAATTTCCAGAGCACCTGCATTTTTCTTATTGGATAATACAAGCTTTACATTTGCATTTATTTTACCTTCTTCAATAGCATTTAATATAGCTTTTAAATTACTTCCTCTACCTGACGCAAGAACAACTAAATTACAAGTCATTTTCTCTCCTTATCATTCTAAAAGATTTAAACCAAATGATAATATCATAATAAATCATTTTTAAAGCCTCAAGATTTCATCGTATCATTAATTATGAGACTGATTTTTTCATTAAAATAGCATTTTTATCATCTTTGTAATATTTTTTTCTTACATCAAATTCATTAAATCCTAAAGATTTATAAAGATTTATTGCCTTTACATTATCTTCGGCAACCTCTAAGAATATTTCTTTTATACAGAGTTTTTTCATATCTTTTATGAATTTATTTAGTATAAACTTTCCTACTCCTTTACCTTGCATAGATTTTTCAACTGCTATCATTAAAATTTCAGCTTCGTCCAGTATGATTTACTATCTAAAAACCTATGACTTTATC
>NZ_ABHJ01000220.1:0-1869 GCF_000171895.1 Hydrogenivirga sp. 128-5-R1-1
GAAGGAGAAGCAATGCTTTTAATGCTTGATATAAACAAAACTTACACAGCTTCTGGTTCAGCTTGTGTATCTTACGCATTAAAGCAGTCCCACGTTCTTGCAGCTGTAGGAATTGGAGCTGAAGAGTCTAACGGTTCAATAGTTTTCTCACTTGGAAGAGAAAATACAGAAAAAGATATAGATTACATACTTGAAACATATCCAAAAGTTATACAAAGACTTAGAGAAATATCACCATTTGGACCTGAAAATTGGGACCAGTTTGTTAAAAAGGCTGATAAATACAAAAATGTTAGCGGTTAATTGTGATAAAACTCATTGAGAATATAGAGTTTAAAGTCTAAATTAAACCTAAAATATATAACCTCAGGAGGTTAATAAAATGTTTGAATATAACGAGAAAGTTTTAGACCACTTTACAAACCCAAGAAACTTAGGAGAAATACCTAATCCAGATGGATACGGGCAGTGCGGAAACCCATCTTGTGGAGACGCAATGCTTTTTACTATAAAAGTTGACCCAAAAACTGATGTTATTACAGATGTAAAATTTAAAACATTTGGATGCGGTTCTGCTATAGCAGTTTCTTCTATGCTCACTGAAATGGTGAAAGGAAAGCCTATTGACTATGCTTTAAACTTAACTTACAAAGAAATATTTGAAGAGCTTGGTGGACTTCCACCACAAAAAATCCACTGTACAAACCTTGGACTTGAAACTCTTCACGTTGCAATAAAAGACTATCTTTTAAAACAAGGTAGAGTTGAAGAAGCAGCTAAAATACCTGATTGCATAGAGGAAGAACACGAAGAAGAATCAGTAGATTTAGAACATATAGGGTAATATGAAAAGAAAAGCAGTAGCATTATACTCAGGTGGCTTAGATAGTACACTTGCAATAAAGTTAATACAGGAGCAGGGCATAGAAGTTATAGCCCTGCATTTTTACACAGGCTTTTGCATTACAGAAACAAAAAGAAGAAGAGGCGAAAAGAAAGAAGACGGCTCTCACTACATGAACCCTGCCTTAAAATATGCTGCTAAATATGGTTTTTCCCTTGAAATAATAGATATTTCAGAAGGATACTTTGACATTATACAAAATCCAAAATACGGCTATGGAAGTAATATAAACCCATGTATTGACTGCAGGGCTTACATGTATAAACACGCAAAAAAATATATGGAAGAAATCGGTGCAGACTTTATAATTTCAGGTGAAGTTTTAAATCAAAGACCTATGAGCCAGCATTTAAAGGCAATGAAAATTATTGAAAAAGAAGCTGGTGTTGAAGGTTTAGTTGTAAAGCCACTTTCAGCAAAACTACTTCCTCCAACTATACCTGAAAAGGAAGGATGGATTGATAGGGAAAAATTAGAAGGTATAGCTGGAAGGAGTAGAAAAAGACAGATAGAGCTTGCCAAAAAATTTGGAATAGATGAATATGAACAACCAGCAGGTGGATGCTGTTATTTAACTGATGAAAACTTCGCAAGGAAGTACAAAGAAGTAATAGCTTTTGAAAATACAATTACAAGGGATGAACTTTATTTACTTACAATAGGAAGACATTTCAGACTTCCAACTGGTACAAAAGTTATAGTTACAAGAAATGAAGGTGAAGGAAATTTCATAAAAGGAATTAGGAAAAATTACTGGTATTTCCAGCCTATAGGAAAAGGTGCGGTTGCAATAGCAAGACCTATATCTGGTCAGTATATAACAGAAGAAGATAAAAAAATGATAGCAGATTTAATTGCAAGGTACAGTAAAACCGACCAGGATGGGAAAATTCAGGTTAAAGTTTGTCCTCCTGAATACTTAAAAAATAACGAAAAAGAGAATATAATATTAGGTCAAAGACTGA
>NZ_ABHJ01000219.1:0-1870 GCF_000171895.1 Hydrogenivirga sp. 128-5-R1-1
CTTTGATGATAAATAGATTTTTTTCTTCAGGTACAAGAAGAACTGCTTTATATAAAAATGAAAGTATAGATTGTACAGAACCTGTTAATAGTGTATTTACTACTTCATTGTTTTTATATTTTTTTATTATGTTTATTACTTCGTCTATTAAGTATAAATAATCAACTCTGTTTGATAACTCACTTTTTGTTATTATTTTTTTTATTTCTTCCATTACTTCAATACAGCTCACATAATAATTGTTAAAATCTGGCTTCATGAAGTCATTATAATTTGTTGAAAATAATGAATATATATTACTTTTCAAGAATTCTTTGTTAACATAATTTTCTTTTAGAACATTAGTATTATCTGGTTTTTTTGTTCCCTTTATTAAAGCTCCATCTGAAAAGTTTATAAAGTTTCTATCTGGAAATGCATTAATAAGTTTTTCTAAGTTAGATTTTGCCCAAAATAATATATCGTCAGTATAAACATATTTCTCAAAATTACCTTCAACTTTTATATATGATGTTGTATGCTGTTCTATGTATTTATATTTCTTCTTATCAAAAATAGTACCTTCAACATGTTTTTTATTTATATTTTTGTATCCCATATCTGTTCCAAATAGGTAAATGTTTTGCATTCCAAAAATTACTGCCAGAGATACACCAGTATTTACCACGGTTGGTGTTATGGCTGGAGGAATTAAGCTTGGGTTTAATAGGAACTGATGTGTTGAATTTGTCCTTAAAAAAAGAAAGCTATTTCTAAACATACTTGTAATAGAAGGAGGAACAACATCGGCTGTAATTAAAACTACTTTTTTTAAGAAATCTTCCGGAAGCTCTAAAAGTATATCTCTACGAATATTCTCTCGTTCTAATTCAATATGAAAATCCGGCAGTATATTCTCTTTATAAAGCTTATGTAGAGCTGTTCCACATGAAATTATAATTGCTTTGTTTTGATTTCTGCGGATATAAGTTATATCCTTTTCTAAGGATGGCCCAGAACCAATAATAAAAACATTGCTGTTTTTAATTGGTATAGAAGGTTTATATAAATAAGGAATTTTTTTATTTATATTATCAAAAGCATTTTTTAAACCAACTTTTTCATCATCATAGAAACCCCATCCCTTAGTTGAAACATGTACAACTTTTTTATAAATATCTTCTATGTTTAAATGTTTTTGGTTGTTAACATAAATACTGACAAAAAGTACAAAGGAAAGATAAACTGGATTAATCTCACTAAATATTAACTCAAATCCTTCTTTTATTTTATTCTCATTGTCGCCAGCTACAATATAAACATTGTGATTATCATATAAACTTTCCCAATCCACATAATATAAACTTGCTGTAAACTTAGATATATCTGATTCGTATATTATTAAATATTTAAAGTCTATACCGTACTCTTTGATAATGTTAATAATGTTTCCTGTTCCTAAACCATTAAGAAATAAAAGTGGTACATATTTTTCTTCAAGGAATACTTTCTTATAATAAGCACTATCTTTATTTTCTTCTATTAACTTATCCATAGATTCCGTTATTCTGTAATGTAGATAATCTTCTAAATTAGGGTCTTCTTTAAATTCTGGTAAAAATATAGACAAGCTTAAGTTGGAGATTAAATCTTTCTTTAAGGCATGCAAATTTTCAATATATATGCCCTCACTTGTTTGTATGTTTATAAAATGACTGTATTCTTTTATAATTGGCTTACTATCTATTGAATTTGATAAAAGTTTATAGATTTCCTTTTTCTTCCTTTTGAAAAACTTTAAATTCTTTTTAAATAGTTTCAGGTTCATGTTTACCTTATTTATTCTAAAATTTTGTCCACTATAGATTTTATATCTACTTTCATTTTACCA
>NZ_ABHJ01000218.1:0-1872 GCF_000171895.1 Hydrogenivirga sp. 128-5-R1-1
ACATATCTGCAGCAGCAACAGAGATTTTTGCAAATCCAGGAACAATTACAGGAAGCATAGGTGTTATAGTCCAGCATATGGACTTAACTAATCTAATGAATAAAGTTGGAGTTAAAATAACAAACATAAAAAGTGGTAAAAATAAAGATATCCTTTATCCAAACCATAAGTTAAAACCTGAAGAGGCAAAACTTATTAAGCAAACAGTCCTTGACGTTTACGAACAGTTCTTAGATGCTGTTGTCAAATACAGAAAGATAGATAAAGAAAAACTAAGACCGTATGCCGACGGCAGAGTTTTCAGTGGAAGACAGGCTTTAAAACTTGGACTTGTTGATAAATTAGGTAATTTACAGGATGCTGTAGATGAAGCAAGGAAACTTATAGGGAAAGAAGGAAAATCTGCTGTTGTTATTAAACTTGGAAGACAGAAGCCTTTACTGGAAAAACTGCTGGGGGCAAAGATAGATTTAAATTTACTTGATTTAAACTCTGGTATTTATTACCTTATGAGTTTCTGAGATTTATCATACCTATATGCTTATAATAGTATAAGATTTATTAGGAAATTTAAATATTTTGGAGGTAATTATTATGCAGCAAACAGAAAATCTAATCATTGTTACAGAGGCAGCAGCTAACGAAATTAAAAAAATAGCTCAGGAGCAAGGAATAGAAAATCCTATATTAAGAGTTAGAGTTGTTCCTGGTGGATGTTCTGGATTCCAATATGCTATGGGATTTGATGAAGAAGTATCTGAAAATGACAAAGTTGTAGAAGTTGACGGTGTAAAAGTTGTTGTTGACGAATTTTCAGCCCCTTACATAAAAGGTGCAACTATTGATTACGTAACAGATTTTATGGGCGGTGGATTTACTATTAAAAATCCTAACGCTTCTGGTTCTTGCGGTTGCGGAAGCTCATTCTCTTGCTAACAATTTAATTAAGATAAAGGCGGGACTATCCCGCTTTTTTCATTTAATAAACCTTTCAAACTCCTTACCTTTCATTTATAATTATCCATAAAACTTACAAACAAAGGTGAAATATGTATTTATGGATAAAAGCTTTTCACGTAATATCTGTAATTTCATGGATGGCGGTTTTATTTTATCTTCCCAGACTTTTTATTTATCACACTGAAAACAAAGACAATAAAGAATTTGTAAAAGTTGTTAAGGTTATGGAATATAAACTCCACAAATTTATCGGTATTCCAGCTTTCTGGGCAACTATTATAACAGGCGTTCTTATGCTTGTATTAAACCCTGCTGTTTTCAAATCTGGCGGATGGATACATTTAAAGCTAACTGCTGCTATTTTAATGATTGGATATTATATTCACATGTCTTTTGTTAGGAAAAGTTTAGAAAAGGAAAATTATATCTATAGCTCAAAATTTTTAAGACTTTACAACGAGGTTCCAACTATATTAATGATAATAATAGTAATAATGGCAATAGTGAGACCATTCTAATGGATAGAATATTTTTAAAAAAACAGCTTGAAAGGTTTTATCTTGAAGATATAGGACATGAAGATATAACTACAGATAATCTTGAAATAGATAAAAATGTAAATGCAAAAATAATTGCAAAAGAAAGCGGTCTTTTAGCTGGAGCAGTTTTTGCAAAAGAAGTCTTTTTAATGGTAGATAGTTCTCTTCAAATAAATATTTTAAAAAATGAAGGTGAAGAAATAAAAAAAGGTGATGTTCTTTTAGAAATAAAAGGAAATGGAAAGTCTATACTGAAAGGTGAAAGACTTGCTTTAAATATAATGCAAAGACTTTCAGGAATTGCAACAAAGACAATACAATTTGTAAAAGCCCTTGAAGGAACAAATGTAAAACTTCTTGATACAAGAAAAAC
>NZ_ABHJ01000217.1:0-1878 GCF_000171895.1 Hydrogenivirga sp. 128-5-R1-1
AAATTAGGTGAAAAGTTTATGACAGGTTCAGCAGGTCAAAAAAGAATTCCTACTGAATTTGTAAAAAATCTCCAAATCCCCCTTCCCCCTCTCCACGAACAACAAAAAATAGCCCAGTATTTAGATAAAAAAACCCAGCAAATAGACCAGCTTATACAAAAAACAGAAAAAGAGATTAAATTAATAAAAGAATTTAAAGAAAAACTGATTTCCGACGCAGTTTTAGGAAAGATAAAAGTATGAAGATTTATGAACAAAATTTAAGACTTACAGAAGATGAAATTAAAGCAATAAAAGAAATTGCAAAAGAGATTTTTGGAAAAGGTGTAAAAGTTTGGATTTTTGGAAGCAGAGCAGACCCGAACAAAAAAGGTGGAGATATAGACATTTACATAGAAATACCCAATTTTGAAAAAACAGATATTTTTGATAAAAAAGTAAAATATTTGGTAAATTTAGAAGAAAAAATCGGAGAACAAAAAATAGACCTAATCATTGCACCTTACGATTGTAAAAAATTTTACTGTTTAGAAGCCAAAAATACAGGAATAAGGATTTTATAATTGAAAAATATAAACCTTGTATTTCAAGAAATAGATAAGCATAAAGAAAGACTTGAGTATGCTATAAACAAAATTCAGCAGTGGAATAATTTTGACACTGATGTTTTTGAAAACCCTGAAAAAGTAGCAATAATAGACTCTTTCATTTTTAGATTTGCAAAAATGCAAGATACAATGGGAGAAAAACTATTCCCATTAATCCTAAACATATTAGGAGAAGAAACAAGAAATAAACCATTCATAGACATATTAAACAGATTAGAACAATTAGAATACATTCCCTCTGCTAATGAGTGGAAAGAATTAAGAAAAATAAGAAACTTATTAACCCATACCTATCCTTGGGAGCAGGAAATTTTATTGCAAGAAATTAAAAATTCATTAAAATATGCAAAAGAGCTAATTGAAATTTATGAAAATATAAAAGAAAAAATAAAACCATACATAAATAAGGGATAAGTAATGGACATTTCAGAAAAATCCTTTGAAGATATAATATTTGAAGATTTTATAAACTTAAACAAATACGAAAAAGGAAATTCAGAAGATTTTGAGCCCGAATTTGCCATTGATACACAAAAACTTACAAAATTTATAAAACAGACCCAGCCAAAAATTTATGAATACTTTGAGCTTGATAATAAAGAAAGTCCAAAAAGAAAAAAACTACTTGATAGAATTCAATCACAGATAAACCAAAAAGGCATAAAAGAAGTTTTAATAAACGGAGTTAAAGAAGGTGCTTATCATATAGAACTATATTACCCTCTTCCTTCAGAACAGAACCAGACAGCAAAAGAAAAATATCAAAAAAATATTTTCAGTATAATAAGACAGCTTAAATACAGCGATAAAAACAACAACAGTCTTGATTTAGTAATTTTTATAAACGGACTGCCTGTAATAACCTTTGAGCTAAAAAACAGATGGACAAAACAAAATGTAAAAGATGCCATAAAACAATATAAAGAAGATAGAAACCCCCGAGAAGAAATATTCAAATTTGGAAAATGCATAGTCCATTTTGCCGTTGATGATAATGAAGTATATATGACAACACATCTACAAGGAAAAAACACAATATTTTTTCCATTTAACAAAGGCTATAAAAATGGGGCAGGAAACCCACCAAACCCAAATGGAATAAAAACAGAATATCTATGGAAAGAAATACTAACAAAAGAAAGTTTATCAAACATCATAGAAAACTATGTGAATATCTTTGAGAGAAAAGACCCAAAAACAGGCAAAAAGAAAAAAATCCAAATATTTCCACGATACCATCAACTTGATGCAGTTAGAAAACTAAAAAAGG
>NZ_ABHJ01000216.1:0-1878 GCF_000171895.1 Hydrogenivirga sp. 128-5-R1-1
TTTTGTTTTTCAACGTAAGCAGTTGAACGGGAAAGATTTGCTGAAGCATTTATAAGAGATAAAAGCTTGTCAATCTTTTTTCTTCTATTTCTCCTTTTTCCTGCCATTCTGCAAATAGCTCCATAAGCAAGCCATTTGTAAGCAGTGCAATATTTTGGGACTGGGTCATAAGGTCAAAATCTTCATCTGAAAGCAAGCCAGCTTGTTTTAGTTCCAGTAGTGGTTTTACTCTCTGTATAAATCTATGGATTGATGTTCTTGAAGCCTGAGCATTAGGAAATTTTATTTTCAGCTCCTGTTCTATTTCAGCTATTGTTTTACCTTCTGCATACATTTTTGCAACTTCCTTTTTTAAGTGCGGCTGCTTATCAAAATTGTGTTTTCTCGGCATAATTAAATCTCCAGATCAATGTTTGCATCTATAAATTCTTTTTTAAGTAGTGCTTTTCCTTTAGGTGTAATCCTGAATTTCATCGCATCATCAAGTATTGGATGATTGCTTTTTGGTTCTATATAGTGCTTGTTGACAAGGTATCTTATGTTTACGTTCATCAAATGATGTCTGTCTGGAAATAAATGCCAGTCATAAAGAAGCCCCTCAATAAATGCAATAGTTAATCCTTCATTCCCCATTTTGTCTAAAAATTTCAAGATTAAAGCGTTTATCTGCTTATCCACTTTTTCCATTTCTTATCTCCATAATAAGTTTTTTAATTTCTTCAAATTCCCTTTCCATTTTTGCTTCTGTTTTATTGTGATATGCAAGCCATTCATCTCTTTTCAGATATTTGTCTGCTATCTCTTCTCTCAGCTTGTAATGTTTTTCCTGGAGATCCTCCAGTCTTTTGTTGTGATTATCCTGTAATTTGGAAAGGTCGGCTTTCAAACTTCGTGTAAACCAAACTAATGCTCCAACTGTCCCAATCAGCTGTCCAATACTAATTGCTACTTGCCATTCTGACATTTGATTTCCTCCAGATATCTCTTCAGGGGTAATACTATGTATGGTTCTTGTCTATTAGCTTTGATAACTAATTTGTCTGCTCCATCAAATAGATTTAAAACCGAAAACTGCTTTCGTGCTTTTACTTGAATAGAACCTATTCCTTTGACTTGTAAATCTGCTTTCCCAAAAGAACCTGCTGAACGAACAGTTTCAAATCCAGCCTCTTCAAAAATTTTTTTAACTTCTCTTTCTACTCTTGAGCCTTTTGCTTTTGCTTTCATTATTTGACCTATTAAGTTTAATTTTGATTAAAAGATAAAACACACCAGTGTGTAGTGTTAGGACAGGTTGGACAAATAAAGGATTTATACTGTTGTTGTATCTGTATCTGCTGAAGGCGGCAGAGGCTTTTGCTTTGCCCAGTCTTCAAAGGCAAGGATTGTTTTGCCTTCCATTCTTTCCTTTTCATACTTGACCAGCAGCTTTCTGCAGTATTCGTCTGTTGACTGGGCTGTACATGTTTTTGTTTTGCTGGTGTTTTTTTTGGAAAAACCTGTTGTGCTTGCAGTTGTATCTGCGGAAGTTTTTTTCTCTTTCTTTTCTTCAGGAAGTTTTGTTTCAATTAGTTGAACTGTAGCTTCAATTCCGGTATCAACTTCCATAGACCTAAAATTATAAAACTGAACTTTCTGGATACCTCTTGCTCTGCAGTGTTTATCTATGATTGTCCAGACGACAGGTCTTCCATTTTTTAGTCTCTTAAAAGCTTTCTCAATTTGTTTAACCTTGTCAAATGCTGAAATATCTTCTTCATCTGCAAGGGAGAAAGTTATGTCTATGTATGCCGGTTCATAACCCTGATAAATTCTCGTTAAAGAGCTGTTTCCTTCCCCTGTGTTGTCTTCATATTTTATATTTTTGTAAACCTCAAC
>NZ_ABHJ01000215.1:0-1881 GCF_000171895.1 Hydrogenivirga sp. 128-5-R1-1
AAACTACAGGAAGAATACAATAAAAACATGGAATTACTCCAAAACAATAAAAAAGAAATTAAAGACGTTATAAACCTTGAAGAAGTTGGAATAAAAATATATGAAGATATACCCGATAATATAAACTCAGAAGAAGACCTTTTAAAAGAAATTGAGAAACTTGAAAAACAAATGTGGGAGTATGCTAAAAACTGGGAATTTGAAAAGGCTGCTCAAATTAGAGATAAAATAGAAAAACTTAAAAAGGCGGCTGTATCCTTATGAAACAGGTTGTATTATTTTTAACACTTATTCTTGTATCTTTTTCATACGCAAAAAAGTTTTTAATAAAAAAAGGCGATATTATAGATGGAACTTTGAATATAGGTATAATAATTCCCTCAAATAATCAGCAAAATTTTCAAATGCCTTATCAGGGACAAAAAGAAAAAGAACCTCCTCAGGTTTATCCTGTTTCTATAATATTAACCTCACCTCAGTTTCAAAACTGCAACGCAGTTGGTGAACTTATATACAATCCACAGTTTAATAGATTTTACGGGAATATATCAAAAATAAGCTGTAATGAAAATGGTAAAATCAAAGATTACAAAACAAAGGGGTATATACTGAACAATCAATCTATAATAGGATTATCCCAAAATGAAGCCCAGCCTAATACGCCTGTAAAGGTCATGATAGTGCAGGAAGTAAAATAACTATGCCCTGTAAAGTTTTATAAAATCTACTAATGATAAAACAAATAGTGTTAGTACAGAAAGAATAAAAATAATAGCTGCGTAAAGGGTTATTCCATAAAGGTCAAAACCGATAAAAATTATATATGAGGTTATAATTAGCTTATATAAGTTCTCAAATTTATTTCTGGAAAGAGGCACCCCTTTTTTGTTTTGCTTCATACTAAAAATAATTCTCGGCGTTAAATGAAGCATACCACCGATTATTGTAAATAAACCAAAGCCATAAACCATAAAATCAATGTGGTAAGGAATTAATGTAAAAAGTCCAGCAACTCCAATAATATGGGCAACTACCAAGCCGATGAGGAGAAATACATGACCAGTTATAAAATATTTAACAGTATAAGGAATTCCATGAAGTTTAATTTGGGGCTTTATGCTGTCATAAAATATAAATTTTAAAAATAAGAAAATAACTGCAAACTCAAATAATGCAAATCCAGCTAAAAATTTGTAATCTCTTATAAAAAAGCTGAAAATAATTCCTAAAACTACAAACTGATGAATGTAAAATAGGTTATTTATTATAAATTTCCCTGCCTTTGTTTTTCCAAGAGGCTGCATATAAATCATAGGTATCCATGCAGTTTGAACTCCCAGAATAGCGTTTATCATTACTCCAACTGTGAATGTGTGAATAGCTATCTGTATAGAAAATCCTTCTATTCTCAAAGATAAAAATAAAAATACCGATGAAATGATTAAAAATACCACAGCAGATAATATGTATTTTACAGTTAATGAAGATATATCTTTAACGACTGCTAAAATATGAAGTGCAAAAATTAAAACTGAAGAAGCAACAAAAAAGTAAGCAATTTCAAAATTACCCATGTATAGATAAACTGAAGATAGTACAGATATAACAAAAACTATATTAGAAATCCATGTTAAAGGAAGTCTTTTTTGCTGGGAATTTGGAATTATCTGATAAAATGCTCCAAGTATTGTATGTAAAATAAATCCAAAAACTCCAATCTGTCCGTAATGAATATAGTTTCCAGTTTTAGCTTTAATAAAAAGTGATACAAACAGGTCTATAAATGCAAGGATAAAGAAAAAGGAGTAATTTTAGATACATAAAACATTTTTAACCACCAAATCTTAATTTTACTGCTAATATATTATCAAATTCCAATAA
>NZ_ABHJ01000214.1:0-1884 GCF_000171895.1 Hydrogenivirga sp. 128-5-R1-1
CAACAACTATTCTGCACGCTCCTATTTTAAGTCAATTGGGATATATACATCTGGCTGTGTTCCAATAAAACGTCATCACCTGCAACACCAATGTCAGCACAGCCGTATTCTACATATGTTGGAACATCTTTTGCCCTTACGAGTAAAAATTTAAAGTTTTCAGTTTCAAGTATAAGTTTTCTACTTTTTGCTTTGACTTCTTCTTTTAGTATTCCTGCTTTTTGGAATATTTCAATTGTTTGGTCAAAAAGCCTTCCTTTTGGAAGTGCAACAGTTATTTTTTCCATCTACTACCCTTTAAAAGGAATGCTTATCCAGAGCTGTTCTTTACCGTCTTCTTCTCTAATCTCAACTTCTAAATTAGTTGCATCAAACTGACTATATTTGCCGAACACCTCTTTTAAATCTATTTGCAAAAGGTCAGCAAAGTTTGGAGGAAGACCTTTTCTTTCATATTCAAGAACCATTTTTAGCCTTCTTTTTGCAACCTGAGAAGACGATTCTCTTTTAAAAAAATCAAATAAACCCATAATTTATCTACCTCCCCAAAAGCCAGCTGAGAATACCTTTTTTTTCTTCAAGCTCTGTGAAAGGAATATTCTCACCTTCAAGCCTTTTTGCTACATTAAATAAAGCTTCAGAGGCTTTATATCCTTGCTGTAGGACAATAGGCTCACCTTTATTTGTAAAGTCTACCATTTTTTCTTCATCAGGGATTATACCTATTTTTGGTATCTGAAGTATTTCCTCAACATCTTCAACTGAAAGCATTTCTCCTTTTTTAACCTGATGAAGTTTTATTCTGTTAATAACTAAGTGCATTCTTTCCTTTTCCATTGATTCAAGAAGCCCTATTATCCTGTCAGCATCTCTGACAGATGATACTTCTGGGTTTGTGACTATAAGTGCTTCTTCCGCAGGAGCTGCTGCTGTTTTGAAGCCTCCTTCAATACCTGCTGGAGAATCTAAAAATATGTAATCAAACTGGTCTTTTACACTTTCAACAATTTCTGCCATCTGCTCAGGTTTTACAGCATCTTTATCTTTTGTTTGTGCAGCTGGAAGTAAATATAAAGGAAGTCCTCTTTTATCTTTTACAAATGCTTTTTCAGGGGAAACTCTTCCTTCAACAACATCTACAAGATCATAAACAATTCTATTTTCAAGGCCGAGTATCATATCTAAGTTTCGAAGACCGATATCTGCATCAATGGTTAGAACTTTTTTACCCATTTTTGCAAGAGCAGTTGAAATGTTTGCTGTTACAGTTGTTTTTCCAACTCCTCCTTTCCCTGATGTTACTACTATTACTCTTGCCATAAGCTCTTACCTCTTAAATATTTTCAATAATTATTTGATTATTTTCTATATAAGCTTTTTCGGGAGATGTGGGTTCTTCTATAACATCTGGCGATCTTGTGTAAAGGCTTGCTATTCTGAGCTGCTGAGGCATAAGCTTTAATGCTAAAATAATTGCTGTTTCATCTCCATTTGCACCTGCGTGTGCTATACCTCTTAACGCACCCATAACAACTATATTTCCAGAAGCTATAATATAAGCATCTGGATTTACATCTCCAATTATTAATATATCTCCATCGTATTCTATTCTTTGACCGCTTCTTACAGTTTTATTTATTATTTTTAAAGCTTTCTTTTCTATAACTTTTGGAACAAAATTTTTCTTGACTTTTTTTTCTTTAAATTTAAATCCTAAAATTTTTGAATTATATTTTTTTAAAACGTCTTCAAGCTCTTTTATTTGATTTTCACTTAAATCTAAATCTTGATAATCTATTACCGCATATGACCCTTGAAAGAATGCAGAAGATAGCTTTTCTTCAAGCTCCTTTAGGTTTTCGTTGAAAGGTAGCTCTTTATCTA
>NZ_ABHJ01000213.1:0-1885 GCF_000171895.1 Hydrogenivirga sp. 128-5-R1-1
TGTGTCATGAGGACAGATTGCAAAAGTTAACAAATTAAACTCCTTTAACTATTTTATAAAGCCACCAAATTATTATAAAAAATCCCCAAAATATTAAGATAAAAAACAGCGTAAATTTTAATGTTTTAAAAAATAACCCTAATATTGTAAATATAATGTAAGGTACAGCTATAAGCAACATTAAGAATAAAATAAAAAGAACAAAAATTACCCCAGAGACTATTATTTTTTGCTTATTCATATATTTTAATATGATTGTAAAGAGTATCTCTTTCAACAGGTATTTTATCAGCCTCTTTTATGAGCCTGATTAATCTTTCTTTTTGCTGCTGAGTTGGAGATTTTGCTCCTGCAAAGTGGGCGATTTTTTCTTCCATAACTGTCCCGTCCATATCATCAGCTCCAAAGTTTAAAGCTATCTGGGCTATTTTCTCACCAAGCATAACCCAGTAAGACTTTATATGTGGGACATTGTCAAGTAAAAGCCTTGAAACTGCTATTGTTTTTAAATCATCTATTCCTGATGTATGCTCAGTTTTTCCAAGGTCGTTGTTTTCTGGCTGGAATGCAAGAGGTATAAAACAGGTAAATCCTCCTGTTTCATCCTGAGCTTCTCTTATTTTTAAAATGTGGTCAACCCTTTCCTCTATTGTTTCCACATGTCCGTAAAGCATTGTTGTTGTTGATTTTAAGCCGAGCTTATGGGCTGTTTTATGTATCTCAAGGTATTTTTTCCAGCCTATCTTTTCAGGGGCTATTATCCTTCTAACCCTTGATGAAAATATTTCAGCTCCTCCTCCTGGAAGACTTCCTAAACCTGCTTCTTTTAATGCTACGATAGTTTCTTCGTAAGAAAGTTCAGCAAGCTTTGAAAGATAGTCTATCTCAACTGCAGTAAAGGCTTTTATGTGAAGCTGAGGGAAATTTTCTTTTAAAGATTTAATTATATTCAAGTAATCCTCAAACTGCCAGTCAGGATGAAGTCCTCCAACTATATGAACTTCACTTGCTCCTTGAGAAACTGCATATTTTGCCTTTTCAAGTATTTCATTAATTGTCATTTCATAGGCTTTAGGGTCGTTTTTATCAATTGTGGCAAATGCACAGAACTTACAGCCTAAAGTACATATATTTGTAGGATTTATCTGTCTGTTTATAACAAAATAAACATATTTTCCGCTTTTTTCTTCTTTTTTTAAGTTTGCTAAAGTTCCAAGAGTTAAAAGGTCATTTGTATTAAATAGTTTTACACCATCTTCAAAGGTAAGTCTTTCACCACTTAAAACTTTATCTATAACTGGATAAAGATTTTTATCTGTGCAAAAGTCAAGTAAACTTCTTTCAGTTTTCAATGTCTTACCTCTTTTGATTTTTTCTTTCTTTTTTCCATGTATAAAGTAAAAATTAGCAAGATTATAGATACTGTTCCTGCAGTTAAAGTTGCAATAATTAAAGATAGTGTAGCATCATTCATCTTCATCACCTCCCAATGATACAAGAAAAAGCCCCATAAGCGTAAAAAATGTATAGCTAAATACAGCAGTTATAATATATACTAAATCCAATTTTCCGCTAACAAAAGGCTGTAAAACTAAAAATATTAATACTGCAACACCAAAATTAATAAGCCCTTTTCCAACTTCTTTCAGACCACTTTTCCAGTTCATAAAAAAATTGTATCATTTTAATCATGAAAATATTAATGATATTAATAATGCTTTTTTCTGGAGTTTCTGTGGCTAAAGAACTGGAAATAAAAACTAATGATGGTTTCGTCCTTAAAGGTTTTTTAGAATATCCTAAAGTTAAGAAAGAAAAATATCCTGTTATTATTTTTGCGCACCAGTTTGGAACAACCCATAGAATATGGTCTGAATTGCAAAAG
>NZ_ABHJ01000212.1:0-1889 GCF_000171895.1 Hydrogenivirga sp. 128-5-R1-1
TTACAAAATTTTCATTAGAAAGTTTCTTCTCAATTATAGAAATATACTTTTCAGTTTCTTTTAAAAGTTTTTCCTGTCTTTCAAGTTCTTTTTCTACATCTACGGCACCGGCAATATCTAAATAAGCCTGTCCTATTGAAGAAATAGCTGTTGCCATATTTTTCATTTCAGTTAAATCTTGAGAAATTTCAAGCTTGTCAGCCTTCACAAGATTAGCCACTGCATTTTTTAAGGAAATTAAAACTTTTTCAATCTCTTCATTTTCAGGTTTTATATAGATATTAATTTTTTGAGAAGGCTGGACGCCAAACTCTGCTCTTGCTGCTCTAATGGCAGTTATTAGTTCTTTTAAGCTTTCTATTATATTTTCCTCATTTTCAAAAATAAGATTTTGATTTACTTTTGGATATTCAGCTATAGATAAATAATCCTTATCTTTTGTTGGAAGCTGCTGCCATATTTCCTCTGTAATAAACGGCATAACTGGATGAAGGATTCTTAAAGATTTATCTAAAACATAAATTAATGTTGAAAGTGCAACCTGTTTATCTTTGTCTGAACCTTTATAAACCCTTTCCTTAGTAAACTCTAAATACCAGTCGCAGTATTCGTGCCAGAAAAAGTCATAAGCACCATTTGCATAATCATTATATCTATAGGAATTTATTGCATTTTCAAGATTTGAAATAATTTTTTGAAGTTTAGAAACTATCCATTTATCTTCTGCGGAAAGCTCTAAAGATGTTATATCCTGAATAATATTTCCATTAAAGTTCTTTACATTTTGAAGTACATATTTAGATGCATTCCATATTTTATTAGCAAAGTTTCTATAACCTTCTATTCTTTTTTCTGAAAGTCTTATATCTCTCCCCTGTGCAGCAAGGGCAGCTAACGTAAAGCGTAAAGAATCAGCCCCATATTTTTCGGCCATATCAAGAGGGTCTATTACATTACCTTTTGTTTTTGACATTTTTTCACCTTTTTCATCTCTAACAAGGGCATGTATATAAACATCGGAGAAAGGCTTTTCTTTAGTAAAATAAAGCCCCATCATTATCATACGAGCTACCCAAAAGAATATAATATCAAACCCTGTAACAAGTAAAGATGTAGGATAGTATTTCTGAAGTTCAGGCGTTTTTTCCGGCCATCCTAACGTACCAAAAGGCCAAAGTGCTGAAGAAAACCATGTATCTAAAACATCTTCTTCCTGAGCTAAAACTCTACTACCACATTTTTCACATTTTAAATCAATAAAATATTTAACATCTTTTATATTCTCCTCTATTACACTAAATACACCATCAACTTCTGAAAAGAAAATTCTACCGTTTGGACAATTTCCATAAGAATGGTCAATTAGCCACTGTTTTAATGTCTCTTTGTTTTCAAAAATTTCTGTCTTTTTTATTCCACTTAAAAAAACAGTAAAAATATCTTTAAGCTCTTTTTTGTGATTTTTATAAGCTTTTATTAAATCATCTACAGTAAAACTTCTTGGCAGAAGATTATTTATATAAAGATAAAATACAGCGTGTGGAGGAAAGCCTATAAAATGCTCATTATTTTCAGAGTTTAACACAGGTATTTTTTTATAAGTTTTATCTAAAAACTCTTTTAAATTCTCTTTTTTTAAGCCATTAATTTCTTTTCTAAATACAATTTTTTCATAAAATTCTAGATTTGTTTTATCTTCATGTGTAAAGTTTTGAGAATACAAATAATCAGACAGTTCATTATAAGAGAAAAATTGTGATATTCGTGTATCTCCATAAATATTAAAGATTGTTTTTTCCTCTAAAGAATCAAAATAATCATCATCAAAAACATTTATATTTGAACATTCTTTACAGTACCATACAGGAATTCTATGTCCCCACCAAATT
>NZ_ABHJ01000211.1:0-1890 GCF_000171895.1 Hydrogenivirga sp. 128-5-R1-1
GTCTTAATCTTACAAAGTAAGGTCTTGAGTCTTCTTTATTCTCTGAATATGGAGGAATACACATTAAGCCAAGAATATTTAGATTTTCTTTCTGCATACTGTACTCAAACAGCTCTTTCAAATTTTCAGGCTGAACTCCATATTTACTTTCTTCTCCCCCGATATTTACTTCAATTAGAACATCTTGTTTTTTGCCTATTTTCTTGGCTCTTTTATCTAATTCATCAGCCAGAGGTTTTCTATCTAAAGAATGTATCATTTCAAAATATTTAACTGCATATTTTGCTTTATTTGTCTGAAGTCCTCCAATTAGATGCCAGTGAATGTCTTTATACTCTTTTAACTTTTCTATTTTATCTATGCCTTCCTGAACCCTATTTTCTCCAAAATATCTAAGCCCTGCTTTATAAGCTTCAATGAGTTTTTCTACAGGCTGTGTTTTAGAAGCCCCTAAAATAATTACATCTTCTAACTTCCTACCTGATTTTTTAGCTGATTTTTCTGCAATTTCAAGTATCTTCTGGTAATTTTCTTTTATACCCATTTTTTAACCTCTTCTTTGACTTTTAAAATCAATTTCATATTATAATTTTAAAGGAATAAAAAACAATGGAGGATTTAAAATGTCAGCTGAAGATTTTAGAATAGAAAAAGGGATTTATTATACAAAAGACCATTTATGGGTAAAACTTGAAAAAGAAGACGATGCTGTAGTTGGAATTACAGACTACGGACAGCATCAACTTGGAGATGTTGTTTATGTTGAACTTCCGCAAATTGGAACTAAAGTAGAAGCAGGTGAAAAAGTAGCTTCTGTGGAATCAGTAAAAGCTGCTGTTGATGTATTATCTCCACTAACTGGAGAAATTATTGCTGTTAATGAAGACTTAAAAGAAGAACCTGACCTTGTAAATACTGACCCATACGGAGATGGGTGGATTTTTGAAATTAAACTTGAAGATACTGGAGAAATAGAAGATTTAATGACATCTGAAGATTATAAAGCTTATTTAGAAGAAATTGAAGAGGAAAGTCAGTAAATGAAATACTTTCTGATAAATGCTTTTGGGAAAGACAGACCCGGCATTGTAAAAGATGTTTCAAAGGTCTCTATGAACTTGGTTTTAATATTGAAGATTCAACAATGTCAAGGCTTGGTGGAGAGTTTACAATAATGCTTGTTGTTGAAGGTTCTGACAGTATTGATACAAATAAAATAAAAGATGCTTTTAATTCTCTTGAAAAAAAAGGCATAACAGTTAATATAAAAGAAATTCCTGATATTGAGCATGAAAAAAAACAGATAGAAAACATTTACAAAATAATAGTGTATGGCGGTGATAAGCCTGGAATTGTTTACAATGTCAGTAAAATGCTTGCAGACAACAACATAAACATTATAGATATGAATACCGAAAAAGCAGGCGACTTATATGTCCTTATAACTGAAGTTGAAACACCTGAAAACTTTAATGAAAAAACACTTTATGAAGAAGTAGAAAAGCTTAAAGATAACTTAGGAGTCGACATAAACGTTGAAAAAATAGAATCTATAGAGATGTAATATGAAAAAATTAAAAATTCTCACATATCCAGATGAAAGACTAAAAGTAGTTTCAAAAGAAGTAATAGATTTTGGAAAAGAATTTAAAGAGTTTGTAGAAAAATTAAAATATACAATGTACAACTCACCTGGAGGAGTTGGTATAGCTGCTCCACAGGTTAATAAACATATAAGAACAATAATTGTTGACGCTTCACATTACAAACATAAAAAAAATAAACTAAATCATGGTCTTATGGTTCTGTCTAACCCTAAGATAATAGCTTATGATGGTGAAATAATTATCAGAGAAAGATGTATGAGTGTTCCTGATTATACTGGAAATG
>NZ_ABHJ01000210.1:0-1891 GCF_000171895.1 Hydrogenivirga sp. 128-5-R1-1
TTCTTCAACTGGTTCAAACTCGTAAACCTTTGCGTGTCTTTAACAAATCCTCTAAGGCGATTACAAGTTTTCTATTATCAACTGAGCATCATCCGGGTATAATGCTCCTCCTAAAACTTCTTTTCCTATTTTTACATCTTTTTCTATATCTTCTCTTTCAAGCCACTGTGCTTTTAATCCAAGTCCTTTAAATCTTTTAACATCTTTTTGTATTTTTTCTTTCTCTTCTTCAGAAAAAGCAAGTTTTAATATTCCACACTGCCAGTATCCTGTTTCAAGACCTGTATCACTCTCTATTTCTTTAATAAACTGTGGAAACATATCTCTGCTTTCAAGACAGAAGTTTAAAAAATCTCCTTCTTCAAGACCTTCAGCCTGAGGGGCTATCATTCCACCAGCAGCCCATGAGGCACTTCTACCAACTCTATCTTTGTCAAAAATTGTTATATTTATACCAAGTTTGATAAGTTTGTAAGCTATTGAAAGCCCTATTATACCGCCGCCGACAATAATAACGTTCATCTAACCTACCCTTTCAGTTATTTTGGCTAATTATACAATATTAAACGCCTATTTTCATACCGTCTGTTGCTGGTATTACAAGTGTATTTGTGTTTTCAGAAATATATTTTGCAACTTCATTTGGATTTGATTTTAGTATATCAACGCTAAAATGTGTGATAACAGCTTTTTTTGGTTTTAGAGCATTTATAAGTTTTATAACGTCTTCAGCTGATAAGTGGTCTATTGCAGGTTTTGGTCTTACAAATGTTGTGTTAAAAATCACTAAATCGGCATTCTCAGGATAACCTGAAAGCATTCCTTCAAAAAATTTCCCGCAAGGGACATAAACTACTTTTTTATTTTCAGTTTCAAATGAAAGGCCGTAAGTATCAGCACCTTTATGCTTGTGTTTTATGTGGGATTTTATTTTTATACTTTTATATTCAACTTCCATATTTTCCTTTGTATGTATAAATCTTTTTATACCTTTTTTTAGATATTTTAAAATTACAGGGTCTTCTCCTTCTACGGCATCTTTTGGGGCAATAAGAAGTCTTTTTTATTCTTTGTACTTTCTGTTGCACTCTCTAAAACAGAGTTTATATCTGCAACATGGTCTAAATGTCTGTGAGATAAAACAAAAATATCTATATTTTAGGGTCAAGACTATTTTCAAATATTCTAATTAAACTTCCGGGACCAGGGTCTATTAGTATGTTTACATCATTCAAGTGAAGCCACATTCCTCCTGAATGCCTTAGCTGTCTAAATACTACTACTCTTCCTCCAGCTGTTCCCAAAAATTTTATCCAGTCTTTTAACATAAAAGCCTTCCACCTTCTACTGGAATTAATGCTCCTGTTGTAAAATCTGTTTCTATAAGGTATTTTACTGTCTTGTAAACTTCAATTTCTCCTGCCCATTTTTTTAGAAGTGTTTTGTTTAATGCTTTTTCTTTTTCTTCCTCTCCTAAATCTTCAGGAGGGACTATTGGTCCTGGTAAAACAGCATTTACCAGTACATAAGGGGCAAATTCTTTTGAAAGTGATTTTGTAAGTGTTATAAGACCTCCTTTTGAAACTATGTAAGGAGTAAAATTTTTATAAGGTCTTAATGGTGCATAATCTGCGATGTTTATTATCCTTCCTTCTTTGTTTTCAAGCATTTTTTTCCCAATTATTTTTGAAAGTATAAAAGGAGCTTTTATATGAACTTTATAAAACCTATCTAAATCTTTAAGGTTATCTTTAAAAAGTGGCGTTGGATAGTATATTGAGGCGTTGTTTATTAAAACATCAATTTTCTCAAAGTACTCAAGGGATTTTAAAGCTAAGTTTTCAGTTTCTTTTTTATCTTCTAAATTTGCTTTTATGATATAAACTTTAAC
>NZ_ABHJ01000209.1:0-1907 GCF_000171895.1 Hydrogenivirga sp. 128-5-R1-1
AAAAAGCAAAATATAAAGATAAAAGGATTTGGAAGAATGCACTACCATCTATTCTTCAAAGTTTACCTATTATAGGGACGGTTTTTAAATACATAAAATTCTTTTTAAAAATCCCATGTTTAGACAAAAAATTTAACTTTATAGAAAACAACCTATACAATACAGTTTTATCTATTAACCACGAACTACATTTAACAAAAAATCATATCTCTACATTAGAAAAAGAAATTTTTTCTACAATTGCCAAAATAGACAACTTAAAAATTGATATAAATAATCTATCCCAAGAAACAAATATAAAAATAAACAACTTAAATGAGCATATAAATAATATTTCCCTTAAACTAAACCATATAGACCATGTAATAAATCAGTTAACATCTGCAGAACCACTTTCTGAAACTTTAGAACAACAAATAAATTACAATATAGAAAAAAACCTTCCCCTTTACATCTCATTTGAAAACCTATTTAGAGGTGATGAACAATCTGTAATCCATAGACAAGAAAGATACCTAAACTATTTAAAACCATCCACTAATCCTGTTTTAGATATAGGATGTGGTAGAGGTGAATTTTTAAAACTATTACTAGAAAAAGGGATAAATGTTTTAGGCATAGAGATAGACGAAAATCTCGTAGAAATATTAAAATCTCAAGATCTACCAGTAGTAAAATCTGATGCTATAGAGTTTTTACAAAATACTCAGCAAACATTTTCAAATATAACAGCTTTCCATGTTATAGAGCATTTATCAGAAGAAAACCAACAAAAATTAATAAAACTATCCTACGAAAAACTAGAACCAGATGGAAAGCTAATAATAGAAACCCCAAACCCCCTCTATATAAAAGCATTTGCAACCTTTTATTTAGACACAACCCACCAAAAACCTATTCCACCACAAACCCTTGCATTTTTGATGCAGTATTACGGATTTAAAAATATAAAGCTCTTATATCTACATCCAGATAGAAAAGAAGTTTCTCCATTTGAAGAAAAAGAAAAATTCTATATGGATTACGCATTAATTGGGGAGAAATAAATGAACAAAAAACTAATAGACACCTTAACCCCAAACTTTAATATACTTGTAGAAAAAAATGAACCATTCCTTGAAGAAGTAAATAAATATCTTCAAGATTTACTAGAAATAAACCACAAAATACATTACATAGACCAAATAGACAAAAAATACTTAGAAGAATACTTTTTAGCATCGGACCTTTTTATAGTCTATAAAAAAACAAACAAAGATCTACTAAACAGAGCACTAGAAAACTTTTTACCTATACTATTTATAGATACAGAAGACTTACCTAGCTTTTACGCACTACACATAAAAGACGAACCACCACAAAAAATTGCTGCAATTATTGCTTTACTTGCAGATAACAGAAGATTAAGAAGAAAAATAATCCAGCACCAAATAGAAAAAACAAACATAAGACCAGAGATTATTTACCAAATAGAAGGCTCTTTTGATAGTTCCTACAGCCTTGCAATAGTAAATAGGGAAATATCCAGAGCATTAAACAAAAAACATCCAGATAAAGTAGCCCTTTACTCAACAGATGGATATGGAGATTTTGACCCAGATAAAGAATTTTTAGAAGAAAATCCAGATATAAAACATATGTACCAAAAATCAAAAAAAGCTTATCATGCACCGGTAGTATTAAGAAACCCATATCCTCCTCGCGTTTACGATATGAAAGGGCACATAAACGCAATGACTTCTTACGGATGGGAAGAGTCAGAATATCCCAAAGAGTACTTAGAAGATTTTAACAAATATTTAGATATTCTTCCTATAATGTCTCCATATGTAGAAAAAGTAATGATAGATAACGGTATAAAAATACCTGTAAAAACAGTAGGCATAGGAGTAGACCACATACTAAAA
>NZ_ABHJ01000208.1:0-1910 GCF_000171895.1 Hydrogenivirga sp. 128-5-R1-1
TAAGATAGATACTGGTAAATAAATTAAGCTTCTCATCTCTTTACTCCTTTACTTTATTAATTCTTCCACAATGTTATTAATTATCTTTTGAACTTCTTTACCGATTTCTTTTACTTTTTCACCTTCAAAAAACTTTAGCATCTGATTTATGTCAGGAATAGAAACTTCTACATTTCCATTTTCTTCAACTACAGTAATTTTGCAAGGCATAAAGTTTGCAAGTCCTGAATTTTCAGTTAAAACCTGCTGGGCAAAAGATGGATTACATATTTCAAATGCAGTAATTCTTTTTTCAATAGGAAATCCTTTTTCTTTTAAAAGCTCGTGAAATTCGTAAACTTTTAAAACTCCAAACTTATTTTCCTTACAAACCTCTTCTACTTTTGAAACTATTTCGTCAAAAGATTTTTCTGTTTTGAATTTAGTAATCATTCAACTTTACCTCCCGTATATTACTATATAATATAGTAATTCAAGTTAAACAAAAAATCAAGACTTAAATTTTAACTTTCCTTAAAGTTTGACTGTTTATGGCTACTATAACTGTGCTTATAGACATAAGAAGTGCTCCAACAGCCGGCTGAATAACTATACCGTAGTTATATAAAACTCCAGCGGCAAGTGGAATGGCGACAATGTTATAACCGGCAGCCCACCATAAGTTTTGAACCATTTTTGAGTATGTAACTTTTGAAAGTTTAATCACTTTTGGAACATCTGCAGGATTACTTTTTACAAGAATAATATCTGCACTTTCTATGGCAACATCTGTTCCAGCTCCTATTGCTATACCAACATCTGCTGTAACAAGGGCAGGAGCATCATTTATTCCATCACCAACCATAGCTACTTTATATCCTTTTTGTTGCAGTAATTTTACTTTTTCTGCCTTTTGGTGAGGAAGTACCTGTGCAAAATAGTCATCTATTCCAAGTTTTTCTGAAACAGATTTTGCAACTTGCTCTGAATCTCCAGTAAGCATATATACTTTTATTCCCATTTCTTTTAACTTTTTAACAGCTTCGTAGCTTTCGGATTTTATTTTATCTGCAAGGGCGAAAGCTCCTGCAAGTTTCCCATTAACTACAACAAAAATTACAGTATTTCTTTCTTCCTGGAGTTTTTTAATTTTTCCATCATTAATTTGTATATTCAGTTCTTTCAACAGGTTAGGACTTCCAACATAAATTTCTTTACCATTTATGACTGCATAAGCACCTTTTCCAGGTATTGTTTTATACTTTTCTGGGTCTGCAGGATGCAGTCCTTTTTCTTTAGCAAACTGAACTATTGCTTTTGCTATTATATGTTCAGAGTTTTTCTCTACAGAATATGCAAGTCTTAAAAGCTCATTTTCATCTATATAAGAAACAAAATCTACAACTCCAAACTTTCCTTCTGTTAATGTTCCTGTTTTATCAAAAATAATTGCCGTTAAATCTTTTGCCTGCTCAAAAGCTCTCCTATCTCTGATTAATATTCCATTTCTTGCAGTTATAGTTGTAGAAAGTGCAACTACAAGAGGAATTGCAAGACCAAGTGCATGAGGACAGGCTATAACTAAAACTGTAACAGCTCTTTCAAGGGCAAAATCTGGCATACCATTAAAAAACCAGTAAATATATGTAATTGTACCTGTACCAACGGCTGCATAAAATAACAATGCTGCAGCTTTATTTGCCAAATCCTGAGTTTTAGATTTACTTTCCTGAGCTTGTTTTACAAGTTTTATAACCTGAGATAAATAGGTTTCTTCTCCTGTTCTTTCTATTTTTATTTTTAAAATCCCATCTCCATTTATAGCCCCACCTATAACTTTATCTCCCTTCTTCTTATGAATAGGTTTTGATTCCCCTGTTAAAAGAGCCTCATTTACAAAACTTTCCCCTTCAATTACAACCCCATCTGAA
>NZ_ABHJ01000207.1:0-1918 GCF_000171895.1 Hydrogenivirga sp. 128-5-R1-1
TTATGGCGTCAAATGCAGTTGCACTGTCTTTAAATTCCATTATTACCTTATCAGGTTCGTCTGTGGCGTATATTATTTTTGCTTTTCCTTCGTAAAGTTTTTCTTTTTTTTCCATCTTAAAACTCCTAAATATTTTCTTTTGCTAAAGCTTCAAAGTATCTGTATTTTTCTTTTGAAAGCTCTTTAATCTCATCAAATATTTCTTTTGCTTTTTGTGTATCACCTTTTTTTTCATATATAAATCCTTTCAATGTTAAAGCTGATAAATAGTTAAAGTTTGATTGATTGATTTGGTTTAATTTTGATAATGCATTGTCGTATTTTTTATTTTTATAGTTTAAATATCCTTCAAATTCAGCTATATAGTTTTTTGTCTGGTCAGTACTTAGATTTTCCTTTAATTTTTTTATTGTTTCTTTGTTTACAATATTTTTATTTTTTTCTATTATGAGTTCATATCCATAAACAAGTTTTATATAATCAGTATCTGCAAAATTTGCCTTGAAAAATTTTATTTTCTTTAAAGCTTCATCGTATTTTTTGTTTTGTATGTCTTTATTAATTTCATATGCAAGAATACTGGCTTTATTTTTTTTCTCTTCTACTTTATTTTGATGATAGAGAAAGAATAAAACTGCAAGTATTAAAATAACAAATCCCGCAGTTATTTGTTTTAAATAAGGCTTTATTTTATCATATAGATGCAAAAGCTTATATTCAAGCTCAAGGTCTACATTTTCTTCTATAGGAGGTTTCTCTTTTCTCAATATAATTCACCCCTTTTTATTTATTAATTATATCAAAACTATACATTTTTTATTCTGGTAAAATATTTTTTTATTAAAAATAACAGAGGTTTGGTGTTTGAAAAAATTCATATTTGTAACAGGTGGTGTTCTTTCTTCTCTGGGTAAAGGTGTTGCTTCTGCAGGGATTGGTGCAATTCTTGAATCTATGGGATATAAAATAACATTTTTAAAGTTAGACCCTTATTTAAATATAGACCCTGGGACAATGAACCCTTATCAGCATGGTGAAGTATATGTTACAGAAGATGGAGCAGAAACAGACCTTGATTTAGGTCATTATGAAAGATTTACAAATGTTGTTTTAACAAAATATAACAACGCAACTTCTGGAAGGCTTTATTTTAATATTTTACAAAAAGAAAGAAGAGGGGCTTATTTAGGAGCAACGGTTCAAATAATACCTCATTTTACAAATGAAATAAAAAGAGCTATTGAAAAAGCTGCTGGAGATGCAGACATTACACTTGTTGAAATTGGAGGTACAGTTGGTGATATAGAGAGTCTTCCATTTTTAGAAGCAATACGACAGATGGGACTTGAGCTTGGTAGGGAAAATTCAATATTTATCCATTTAACTTACGTACCATATATAAAAGTAGCAGGAGAGCTTAAAACAAAACCTTCACAGCATTCTGTTAAAGAGCTTAGAGCTATTGGTATTCAGCCTGATGTTTTAATATGTAGGTCAGAAAAAACAATTCCAAAACCTATAAAAAGAAAGTTAGCACTTTTTACAAATGTTCATGAATACTCTGTTTTGTCTGCACCTGATTTAGATACGATTTATGAAGTACCTCTTCATTTAAAAAAAGAAAAAATAGACGAGGTTTTATCAAAACATCTTAATCTGGAGTATAGGGAACCTGACCTATCAAAATGGAAAAAAATTGTAAATACTTTGAATACTATTAGAAAGTCAGATAAAGAAGTGAATATAGCTATAATTGGAAAATATGTTGAGTTAAAAGATGCTTACAAAAGTATTGATGAAGCATTAATACACGCTTCAATAGCAAATAAAGTCAAGGTTAATCTTCACTGGATAAGGTCAGATGAACTTACAGATGAGAACATAGATGAAATATTTAAAATATTGATGGATACTTGTT
>NZ_ABHJ01000206.1:0-1920 GCF_000171895.1 Hydrogenivirga sp. 128-5-R1-1
AAGTGCAAGATTAAAGGAAGAGTTTTCATATAAATATTCTGAGGACATTGTAAATTTGGGAATTTTAATGGCTAAAAGACTCAAAATGGGATATAAAATTTTAATCTGCGGCAACGGTGGAAGTGCAGCTGACAGTCAGCATTTTGCGGCAGAAATAGTTGGTAGATTTGAAAAGGAAAGAAAAGGTTTTCCTGCTATAGCTTTAACAACTGATACTTCAGCTTTAACAGCAATTGGGAATGACTATGGATTTAAACATATATTTTCACGTCAGGTTGAAGCATTAGGACAAAAAGGTGATATTTTAATTGGCATATCAACAAGTGGAAATTCTGAAAATGTCATAAAAGCTGTAGAAAAAGCAAAAGAAATGAATTTATTTACAGTTGGTTTTTTAGGTAAAGACGGCGGAAAATTAAAAAATATTGTAGATAAAGCATTTATAGTAGATAGTGAAAGCACTGCAAGAATTCAGGAAGTACATCTAACATTGGAACATGCTTTGTGTAAAGTTATAGACATGTATTTAACAGGTGAAATAAAAGAAACTAATGAGATAATTTAGATATTTTATCTTCAATCCACAGTTTATAAGTACCGTCATCTTTTTCAAGTGCCTTTTTGTAATAAAATAATGCTTTTTCTTTATTACCTAATCTTTCGTAAATTTTAGCTGTTTTTAATATGTCCTTAAATGTTCCATCTTTTGCTAAGTTTTCATAAATATCAGCTGCTGCATAAGGATTTTTTGATTTTTCATAAAGATAAGCAAGCTGTCTCATTATATTTTTATTATTAGGAAAATTATAGTAAGCTTCTTCAAGTATCAAAATAGCTTTTTTAATATTACCTAATTTTTCATAAGATTTAGCAATTAAAATATAAGCATCTGTGTAATTTGGATTTTTGTTAACAAGTCTTTTCAAATATTTTATACTTCCATAGTACGCTTTAAGTTTATAGTTAAAGTAAGCAATTTTATAAAGAATATCCTCATCTGGATTAAACTTATAAGCTTTATGATAAAAAGCCAGAGCACTTTTTATATCTCCTTTCAGCTCAGCTTTTTTTGCCAGTTTGTAATAATAGGCAAAATCTTTTTTCTCAATTTTTTTTCTTTTTTCTTGAGTATTTAAACTTTTTTCTTCTGGTCTAAATGATATTTCCCCTGGGAATTTTTCGTCTTTTAATATATTTGAGAAATAATTTTCATCAATATTAAATTTAACGTCTGGAAAATTAATCTTAGTATCTCTTATTTTTTCTTTTGTAATTTCTTTTTGCTTTCAGGATTGGTTTCGTTATTAACTTTTGCTAAATTTTGCGGTACATTCTTAATGTTTTCTTTATTTTCATAAAAAATTAAATTTTTAATGTCGCTTCTATATATGTACATAAATATGGATAAGTTGATAACAGTTATTAAAAGTAAAAAAAATAGTTTTCTTTTTTCTTTATTTTTGTCTTTTATGTGAGTTAAGGGATGTATTTCCCTGTTCAATATTATTTTCCATTTTACAGTTAATTGTAATAACTTAATTATACAACAAACCCCTCAAAAGAGGGGTAAAGTTTATAACATATCCTGGATAGCCTGGTCTATTCTACTTTCAAGCTCTTCTACTGCTTTTTTAGCTTCTGGATATTTTGTTCCATCAAGCAAAATAGATGGTTTTGTTCTTACAATATACGTATAATCATCATCTTCTCTCTGGTATATAGTTATCACAAATGGAGATAAAACTACAGCGTTTGGGTCTGTGGTGTATAGCTTATATAAAGTTGTAATACTTGTAACAAGGAAATTTTGAATAAAAGATATACCTAACTTATCAAAATCAGGGAAAATTTTAACGTTGTTTGAAAGAGGTGCGACAGGGTTTGTCGTATCAACGAGGGTAATCTGGTAAGCTTCAAGGT
>NZ_ABHJ01000205.1:0-1922 GCF_000171895.1 Hydrogenivirga sp. 128-5-R1-1
AAAAGGAGAATGCTTTTATGGGATGCCCTTCAAATATCAAGATATATTGAAGACCAGCTTAGAAAATTAAAAGAAGTTAAATTTATTGAAACTGCCGGAAGTATAAGAAGAAGGAAAGCTACTGTTGGAGATATTGATATTCTTGCTGTTGCAGATGAAAAGGATGCTTTAAAAATAATGGAACATTTTGCATCTCTCCCTGAAGTTAAAGAGGTACTTGTAAAAGGAGCTAAAAAAACAAGTGTGATATTTAAAACAGAAAAACAAGAAACTCAAGTAGATTTGAGAATATTTAGGGAAAATGAAATAGGAGCAGCACTCCAGTATTTTACAGGCTCAAAACAGCACAATGTTCATCTCAGAGAAATAGCAAAAGAAAATAAGTTAAAAATAAATGAATACGGCGTTTACAAAGTAGATACAGGAGAAAAAATTGCAGGAGAAACAGAAGAAAGTGTTTATAAGGCTGTAGGTATGGACTGGATACCTCCTGAGATGAGAGAAGATAGAGGTGAAATAGAACTTGCCCTTGAGCATAAACTTCCAAAACTTGTTGAGCTTAAAGATATAAAAGGAGATATGCACGTTCATTCAACATGGACAGACGGTCTTTTTTCTATAAAAGAAATAGCAGATTTTATATTAAAAAATTACAAATATGAGTACATAGTAATGACCGACCATTCAAAATCTCAAAGGGTAGCCCACGGTCTTGACGAAGAAAAACTACTTCAGGAAATAGAAGAAATTAAACAAATCAATAAAATGCTTGGTCTTAATTTTATAAAAAAGGGAACAGAAGTAGATATTTTATTGGACGGCAGTCTTGATTTATCAGATGAGGTTTTAGCAAAACTTGACTGGGTAGTTGCATCTATACATTCTCATTTTAGCAGAGATAACACAGATAGAATCTTAAAAGCTATGGAAAATCCATATGTTAACGCTATTGGCCATCTAACCGGAAGATTAATAGGAATTAGAGAAGGATACCCTGTAGATATTGATGCAGTGATAAAAAAAGCAAAAGAAACAGGTACAGCCCTTGAAATAAATGCGCAGCCACTTAGGATGGATATTGATGATATATGGATAAGAAAGTGTGTAGAGGAAGGTGTAAAACTTGTAATTTCAACAGATGCCCATAATCTTGGAAATTTTGCATACATGGAACTTGGTGTTGGCCTTGCAAGAAGAGGCTGGGCAACAAAGAAAGACATTATAAATACAAGAAAATGGGAAGATGTACAGAAATTTGTAAATGAAAAAAGGAAAAAGATGGGAGGAGTTTTAGTTGGAGATTAAATTTGCGGATTTTAAAGGATATAAACGAAGCTTTAAGTGCTGATAAGAGAATTGAGCAGTTCTTTGATTTTTTAACAGACGGCAAATTTGAGGATATAAAAGATAATTTTTATTTTTATAAGATAAGAGGGAGTATTGAAAAAGGGATTTTAACAGTTGAAATGTACTTTGAGCATAAAGAAAAATGGTATAAACTTGGAAAAATTGACCTTGAAAATAACAAAGTTTTACAGCATATAGATAAAAAAATATTTAAATCTCTTTTATATTACGAAGATAAATATATAATGGAAAACTACCATAAAGAAATACAGAGAACAACCAATATAATTCTTTCTTTAATAGCTCTTATTCTCGGAGTAATGTTTGCTCTGCTTGTTATTCAATTTTTTAAATAAGTTAATATTTTGTATATTGATAATGTAATAAAGTATAATAAGTTTAAAATAAAAACGGTACGAGGAGATATTTAATTGATTAGAGTTAGATTTGCACCAAGCCCTACCGGATATTTACATCTTGGAAATGCAAGAACTGCACTTTTTAACTATATATTTGCAAGACACGAAAATGGAAAACTTATTTTAAGAATAGAAGATACCGACAAAGAGCGTTCA
>NZ_ABHJ01000204.1:0-1923 GCF_000171895.1 Hydrogenivirga sp. 128-5-R1-1
ACAAATTTAGAAGATATAAAACAAAAGTTAAAAGAGCTTGACGAAATAATGTCTTCTCCAGATTTCTGGAATGACCAGAAAAAAGCACAGAAAATATCTGCTGAAAGAACATATCTATCTGATAAACTTGAAAAATTAAATAACATAGAAGAAAAAATTAATTACTTAGAAGAGTATATAGAGCTTTTAGAATTAGAGCCTGACGAAGAAGCAAAACAAGATTTAGAAAATGAGATAAAAAACTTAGAAACATTAATAAACAAATTTGAAGTAGAAAGTTTATTATCCGGAGAGTACGACTCAAAAAATGCTATAGTTTCAGTTCAGGCAGGTTCAGGTGGTGTTGAGGCATGCGACTGGGCAGAAATGCTCCTTAGAATGTATTTAAGATGGGCAGAGAAAAACGGATATAACGTTGAAATTGTAGATTACCAGCCTGATGATGTTGCAGGTATTAAAAGTGCAACATTTATAGTCAAAGGACCTTATGCCTATGGATATTTACAAGGAGAGCAAGGTGTCCACAGACTTGTTAGAATATCACCTTTTGATTCAAATAAAAGAAGACATACATCCTTTGCAGCTGTTTCTGTAATACCTGAAATTGGAGAAGAAATAAAAGTAGAAATAAACGAAGATGACCTTAGAATAGACACATTTAGAGCATCAGGAGCTGGTGGACAGCATGTAAATAAAACAGACTCGGCAGTAAGAATTACACATATCCCTACAGGAATAGTAGTATCTTGTCAGAGTGAAAGGTCACAAATTCAAAATAGAGCAAAAGCTATGCAAATGCTTAAAGCTAAACTTTATCAGCTTGAAATTGAGAAACAAAAAGAAAAAAGAAAAGAGCTTGAAGGAGAAAAAAAAGAGATTAGCTGGGGAAGTCAGATAAGGTCTTATGTTTTCCATCCTTATCAGATGGTAAAAGACCTTAGAACAGGATATGAAACAGGTAATATACAGGCTGTTATGGACGGGGAAATTGATAGTTTTATGGAAACTTATCTAAAATACAAAGTTTCAGCAAACCCTAAGAATTAACACTAATCTCCTGTTTATCTTCCTTTATTAAATCTTGCATAAATCTTAATTCCTTAAATATTTTTTCACTAATATTACTTATATCTTCTGCTTCCTTAATTGTATTAATTATCATTGGTTTTATTTCATTTATTATATTAGTCGTATTTTCAACAAGCTCTTTAACCTGATTGAATATAATAGAGAATTTTTGTTCTCCAAGTCTTGCAGACTCAACAAGTCCATTTAGCTGTATATAATGAAGTTCGCCAATTATATTTTCCACGTCGTTAATATAAATATTTGTCTTTTTTAAATAGGTTAACAATTCAGTAATAAACTTAGAAGTTATCTCTATATCATTACTTTCTACAGAAACCATATCCCTCAGTATCATTTCACAATCACATAAATTTCCTTCATCACCATCATTTAAAATTTCATCTATAAAATGAATTATCATATATATGCTTAACTTTGAGATATTTGTATAAAGTAAAATTGAACGAACAATCTTTAGAAGCTCTTGAATGTCATTTTTTAAACCAACAACAAGTTTACCAATTCTTTCTGAATCTTTTTTAATTTCAGAAGAAACAACAAAAAATGACGCTCCTGTAGAACCAAGCTTATAACTTTCAACTGACGAATTAAGGGCTATAAGAGAAAGCTCGTCAGTAATATCGTAAATATAACTAAATTTACTTTCTAACTCTTTTTCAACATTTGCAAATTTACCTGCCTTACTTGCGATAGAATCAAAAATATTTTTAATTTTTCTGCTCCTAATATAAACTTCTTTAAATAGTTCTAAGTCTTCTTCTACCACAGAAATATCTACTTCCTTATCTAAATATTTATCTTTATCTTTTAGTTCTTCCATTAATGTATCTATCA
>NZ_ABHJ01000203.1:0-1925 GCF_000171895.1 Hydrogenivirga sp. 128-5-R1-1
CTCAATATCTTCTTTTTTCTCATTTTCAAACAGTTTGACCTCAGCAAGTAAATAAGACTTTTCAGGGACTGCATAATAATCCCATCCACTTTCTATGTTTATTATGTTTACTGGTCTATTTAACTGGTTTTCTATTTCTTCTAATAGTTTAAAAGTTATTTTTGCAGGGTTGTGTGTTTTTTCAAATTCTGAAGCATGCATTGATTCAACTTCAACTTCCAGTTCAAACTCGTAAGTTCCCATCTGTTTATCACATATAATACCGTAAGTTGGTTCTAAAACAAGTATTGTTTCAACAGGGTCTATTATTTCAAGAAGTTTTTCAGACCCTAAAGCTGTATGATTTTCCTCGTCAACAGTAAATGCCAGAGAAACAGGTATTTCTTTATCTGGATTTTCTTCCTTGAATATTTCAATGGCTACTATTAGAGATGCAATTAATCCTTTTGTATCTGCTGCTCCCCTGCCGTAAATTTTGTTATCTTTTATAATTGGTGTAAATGGATTTTCCATTGTCATTGGCGGAACAGTATCAACATGGGTATTTATCATAAAAGGTTTGTCTTTTGAAATGCTTACAAGATTGTATTGAGGGTTTGAATTTACAACTTTTCCAACAGGCTGTTTTTCAAACTTTATAAAATCAAGCCTTTCTTCTAAATATTTTTGTATTTGTGTGCAGTCTTCAAAACTTGGTATTTCAATTAGTTTTTTGGTTTCTTCAATGGTTTTTTCTAAAAGGTTGTTTTTCAATTTGATAGTTCTTTACTCCTTTGGGTTGATTCTTCAACAGTGTTTATAATTATATCTCTAATTTTACCTTTTTCAAGCTGATGAAGTCCGTAAATTGTAGTACCTGACGGTGAGCTTACTTTATCTCTGAGAACACATGGGTGTTCCTTTAAGGTTTCTACCATTTTTGAAGAACCTTTTATTGTTTGTACTATTATTTCAAGTGCTTGATTATAAGAAAATCCTTGTTTTACACCAGCCTGTGCAAAAGCATCTATTATTGTAAAGATATAAGCAGGACCACTTCCTGCCAGTCCTGTAAAGGCATCCATTAGGTTTTCATCTATTAAAAATGATTTTCCAAATGTATTTATCAGGTTAATGATTTCTTCTTTTTTGTTTGCAGGAAAGCTTTTATCAAATGAAATTCCTGTTGCACTTTCACCAATTAATGCAGGTGTATTTGGCATAATTCTAACAATAAATGCCTTACTCAAAATAGATTTAATCTTTTCTATTTTTATTCCTGCCATTACTGAGATAAGTATTTTACCTTCAAATTTATCTTTTATCGGGTTTACAGTATTTTCAAAATCCTTTGGTTTTACTGCTAAAAATATGATTTCAGACAGTTTTACAAGCCTTTCGTTGTTATCCGTCCCTGCTACACCGTATTTATTTACAATATAATCTATTCTTTCTTGATTTATGTCAGAAACAATAATTTCTTCAGGTTTTATATCTGAATTTTTTATTATCCCGTTTAATATAGCTTCACCCATATTTCCTACGCCTATAATTCCAACCTTAAACATCTTAGTCTCCTTTTACCATTTTCCAAAATAAACTTCTATTCCTAATAAAACAAAAGGATTATTATAAAAATCAAATTGTCTTTGCCATTTTACACCAAAATCAAAATTAAAGTAAGCCCATTTATAAAACTTATATCTGTTAGAGATACTCATGTTATAAGTCGTTGGGTAGGCACCTATTATCTTGTTTCCAGCTTCTGATAGATTAAAAACAACTAATAGTTTTTTATTTTTCCCGAATATCTTTGATAGTGAAGATGATATTACATGTTGATTAAAAGGCTCGTTGGTTAATTTCTTCTTTCAAAAATAAGACAAATTAAATTTTATAAATTAGTCTATTAATATATATCTGTGTATAGTCCTGATTTGTTGGTT
>NZ_ABHJ01000202.1:0-1929 GCF_000171895.1 Hydrogenivirga sp. 128-5-R1-1
CTCGTTGCGGGACTTAACCCAACATCTCACGACACGAGCTGACGACGACCATGCACCACTGTGCGGCGCGGCTGCCCAAAAGGACAGCCTAGTGACCTTTCGGCCACGACACACCGCATGTCAAGCCCTGGTGAGGTTCTTCGGTTAGCATCGAATTAAACCAGACGCTCCACCGGTTGTGCGGGTCCCCGTCAATTCCTTTGAGTTTCAACCTTGCGGCCGTACTCCCCAGGCGGGATGCTTAACGCGTTAGCTTGCGACACGGACGGGTCTCCCCGCCCACATCTAGCATCCATCGTTTACGGCCAGGACTACCCGGGTATCTAATCCGGTTCGCTCCCCTGGCTTTCGTCCCTCAGCGTCAGGTCAGTTCCAGTCGGCCGCCTTCGCCACTGGTGTTCCTCCCGATATCTACGCATTTCACCGCTACACCGGGAATTCCGCCGACCTCTCCCTGCCTCAAGTCCGGCAGTTTGGAAGGCAATTCTGGAGTTGAGCCCCAGGATTTCACCTTCCACTTACCAGACCGCCTACGGACCCTTTACGCCCAGTAAATTCGCGCAACGTTCGGGACCTACGTATTACCGCGGCTGCTGGCACGTAGTTAGCCGTCCCTTCCTCTGTGGGTACCGTCATTATCTTCCCCACTGACAGGTGTTTACACCCCGAAGGGCTTCCTCCACCACGCGGCGTCGCTGGGTCAGCCTTCCGGCCATTGCCCAAGATTCCCCACTGCTGCCCCCCGTAGGGGTGCGGGCCGTGTCTCAGTCCCACTGTGGCTGGCCATCCTCTCAGACCAGCTACCCGTCGTCGGCTTGGTGAGCCTTTACCTCACCAACTACCTGATGGGACGCAGCCCCATCCTCAGGCGCCCGAAGGCCTTTGGAGGCACATCTATTGATACGCCTCTTTATTGGGTATTAGCCCCCCTTTCGAGGGGTTATCCCCATCCTGAGGGTAGGTTAGCTACGCGTTACTCACCCGTTCGCCGGTCGCCAGCACCTTTTCCGAAGAAAAGGCCTGCTGCCCCTCGACTTGCATGTGTTAGGCGCGCCGCCAACGTTCGCGCTGAGCCAGGATCAAACTCTCCAAATTAATCTTCAGAGCCTCTTCCTCGCACATTTGGCTCCCCTATTCTTTTGCCAAGTAGCCATATAGCCTACTCGCTGAGCACCCTTTAGCTCAGCCTTCCTCACCTGAGCAGATAATCAGTTTATATCATCTTTCAGGATTTGTCAACCCTTTCTTCCTTCCTTATACCCTATTCTCTTCTCCCTCTCTAATCAAAAGGGTTTAAAAATATATATCATTGATTTAATTTTGTCAAGGGGTGTAATATTTGGGGGGTACTCCTATCCAAAAATAGCTAAAAATATTCTAAAATAAGGATTATGAGAAAGAGAGGAAGACCAAGGAAATATCAAGAGCACATAAAATGCCCAGAATGTGGTTCAAATTGGTGTAAAAAGTTTGGAAAAAACACAGGAAAACAAAGATATAAATGCAATGAATGTGGAAGACATTTTTATGAAGGTGCAAAATATCATAAACACCCAGAAAAGGTTAAATTGCTTGCCTTAAAAATGTATAGCAAAGGTATGAGTAAGTCTGCTATAGCAAGAGTTTTGAATCTACCTTATAGGACAGTAGCCAGATGGACTTATGAAGTTGGTAAATTTTTAGATAAACATCTGGAAAAGAAATGGAAAAAATTAGCAAACAAAACCCTAATTTCCAATTTAAACCTTAAGTATAATTTTAAACTGTAGAGCTAAAATAAAAAAGTGAATTTTAGCTAAAAACCCTTCCAAAGAAACAGCTTTAATACTTTCAATTCCCATATACTTCAATCTGCTGAAAGTAGTCTCTATCTTCTTCCTAATGGTCTTTAAAAAGTTTGTTTTTTCTTTTGTTTATGATGAATCTTTC
>NZ_ABHJ01000201.1:0-1933 GCF_000171895.1 Hydrogenivirga sp. 128-5-R1-1
GGAGGTTTAATGCAAACTACCTCCACCAGAGAGGATTTTGAAGATTTTTTTAATCTTTTTTAATGCTTGAAAATACTTGCCAATGTGAATTTTTTTTATTATATTTAATTAATGGGTTTTATCTGAACTATATGGGGTAAAAATTTTGAATTTTTGATTTACTGTCGGCAGTTTTATCTTTAGTTTTATCTGAACTATATGGGGTAAAAATTTTGTTATTATCTGTTTTAAATATTTTACAACCTTTTGTTTTATCTGAACTATATGGGGTAAAAATCTAAAATTTACATTAAAATCACAATAATACTTGCAACAATCGTTTTATCTGAACTATATGGGGTAAAAATTTTTCTCTAATACTATTTTTGCTTCTTCATCAGAAACTTCGTTTTATCTGAACTATATGGGGTAAAAATTTGTTTCAAAATGAAGTATGCTTAAAAAGTCATCAGTGTTTTATCTGAACTATATGGGGTAAAAATTTAAAGAAATGCTTAGAGAAGCAGTTAAATCTAAAAAAGGTTTTATCTGAACTATATGGGGTAAAAATATTCTTCATTCGTCTTTATTTAAATATTTCTTAGAAGTTTTATCTGAACTATATGGGGTAAAAATGATTATTCGTTAAAGTTAAATCAACCTCTTTTATAAGCGTTTTATCTGAACTATATGGGGTAAAAATTCTCTCTCAATGTTGACATTTGTCTTACCTCCTCAACGTTTTATCTGAACTATATGGGGTAAAAATTCAGACTCATCAACTTCAGCAATCTCGAAAATAGGAGGTTTTATCTGAACTATATGGGGTAAAAATATATAAAAGGTGCTGTCATATATTTCTACATCATTAATGTTTTATCTGAACTATATGGGGTAAAAAGAATTCTGGTTCTGTGTATATCCAAAAGATTTCAAAGTAGTTTTATCTGAACTATATGGGCAAAAAATCCCTAAATATGCTCAAATCCTTCTTCTTTTAAATGTATTTTTTTGTTATTCTCAATTAGATAAATACCTTTTCCTTTTTCTACTTTTCCTATTTTGTAGCAATTTTTTATATGTTTTTCATTCTTGCTATCTACCGTAAAAGCAAGCTCATAATCTTCACCGCCATAAAGTATGTACTGATAAGGGTCTTTTTTGTATTTTCTGCAGAATTTTTCAAGAAGCGGGTGAACTGGTAGTTTATCTTTTTCTATAATTATTTTTACACTGCTCATTGTTGATACATGCCTTAAATCTCCAACAAGACCATCGCTTATATCTATACAGCTTTCTGCATATTTTTCAATTGTTTTCTGTAAATCTATTTTTGCTTTTGGTTTTACGTGTTTTTCTATTAACTCTTTTTCAAACTTTTCATATCTTTTCTTATCCATTAATAAAAGCTCAAGACCTGCTCTTGAAAGACCTGTTTCTCCAGAAATATATACACTTTGCCCTTCTTTTGCACTGCTTCTTGATACAAATCTTTTAGTTTTTCCTGTTAAAAATAAATCAAATATAATTTCTTCTGAAGCTGAAGTATTTCCCCCAATAATGTTAAATTTATAATAATTTAAAGCTTCTTTTATCCCTTTATAAACCTTTTCAATCCATTTTTGATTTGTATTTTTAGGAACAGCTATTGAAATAATACCCCATTTAGGAATTCCTCCACAGGCTACCACATCACTGACGTTTACAGAAACAAGTTTCCATCCTAAATTTTCCGGTTTTATTTTTTCTTTTATAAAATGATGATTTTCTACCTGAATATCAGCAGTAAAAATTAAAAGTTCATTTTCTATTTTCACACAGGCACAGTCATCTCCAAAACCCACGATAACGTCTTTATCATTTATTGGTAAATATTTGGTTAATCTATCTATAAGTTTAAATTCGCCTTTCATTGTTTTATAAACACCATTTCATCTTTATACAGCCCCAGACT
>NZ_ABHJ01000200.1:0-1937 GCF_000171895.1 Hydrogenivirga sp. 128-5-R1-1
ATGCAATATAATGTCAATTATATTAAAACTACATATTAAAATTTAAAATGTATAGAAGCAAAAATCAAAGGAATTTTTAAATAAACCCTGAGTGTGTTATAAAGGAAATAGAATTAAAATTTGGTTTCTTTAATTTTTTAGTGAATTTTATATAATAATGCCTGTTTTTAGTATGTTATTAAAAATTCTTAAGATTTAAGATATATAAAAATAAGCAGGATAAAACCTGCCTGTGCCTGACTAACTTTGAACTTTCTTTTTATAAATGTATTTTTCTATATCTACGACCAGTGCTCCTGCCACATAAATTGAGGAATATGTACCGAATATAATGCCAACAAGAAGTGCAAATGAAAATCCCTTTAAAGATTCTCCACCAAAAAGATATAATGCTAAAACAGAAAATAAAGTTGTGCCGGAAGTTATTATTGTTCTTGCAAGGTTTTCATTTATACTCTGGTTAACAAGCTGAAGTAGGTTCTTTTTCCCTCTTATTTTTATGTTTTCTCTTATCCTATCAAATATTATAATTGTATCGTTTAATGAATAACCAAGTACTGTAAGTATTGCAGCTATAACAGAAAGGTTAAGCTCGTATCCGGTTAATGAAAACATACCAAGTGTAAGTATTGCATCGTGGAATAATGGAATTACAGCAGCTATAGCAAACACAGGTTCAAATCTGTATCCAACATATAGAAGTATTGCTATCATAACAGCAACTATAGAGTAAATACTGGCTTTCCTAAGTTCTTCCCCTACAACTGAACCTATATACTCAACTCTTCTTATTTTATATTTACCTTTAAAAAACTCATCTAAAGCTTTCTTTACTTTCTTATAAATAACTGTTGAACTTCCATACTTTATAGGAATTCTTATTTCATATTCCTTTCCTTCTTTGCCAACTTCCTGAATTTGAACATCTTTAAAACCGACATAGGAAGTAGCCTTTCTTATATTCCCAACATTAATTTTTTCCTCAAATTTTACTTGTATAGACGTTCCACCTGTGAAATCAAGACCAAGATTAAAACCTTTAATAAAAATTAAAATCAAACTGATTAAAACTAACGTTCCTGAGGTTATATATCCAAATTTTTTAATTTTTAAAAAATCAATATTAGGCGGTGTTGATAAAAAATTCCTCATTTCCTCTCCTTAAAATGCATATTTAAGTTGTTTTTTTCCACCAAGTATAAGGTCAATAAACACTTTCGTAAGGTAAAGAGCTGTAAATATAGAAACTACTGTACCGATTGAAAGTGTCGCAGCAAATCCTTTTAAAGGTCCTGTTCCGAACTGGAATAAAACAAATGCTGCAATTAATGTTGTTATCTGTGCATCAAAAATAGCATCCCATGCCCTTTTAAAACCTTCTTCAACTGCAACTCTAAGAGTGATACCTTTTCTAAGTTCTTCTTTTATTCTTTCAAAGATAATTACGTTGGCATCAACAGCCATACCTATATTTAAAATAATACCTGCTATACCTGGAAGTGTGAGCGTAACATCTAAAGCGACCATAGCTGCCCATAAGAATAATCCGTTAAATAATAAAGCTATTACTGAAATAAATCCAGAAATAGCATATCTCCATATCATAAATAAACCGACTAAAATCAATGAAGCTATACCTGCTTTAATAGTTTTTTGAATTGATTCCTTACCTAAGGTTGGCCCAATCACTGTTTCTTCCAGTATATGAACAGGTGCAGGCAGTGCTCCAGCCCTTAGAACTATGGCTAAATCTGCTGCTTCTTCTGGTGTAAAGTTTCCTGTTATTTGCCCTGCTGCAGAAATTCTTGAGCGAACAACAGGTGCAGACATTACTTTATTATCTAAGACTATCGCAAGTCTTTTGCCTATCATTTTTGCAGTGGCTTCTCCAAACTTATCAGCACCTTCGGATGTAAGCTCAAAATTAACTGCCGGTT
>NZ_ABHJ01000199.1:0-1944 GCF_000171895.1 Hydrogenivirga sp. 128-5-R1-1
TATCATCTATAAATGATTTATCAATTTTTAAGTAATCTATAGACATTATTTTCAAATAACTTAAAGAAGAGTTCCCAGTTCCAAAGTCATCTATGGAGATTTTTATACCTAATTCTCTTAATGTTTTTAATTTATCAATAATCAGGTCTGGATACTGCATAGCTTCTGATTCTGTTATTTCTATACCTAATTTAACCTTACTGAAATTTTTTGATAAAATTTCATCTTTTACAAACTCTGTAAAGTTTGCTTCCAGTATTTGTTGAATATCTACATTTACATTAATCTTAATATCTTCTATTCCTTGATTTTCCCATATTTCAGCCTGTTGTAAAACTTCTTTAAAAATCCACTTACCGACATCTTTTATAAGACCTGTTTCTTCTAAAATGGGTATAAATTCTGCAGGAGATATAAAGCCAAATTTTTTACTGTTCCATCTTAGTAAGGCTTCTACACCAACTATTTTTAAATTTTTAATGGAAAATATTGGCTGATATACAAGGAAAAACTCTTTATTTTCTATTCCTGATTTTATAAAAGATGTCAATTGTGCTTTTCTTAAACTTTTAACTATTATGTCATTATCTGCAAGAATTGCAAGATTTTTACCTATTTTTTTTCCATGGAATAAGGATATATCCGCAATTTTTAACAGGTCTTCGTATGTTTTCCCATGTTCTGGATATTTTGATATACCTGCAGTTGAAGTTATGTCTAATTTATAATCTTCTATGAAAAAGGGTTTATCAAGGTATTCAATGATTTGATTTACCAGTTTAATTAATTGGGAATCTGATTCAAAATATTTACCATCTATATAAATTAAAAACTCATCTCCTCCAAATCTGCCTACAAACCCTTTTTCACCGATGAAATTCTTTAATCTATGTGCATAATTTTGAAGGAGCTTATCGCCTATTATATGTCCGAATAAATCATTTATTTCCTTAAAATTGTCTGTATCAAATATTACAAGTGCAAATTTGTTTTTGTTTGATATTTCAGCTTTTACCTTTTTCTCAAAGAAGTATCTGTTATATACACCTGTTAAATAATCATAGTATATGTAATTTCTTAATTTTTTTATCATCTGGTTTATATGTTCAGAAATTAGCCTTATTTCATCATTACCTTGCACTTTAACCATTGTATCTAAATCACCATGAGATACCTTTTCAAGAACATTGATTACATTTTCTATTCTTCTTGATATATATTTTTTAAATACAGTGTTTAATATAAAACCAGCTATAATTATGCTTCCTAAAAATATAAGTATGTTAGATAATAAAAAGTATAAACTTGATATTTTATCGTTAAGAAAGTTATATTCTACGAGTAAAACACCATGCTCTTTAGGTCTTATTTCTCCCTTTTTCCTGAGAAATATACTTTCTATAAAAAATATTTTACTTTTATCTTTGTTGAAGAAATATTTTATATTTTCCCTGTATATCTGGTTTTTTCTTAAGAATGGATAGATTTCTTTTATATTTTCTCCTGTAAATTTTTTCTTTGACGCAATTATTACTTTTCCTTTAGGGTTTATCAAAAATACATTTTCTATGTTTTTCTGCGTTGATAAATATGCTATGGCAGCTTCTACATCAGAAATTTCATTTTGATTTATATTTTTTTCAATTATTTCTGAAGCCAAAGAAATTTTAATTCTCAGGTCTTCTATAATGTTTTTTTCAAGTTTATCAAAGTAAATTTTGGAATAAGAAACAGAAAATATAATAAGAGATATTACCGCTGCAACTGTAAGACTTAAATAGAATATATGGCTTATTTTTAGTTTTAATAAATACTTAATTAAATCAGCCAAATTACTTTCCTTTTAAAAACCGCATATTTATTAGAGTTTCGGCATTAATCTTAAAATTTTTATCAATAAGATTTTTATCTTTCATAATTTTTGTAATTGAAATTATTGTTTTT
>NZ_ABHJ01000198.1:0-1945 GCF_000171895.1 Hydrogenivirga sp. 128-5-R1-1
AAGTTTATATATATAGTTAAGACCTTTTTTAAATTGAATATCTTTTGTTAAATCTTTCAAATTTGATATTCCGTTTCTGACAAGTGTCTTAACCTTTAAACCACCTAAATAATCCCCTAAAAACTTATATTTAAAAACTTTTTCTAAATTCTCCTTGTTATACTGTGGAAACGCATTAGAATATGGAAATGTTCTAATATCAAAAAGAATTGAAACATCATTCTCCTTCAACTTATTAATAAGCTTTTCTACCTCAAAAAAAGAGGAATATCCTACTGTAAATAGCATTTTAGATTGAGCAGTTAAGGTCTATTTGTCTATATTTAGCCTGTCCTTCCTCAAAAATGTCTCCACCGTAAATGTCATTTGCCACTATTACAGGAAAATCTTTAAAGACAAGCTTTCTAATAGCCTCAGGACCTAAATCTTCATAAGCCACAATTTCAGCAGATACTATATGTTTTGAGAGAAGAGCTGCAGTTCCGCCGTAAGCTGCAAAGTAAACAGCTTTATATTTCTTTAATGCTTCTTTTACTGGCTGAGTTCTAAATCCCTTTCCAATAGTTGCTTTTAATCCAAGTTCGTGTAGTTTTGGAGTATATTTGTCCATTCTATATGCAGTTGTAGGTCCTGCTGAGCCAATAGCTTGTCCAGGTTTTGGTGGTGTTGGTCCTACATAGTATATAACCTGTCCTTCCACATTTATTGGAAGTTTTCCTGTTTTTTCGTACTCCTCAAGCATTCTTTTATGGGCAGCATCCCTTGCTGTATAAACTACTCCATTTAATAAAACTCTATCTCCAACTCTTAAATCTTCTATAATGTCATCTGTTAAAGGTGTAGTTATTCTTTTTACTTCAGACATTTTACTCTTCCTCTTCCATTAATTTTTTTAAATTAAATTTTATGCTGTCCATTACAGGAACATCATAATCAAAATCAACTATAAGCCAAGGTTTTTTATTTTCTGCTATCCAGATTTTTTTGTCTTTTGTAAATATCCAGATAACTTTTTTTACTCCGCTGTCAAGCAAGTCTTGAGTTTTTCTATGGAAATAGTCTTGAGGATTTTCAAACTTTCTTAAATCAGCCTTTGTGTCTATTTCTATAACTACCTCTGGAGCAACAGGTATTAATTTATTTTCTTTTAAATAAGGTTTAACTTTTTCTTTGTCCCATATTGCTATGTCAAGGTTATACCAGCTCCTTGGGGCAAATTTATAACCTACTTCTTGAGATAGAACTTCATAATTTTTACCCTTATCTTTTAAAATATTTCTGATAAAGAAAGAGATTATCATTACTAACCAAGAATGTAATCCACTGTTTCCCATAACAGCCTCCAGAGGTAGCTCTCCGGACAACACCTTATCGTAATCTCTGTAGTAAATAGGAGAGCCTTTTCTCATTTCATATACAAGGGCTTTTGGGATTTTAACCCTTTTAGTTTGCTTTTTTTTCTTATTTTTAAGCTGATTTTTTACTACTGTTGTCATTTTTATATCTCTATTTCCTTATGTCTTGCTGCGTGGCACTGGATATTTACTGCAACAGGCAGTGATGCAATGTGAACAGGGGCAACTTCTATTTTTACATCAACTGCCGTTGTTGAACCGCCAAACCCAAGAGGACCAACGCCAAGTTTATTCGCCTCTTCTATTAGCTCTTCTTCAAGTTTTGCTATTCTTGGGTCAGGGTGTCTTTCTCCAATATGTCTAAAGAGTGCTTTTTTTGCTAAAACAGCAGAATAATCAAAAGTTCCTCCTATTCCTACTCCTACTGTAAATGGAGGGCATGCGTTTGGTCCTGCATTTGCAATTGCACATAGAATAAACTCTTTTACACCTTCCCATCCATCAGAAGGTTTTAGCATTTTTTGTTTACTTTGATTTTCAGAACCGCCGCCTTTAGCAGCAAATTTTATTTTTATTTTATCTCCAGGAAC
>NZ_ABHJ01000197.1:0-1948 GCF_000171895.1 Hydrogenivirga sp. 128-5-R1-1
TAAATTTTTGACCATATGGTTAAAGAAAAAGTTTGTCTGACATTCTACAGGGTTTGTTCCTATCATGAGTATAGTATCTGCAAGCTCACAGTCATAGTACGAGCTGTTAAGCTCACCTATTCCCATTTCTCTTGTTGCGTGAACTTCAGAGTTGTAAGCTGGTCTGTTGTGAATTCTACAAGAAATTGTTCCTATAGCTTTAAAAAATAGTTTTCCAGTACCCCATGTATTTTCAAAACCTCCTCCACCACCACCGTGGTCAAAGGTTATCATTGCTATATCGTTAGGTGAGTCATTTTGCAGTACTTTTGCTATTACTTTAGCAAGTAGTCCTGTTGCCTCTTCCCATGTGGTTTCATATAGTTTTCTTCCTCTGTAAATCAATGGTTCTTTTAATCTGTCTGCTGTATCGCTGTTTGCATTAAATAAAGTTGAAGCCATTAAACCACCGCGAACAGAGTTAAGACCACTGTTAACTACACAATTGTGGTCAGGAACAACCATTACATTGTATTTTCTACCGTTTTCTTCTACAACATTAACCATATTTGGAGATGCCCATGTCCCATTTGCGGGAACTGGTCTTGTAAAATCAACACCAAGAGCATTTTGATTAGGTCTTGCACCCCCTTCTTTTCCTACGGGCCATTTATAAGCTTTATATCCACACCCAACAATACAAAATTCACATGTTACATTTTTTACAGTTGCATCTTTGGGTGGTAATGGAATTCTATCGTTTACTTTTACCGTCATCTTTTATTTACCTCCAAAATTTTTATTTTTAAACATTTGATACTCTTCCCCAAATTAGCCCATCAACACCTACGGCATAAACGTCATTTCCTCTTACTTCAAGTTCTATTCTTGGCAGTTTTGTTGTAGCCTGTCCTAAAACTTCTTGACCTTCTTTATCAACATCAAATCTTGAGTAATGACATGGACATTCAAAAACCCTTTCTTGCTCATTGTAAATTACAGGACATCCTTTATGGGTACAGAGTGTACTAAATGCCACAACACCAGCTTCTGGGACAAAAATAGCAAGGCAAGGTGAGTCGTTATCTGGATAGCTGAAAGACAGAGTTCCTTTTCTTCTAATCTCATCAAAAGAACCTATCTTTTTAGCAGGGTATTTAAAGTAAGTTGTTCCTTCAAGTTTTGTTCTGCCTGCTCCAAAACTTGCCGGAGCAACTGCCAACGCTGCTAAAAACCCAGCCGAAGTTTTTAAAAAATCCCTTCTTTTCATAAAAATTACCTCCCAAATTTAGTCTCTGATTTTCTATATTCAAAAACTATGCCAATAAATAAATCTATTTATTTACAAGCTTTCAAAAGATTTGAAATTTTTAAAACGAAAAATAATGGGAAAATTTTGATTAGTAAGTGGTCAAAATTTGATTATTATAATTTTTATAACTTGCATATTTTCTATTTTTGATATAGTTTAAAATTATGGTTAAAAAATTTTTTATGTTTATATTTTTGGCTGTAGTCTTCACAGGTATTTCAAATGCCAAAACAATAATCTTCGGTATAACAAATGTAACAGTAAAAGATGATTATTACACAATTAGCCAGTGGGCTAAATATTTAGAAAAGAAAACTGGATATAAAATAAAGCTAAAAATTACTAAAACTTACGATGAAATGCAGTATTTTATAGAGAATAAAAGCGTTGACATTGCATATATTTGCGGAGCAACTTATGTTTTTTTAAAAAAGGATAATGTAAATATAAAACTTTTGGCTGTTCCTTATTTTAGAGGAAAACCGCAGTATTACTCTTATATAATTGTTCCTAAAAATTCAAATGCTAAAAGTTTTCTTGACCTTGAGGGTAAAAGATTTGCCTTTTCTGACCCTAAATCAAATTCTGGTTCAATTGCCCCTTCTTACTATCTTTATAAAAAAGGATTTTTTTATAAAAACTTCTTTAAGGAAATTA
>NZ_ABHJ01000196.1:0-1949 GCF_000171895.1 Hydrogenivirga sp. 128-5-R1-1
ACCCTTTAATAATGAAAACTCATGTTCTAAAGCAGTATATAGAGCCTATACTTGAGGCAAACATACCTCATTTAAAAACAATTAGAATAGGAACTAAAGCTCTTGGGTTTTGGCCTTATAGATTTTTAACAGATAATGACGCACAGGAGCTTTTAGACCTGTTTAAAAAAATTGTAGACAAAGGCTATCATCTTGCATATATGGCGCATTTTAACCACTACAAAGAACTTGAGACAGATGAAGTAAAAGAGGCCGTTCAAAAAATAAGAGAAACAGGAGCAGTAATAAGAACTCAGTCTCCTATATTAAGACATATAAATGATAATCCTGATGTTTGGGCTAAAATGTGGAAAGAGCAGGTAAAGCAGGGAATGATACCTTATTATATGTTTATGGCAAGGGATACAGGAGCACAGCATTACTTTGGAGTACCTATCGTAAGAGCATGGGAAATATTTAGAGAAGCTTACCAAAAAGTAAGCGGTCTTGCACGAACAGTAAAAGGACCTTCAATGTCTGCAACTCCTGGAAAAATAAGAATACTTGGAGTATCAGAGATAAACGGGAAAAAGTATATAGTTTTAGATTTTCTACAAGGTAGAAATCCAGACTGGGTAGGCAAACCTTTCTTCGCCCAGTATAATCAAAATGCTCTGTGGATAGATGAACTAAAACCTGCTTTTTCTGATAAATTCTTTTATGAAGATGAGCTTGAAGAAATGCTTTATGAAGAAAATAGCTTACTTAAGATTTAATTATATATTCCTCAGGCTGTAGCAACTTTATTTTTCCCACTTTGTTTTGCTTTATACATGAGTTTATCTGCTCTGCTTATGAAGGAATTTATATCTTCGTCTTTTTTATAAGAAGCTATTCCTATACTTACTGTAATTTTGTCAAGGTCATCAAATTTAAAATTAGAAACCACATTACAGATTTTTTCACCTAAAATTTTTGCGTTTCTTAAATCAGTAAAGGTTAATATTACAAACTCTTCCCCTCCCCATCTTGCAAATATATCTGTTTCCCTTATATTTTTACTTACCAGTTTTGAAAATAATGTTAGTACAAAATCTCCTATTTCATGACCGTATGTATCATTTATTTTCTTAAAATCATCAATATCTATCAACAATAGAGAGATGTTATTGTTGTATCTTTTACTTTTTTCAGTTTCTTTTTTCAAAAGTTCCATAAATTTTCTGCGATTATAAATCCCTGTTAATTCGTCCGTTTCTGCAAGTTGTTTAAGTCTATCTTTTAATTTCTTTTGCTGAGTATAATCACTTCCTATAGAAAGTATTTCTATCAGATTTCCATCATCATCATAAACAGGTTTGTTTCTCCAGACTATCCAGTATCTATTCCCATATTTATCCACATTTTCATTTTCATTGTATATATATTTCTCAGGATTAATTGAAATTTCCTGTATCATTTTGTATAAATCTTTTCCATTTTTATCCGTATGAGGAACAATTGTTTCAAAAACAGATTTGCCAATAATCTCGTCCTTTTTAAACTTAAAAAACTCAAGACCATACCTATTTATAAATTTAATTTTTCCATTAGCTTCCCACTTCAGAACAATAGCATTTACGCTTTCAACTAAATCCTCATACTCCTGCCTTGCTTTCAACAATTTCCTCTCATATTTTTTTTCTTTAGAAACATCTCTCAATAAACAAACCCTTCCTTTAAAAACACCATTCACATAAAAAGGCAAAGATTCTTTATAAAATACCTTTTTATCGCCATTTTTTATATAAAAATAATCTTTAAATATATCTACTTTATTCTTTAGGTAATCAGCCCTTAATTTTTTTAGTATATTTTCATCTCTTATTACTTTTTCAATAGTTTTTAAAATTTTAAAAATACTAAAATTTTTTATTTTTTCTTCATTTACCCCTATCAGTTTTGCAAAATTTTTATTAAAATACAAAACT
>NZ_ABHJ01000195.1:0-1950 GCF_000171895.1 Hydrogenivirga sp. 128-5-R1-1
TACCATATCATCACCGTGCCCACCTAAAACATAGGCATTTATACTTTTAACAGAAACATTAAGCTCTTGAGATATAAATGATTTAAATCTTGCAGTATCTAAGACCCCTGCCATTCCTAAAACTCTATTTTTTTCAAAACCTGTTATTTTAAATGCTGCATAAGTCATAACGTCAACCGGATTTGATACTACTATAACTATTGCATCTGGAGCAAACTGTTTTATTCTTTCAGAAACTGTTCTTATAATTCCAACATTTTTTGAAAGTAAATCATCTCTACTCATACCCGGTCTTCTTGGAAAACCAGCAGTAACTACAATAATATCAGAATCTTCAAGAGGCTCATATCCATCACCTTCAGGACTTACAGTAAAACCTTCAACATTAACATCTTTTCCAAGTGAAGTTGCCATCTGTTTTATATCAAGGGCTTTTCCTTTTACAATTTCAAATACTTTATCTTCAGTTTTCCTTGCAAGGTCAAACATTCTAACATCTGCAAGCTCATTTATAGCAATAATATTTGCAACGTGCTCTCCAACATTTCCAGCTCCTATGATAGAAACGACAGGTCTTGACATTAGACTCCTCCATTTGCGTTAAATCATATTAAAGATTTGATAAATAGTCTATAATTTAATAAAAAATTTGTCAAACAACGTTTGATTTTGAGAGGTTTAGAGGTGAACTGGATAAAATTAACAAGAGCTAAAATAAAAGTTTATGGAAAAAAAAGTAAACTTGCAATTAAAGGAGTAGCAGAAGAACATAAAGCATTTTTACACGGCCTTTTTACAAATGATATAAACGGTCTTTTGCCTGAGCATTTTAACTATAATCTAAGGTTAAACGGAAAAGGTTATCCTGTACAGGATTTTTTTGTTTATAACTTTGGCGAATACTTTATTTTAGATACCAAAGAAAATGCAGATAAAGTGATTGAAGAATTTACAAAACTTAAACTTTCAATGCAGGTGTTTTTTGAAAATTTAACACAGCAGAATGAACATATTTATATTTTTGGAGAAAATACAGACAAATTTGTGGAAGAAAATTTTAATATTTCACTAAAACCTTTTGAGTTTAAAACAGTTAAAAACTTTACTATTGCAAAAAATTTTTTAAGAAATGGTGAAAATGGATATGACTTTTTTGGTAATTTAGAAAAAGTTAAAACTCTGCTTCCAAAAGAAAATGAAATATCACAGGAAGAATTTGAAAATATAAGGATTAAAAACTGCATACCAAAAATACATAAAGAGTTAAAAGAAGGATACCTGCCCCTTGAAACGCCAATAACTCCGTACGCTATAAGTTTTACAAAAGGATGTTATGTAGGACAGGAAGTAATTGCAAGGGTACATTACAGAGGAAAACCCCCAAGAACTTTAGCAAAGTTTGAAGTTGACAGGCAAAAAATTAAAGAAGGTGAAAAAATAATTGATGGTGATAAAAAAATAGGAGAAATAACCTCTGTATCACCTGTTGAGAACATAGCTCTTGGATATATTTTAAAAGCAAAACTAAATGAAAGAGAATTTGATACGGAAAATGGAAATAAAATCAAACTTAAAAATGAGTGTGAAATTAAACAGTCTAAATAATGAGAATCCTTAAAGAAAATTTCTGGAAAAAAATAGACGCTTTTAAAAATGTAGATAAAAAAAACTGGGAAAGCTGGAAATGGCAGATAGCAAACAGGTTAACCACTTTAGAGGAAATAAAAAAAATATTTCCTGTTTCAAAAGAGCTTGAAACTGCATTTTTAAAAACAACAGAAATTTTTCATTTTGGAACTACTCCCTATTATCTATCTTTAATCAAAGAGTTTTCCTATGATAACCCTATTTTTAAACAGGTATTTCCAAGTTTAGATGAGATAGACAAAGAAAAACAAAAATACTCTTACGAAGACCCTTTTTTAGAAGATACATTATCACCAGTTTCAG
>NZ_ABHJ01000194.1:0-1952 GCF_000171895.1 Hydrogenivirga sp. 128-5-R1-1
CTCTTTCAACTAAAACTAAATCTCCAATTCTTATATCTTTTTCTTTTATAAAATCCTCATTTATTAAAGAAACAGAAGAAACTACAACTCCTCCTATTTCAACAGGCTCAAGTTTTCCTACAGGAGTTATTGCTCCAGTCCTACCGACCTGAAATACAACATCTATAAGCTTTGTTGTTGCCTGCCGAGCCTGAAACTTGTATGCAATAGCCCATCTTGGATGGTGTGAAGTCGCACCAAGAGTATCATAAAGAGATATATCATTTACTTTAACTACCATACCATCTATTTCATAAGGGTAGCTGTCTCTTTTTTCTTGCCACTGATTACAGTAATCAATTACTTCATCTATGTTTTTACACACCTTAATTTCTTTATATGGTGATTTAAAACCAAGTTCATAAAGCATTTTTATAGACTCACTGTGCTTTTTAAGTTTTGTTCCAAGAAGGTTATTTTCATTTTCATCTACTGTATATGTTATTTGATAAACAAAAGCTTCAAGTCCTCTTTTTGCCACTTCTTTTGGGTTTTGGAGTCTCAGAGAACCAGCCGCAGCATTTCTCGGATTTGCAAAAAGAGGAAGTCCTTCTTCAAGTCTTTCTTGATTTATTTTTTTGAAAAGTTCTTTATTTATTAAAACTTCTCCCCTTATTTCTATAGTTTTAATACCGTATTTTTCAAAATCTGCAGATAATGGAATTGTTCTTATAACTTTTAGATTTGGAGTTATATCATCTCCAACTGCTCCATCTCCCCTCGTTGCTCCTCTAACAAAAAGATTATTTTCATAAACAAGTGCTATTCCTGCTCCATCAAATTTTGGCTCAACAGAATACTCAATCTCATCTAAACCTGTTATTTCTTTAACTCTTCTATCAAAATCCCTCAGGTCTTCTTCGTTATATGAGTTTTCAAGGGAAAGCATAGGAGCAAGATGTTTTACCTTTGGAAATTCTTTAATAAGTCCACTTGGTACTCTTTGTGTTGGAGAATCGGCAGTTATAAGTTCTGGATATTTTTTTTCTATTGAAACAAGCAAATGAAACAATTTATCATATTCATAGTCCGAAATTACAGGGTTAGCAAGAACATAGTATTTCCAGTCATGATACTTTATAACTTCTCTTAAATCATTTATTATTTTTTCTGCATCTTCTTTTGTCTTTAAATCTTCAATAGATATTTTTAACAGCTGGCGGGTTTTTTCTATAAGCTGTTTTTCTTGTTCTTTTGTATACATTTTCTTACCCTTTTTGTTTTTATTTTCTATTATACAACTTCACCTTTCCAGAGAAGTCCCAGCTTGAATTCTATATTTTTTTCAGGAAAAATCTTTTTTACTGCTTTTAAATAGTATTCTTTTTGCTTTTCATAAGCCTTTATTACTTTTTGCTTTTCTTCCTCGGTTTCATATCTATTTGTTTTGTAATCCATAACAATTATTTTCCCATCTTTTTCATAAATAATATCAATTCTGCCTTCTATGTATTTTTCGTTTTCATATAAAGTAAATGGAAGCTCTCTAAAAATTATATTAGATTCTTTTAATTCTTTGTGAAGAGGAGAATTTATAAATTTCCTTAAGATTTTACGGCTGTTTTCCATAACTACATTTTTTATAAGTTCTGGAATTATTTTTTCCTGTTTTTTTATTAATGTATTTAACTGCTTTAATGATATATTTGTAAAATCCACCTCTTCCAATACATTATGTACAACAATTCCTGTATAAATAGAAATATTTTCACCTGTATTTTTTGAAAAATTGAATTTTATTTCTTCTCTTTCTTTCTCTTCTTTCATTATTTGAGATACAGATGTAAATCTTGGACTGGTGAGGGATTTTTCATAAATTTCTCTTTGTTTTTTTTCTTTTTTAAGATTTCTTCTAATTTTTCTTCTATATTATCTAAATCTAATTATCTCTTGTCTCTAAATTGCATCCAGAT
>NZ_ABHJ01000193.1:0-1957 GCF_000171895.1 Hydrogenivirga sp. 128-5-R1-1
AGATTATCTAATAATTTTTGGGTTTTGTTTATGATTTATCATACACATATTTAATCACATGGACTTTTTCAAGGGTTACGAGACCATTTTTTATGTATTTTTCTATTTCAGGAATTAATTTTTTAATTTTTTCTTCTCTATCTACAGCTTCTATTACAACAGGTAAATCTCCGGAGAGGGTTAATAATCCTGCTGCATGTATTCTGCTGGAAGCACCATATCCAAGTATTCCCCTTAAAACTGTAGCTCCAGCTATATCATTTTCCCTCATAATCTCAACAAGTTTCTTATATGCCAGCTTTCCATCTATTCTGTCATTTTCGCCTATAAATATTCTAAGTAAATAAGCCTCTCCCTCTATTTTCATAATAAGCTCCTTAGGACAAACTTTTTGCCAGAATTAAACCACCTATTCCTGCAGCTATAGATAGTCCATTATTCAGTAAAATATTTAATATACTTTTAAAATATTCCCCATCCTGCATTAAAGCTATAGTTTCATAGGAAAATGTTGAAAAGGTAGTAAAAGCCCCTAAAAATCCTACTGCAAAAAACATTCTCCATAAAGGATCTATACTTAGCTTTTCAAGGGTTATAACTGTAAAAAACACAAGGATAAATGAGCCGATTACATTTACAGTCAGAGTTCCTGCAGGGAATTCAAGTCCGGAATATTTGTTAACAAAGGACGAAACAAAAAATCTAAAGAGAGCCCCAAGGGCTCCACCTAACATAATAGCCAGATATTGCATTTATCCTATAAACTCCATTAATTGATTAATTTCTTTTGGACTTCCAAGGAAAACAGGGGTTCTTTGATGGATATCTGTAGGTTTTATCTGGAGTATATCAATTTCTCCGTTTGTTGCTTTTCCGCCGGCCTGCTCTATTAAAAATGCCATTGGAGCAGCTTCATAAAGAAGTCTGAGTTTTCCGTTTGTGTTTTTCTTATCTGCAGGGTATCCAAATATTCCACCCTTTATAAGTGTTCTGTGAACATCGGCTACCATTGAACCTATATATCTTGTTGTATAGCCTTCTTCTTTTAGTGTTTCTATATAATCAATAAGTTTAGGCTGTGTCCATTTTTTAGCATTTGCTTCATTTATAGAATAGATTTTTCCTTTTTCTGGAATTTTCATATCAGGATGGGAGAGTAAAAACATACCAACAGAAGGATCTAATGTAAATCCGTTAACTCCATTTCCTGTAGTCAGGACAAACATTGTGGAAGAACCGTAAATAATATATCCTGCTGCAATCTGTTTATAACCTTCTTGTAGAAAATCATCAATTGTTCCTGTCACTTTTTTATGAATGGAAAAAATTGTCCCGATACTAACGTTAACGTCTATATTTGAAGAACCATCTAACGGGTCAAAAGAGATGACATATTTTCCATCAACTCCTTTTGAAGGAAATATAGGTTCATCTAATTCTTCTGAAGCCAGTGCATAGAACTGCCCACAATCTGATAGATGATTAATCAGTATTTCATTGGAAAGTTCATCAAGTTTCTGGACTTCTTCACCCTGAACATTAACTTTTCCTGCTTTTCCCAGCACATCTGCAAGTCCTGCCATTCTAACATGGGAAGCTATAACTTTAGCTGCAGCTTCTATGGCCATGAGTGCCATAGATAATGAACCGGTTGCTTTTGGAAATTTTCTTTCTTCTTCTAAAATAAATCTGTTTAAATCAATCCCTATCTGTGTCATTTTACCCCTCTGCCTCTTTTCTATACTGTTTAAATTTTATTACAGCCTGTTTATTTTTTAAATTGGAATATATATGATGAAAATCTAAAACCGGTAAATATGATTTTATAAGCATTTTTATAAGCTCGCATACAGTTTCATCTCCGGCGACGCATTCATTCATCATATCTACAAGTAAGTCTTCCAGGGATACTACATTTATAATCTGACCATCAACCTCAATCTGATTAAAAGAACCT
>NZ_ABHJ01000192.1:0-1965 GCF_000171895.1 Hydrogenivirga sp. 128-5-R1-1
ACAAATGGAATTTTTAAATCATAATGAAGATTACCCAAATGGTAATATCTAAGCTCAATTTCTTTGTCTGTTTCTTTAAATGTTTCCTGGAGATTTTTTACTCGTTTCTTAATAAGTTCTTTAATTTGTTCCTCTGATTTAAAAAATGTTCTTAAATACTGGTCCGATAGTATTTCATCATAAAATTTTTTAAAAACGTCTTCTATATGAGGCTCTAATATACTAAAATCCATACGATACCCTGCAAATATGTTTTTAATTATTAATAATAAAACAGGTTTTTACTAATGGTAAAGAGTGTTTATTAATCTAATTGAAATATGAATAACTTGGAATATTATGAAAAAATTAAAAAAGCGGGCTGTCAACCCGCTTTGTAGATTAATTATCCTTGTTTTGCCATAATTTCTTCTGCTTTTCTTTTGGCGTCTTCTATGTCAGCCACCATGTAGAATGCCTGTTCTGGAAGATGATCCCATTTACCTTCAACAACTTCTTTGAATGATCTGATTGTATCTTCTCTTTTTACGTAATCACCGGGTTGTCCTGTGAACTGCTCAGCAACGTGGAATTTCTGAGCAAGGAACCTTTGAAGTCTTCTTGCTCTACCAACCAGTGCCTTGTCTTCCTCAGAAAGTTCTTCCATACCAAGAATTGCGATAATTTCTTGCAGTTCTTTGTATCTTTGGAGAATTCTTTGAACTTCCCTTGCAACGTAGTAATGTTCTTCTCCTACATACTCAGGAGCAAGGGCTTTAGATGTAGACTCTAATGGGTCAATAGCTGGATAAATACCCAGCTCTGCAAGTCTCCTTTGGAGAACAATTGTAGCGTCTAAGTGTGCGAAAATAGATGCTGGCGCTGGGTCTGTAATATCGTCAGCCGGAACATAAACAGCCTGAATAGATGTAATAGAACCATTAACTGTTGAAGCAATTCTTTCCTGAACTTCACCAACGTCAGTTCCCAATGTTGGCTGATAACCAACAGCAGATGGAAGTCTTCCAAGAAGTGTTGAAACTTCAGCACCTGCCTGAACAAATCTGAAGATATTATCTATGAAAATAAGAACGTCTTGCTTTTCAACATCTCTAAAGTATTCAGCCATTGTCAGACCTGTTTGGGCAACTCTAAATCTAACCCCTGGAGGCTCATTCATCTGTCCGTAAACCATAGCTGTATATGGAAGAACTCCAGATTCTTTCATTTCCATCCAAAGGTCATTTCCTTCCCTTGTTCTTTCACCAACACCAACAACAACAGAGTATCCAGAGTGGAACTTAGCTATGTTGTGGATAAGCTCCTGCATAAGAACTGTTTTTCCAACTCCAGCACCACCGAATAGACCAACTTTTCCACCCTTGATGAATGGAACAAGAAGGTCAATAACTTTAATACCTGTTTCAAATATTTCTACTTTTGTTGACTGCTCTTCAAATGATGGTGCAGGTCTGAATATTGGCCATTTTTCCTCAGCCTCAACAGGTCCGGCATCGTCAATTGGTTGTCCAACAACGTTGAATATTCTTCCAAGAACTGCTTTGCCTACCGGTATTTGAAGTGGTCCACCTATACTTTCAACTTCTTGTCCTCTAACAAGACCATCTGTTGGACCATAAGCAATAGTTCTTACCCTTTTTTCTCCAAGGTGCTGTGCAACTTCAAGATAAAGGTCTTCTGTTGTTTCGTTTCCCCTGTCATCAATTGCTATTCTTGTTGTTTTTAATGCCCATCTTATTTCTGGAAGTTCTTCTGTTTCAAATTCAACGTCTACTACAGGTCCTACGACCTGAACAATTTTACCCTTGTTATCTGCCATTCTTTATATCCTCCTATATTTCTTTTTACTGAATTGCATTAGAAGCATTAATAATATCAATAAGTTCTGTAGTAATTGCTTCCTGTCTTGCTTTGTTAAATATAATTGTCCATTTTTTGATTGCTTCTCCGGCATTTCTGGTTGCG
>NZ_ABHJ01000191.1:0-1995 GCF_000171895.1 Hydrogenivirga sp. 128-5-R1-1
TAGCTTTGTTTAACGATTTGAAAGCCAATGTAAAACAGATGATATATATTATTCCAACAAATTTCATTTATGGGAAATCAGGAAGCAATTATATTAGGAAAATATTTTTCCCTTATTATTATATTCATAAAGCATATATAATAGAAGACAAAATCTTTGAAGACACAGGGATTAATGTAGGTATTTTTTTCTTTAAAAGAAAAGAGTTCATATCATCTGTAGATATAGAATTTCCAGCAACGAAAATTTACAAAAATAAAACCATAACAAAAAATATAATTCTAAAAAAAGAAAATAACTATATTGCTGGAAATGAATTTGAAAAATATGTAAAGGAAAATAAAAACAACAATATTGATGTATCATTCTACCTAATGAAAGACAAAGTCATTAAAAACAAAGGGAAAAATAAAGTAATTCTCTTAAATGCAAATAAATATAATAAGTCAAAAGGAGAATATGAAAAAGAAATATATTATGTTAATGATTTTTTATATGAGAAAATAAAAAATAATATCTTATGGATAAGAACTGTAGATACAGGCTCCTGTAATGGGAGAGCAGGTTTATATTTTGTATCAGATTTAGAAGTTGATGGTATTATGACAGAAAAACCTTATAGAACACATCCTATTCAAATCTTTTTTGAACCAAAATTATCAATTGAACAACAGATAAAGTTAAAAGAAGATTTTAATAATTGCCTTGAGTATTTAAGAGAATTAACTGATAGTGAATTTATGACCACATACAAATACTCTAATAGTGAATATACGAGAAAATATTTAGGTCTTTCACAAGTAAAAAAACTAATTTCAACTATAAAAATTTAAACTATTATATTAACATGTAGATATCATTATGATTGAGGTAAAAATGAAGCTTATAGATGATGATGAAAAGGAAATAGCTGAAATAAATATGACTCCATTTGTGGATATAGTTTTAGTTCTGCTCATTATATTTATGGCAACAGCTACATTTATGGTTGAAGGAAAAATCCCTCTAAACCTTCCCAAAGCATCAACTGCTGAAGCAAAAGAGATTAAAGAGAAAAAAATTGAAATAACGATAAGAAAAAACGGTAGATTATATTTAAACAATAAACCAATAAATTTTGCCCAGCTTAAAGAAGAGCTCAAAGGCTTTAAAGGTAAAAATATTACAGCGATACTTCGTTCTGATAAAGATACAAAATTTAAAAATGTAGTTAAAATTATAGACCTTTGTCGTCAAGAAGGCATTGAAAAATACATGATAGAAACCCAAAAAAGATAGAGTTTAATGAAGTTTTTAAAAGAAAACAACCTGTTAATTATAGCTCTATTAATATCAATACTGGTTCATGCAGCAATTTTCACACTTTTTTCAAAAATAGATAAATTAAAAACTACCAAAAAAGAAGAAAAGCCAATAATAATATCTTTTGTAAACACAAAAGAAAGCTCTAAGTCTTCTTCTGCAAAAAGAAAAATACCAAGAAAAACAAAATTAAATACTCCTAAAAAATCAACGAAGCCTTTCTCCCATGAAATTTCAAATAAAAAGAAAGCAACAAAACAAAAAACTAAAATACAAAAAAAGGAATTGAAAAAGCCAAAAACAATAAAGAAAACTACTGTTAAAAGTAAAACAGAACAAAAAAAAGAACCTTATAAAGAAAAAATAAAAAAAGCTACAAAGAAAATACCTGCTCCCTTGAAAAAAATTGAAAAAGAAAAGCAAACTGAAAAAAAATCAAAAAATCAGCTTAAAAACGACATTCCAATAAAAGAGGAAGGAAAAAAACTCCAAATATCATCAGGTAAACCCGAAAAAGAAATAAAAAATGCCCCAAAGCTTTCTACACCCCCAGCAGAAAATAACAAAGCAAAGAAAGAAAAACCACCAAAACAACTAAACATAAGCCACCTAAAAGGTAAAAATGAAATATTCCAGATGGGAAATGAAAATAAAAAAGAAACCAAAGCACCTAAAAAAGATAAAGATATAATG
>NZ_ABHJ01000190.1:0-1997 GCF_000171895.1 Hydrogenivirga sp. 128-5-R1-1
TATTTTCCTATTAATGAAAAATCTAAAAATGTTATTTGTTTGAAATAAAGGAGGTTTAAGCTTTGCAGATATCCAAAAGTTTACTTATATGGTTTCTAATTGGGGCTTTGATGATACTTGCTTTTAATATGTTTGGTTCTCAAACTGTAGCTTCAAATAAAATTTCTTTCACAGAATTTGTACAGATGGTACAGGAAAATAAAATAAAAGAAGCTACCGTAAAAGGGAGCGAAGTTATTGCGACAACATCTAAAGGTAAAAAAATAGAAAGTGCAGTTCCGCCCGGATACTCCAAAATATACGATATACTTACTGAAAACGGTGTAAAGGTTACAGTTATACCAGTTGAGAACAACAGCTGGCTTATGACGCTGCTTGTTTCATGGCTTCCAATAATACTGTTTATAGGGCTGTGGATTTTTATGATGCGGCAGATGTCAGGTGGTGCAAACAGGGCTTTTTCTTTTGCAAAAAGCAAAGCTAAAGTTTATTTAGAAGAAAAGCCAGATGTAAAATTAGACGATGTTGCTGGAATGGATGAAGTTAAAGAAGAAGTTAAAGAAATAATAGATTTCTTAAAAGACCCTCAAAGATTTCAAAAATTAGGTGGTAGAGCGCCAAAAGGAATTCTCTTTTATGGAGACCCTGGTGTTGGTAAAACGCTTCTTGCAAAAGCAATAGCAGGGGAAGCGAATGTCCCATTTATTTCCATATCAGGTTCAGATTTTGTTGAAATGTTTGTTGGAGTTGGTGCTGCAAGGGTTAGAGATTTATTTGAAACTGCTAAAAAACACGCACCTTGTCTTGTATTTATAGATGAGATAGATGCTGTTGGTAGGGCAAGAAGCGGTGTTGGATTTGGCGGTGGGCATGATGAAAGGGAGCAAACATTAAACCAGCTTTTAGTTGAGCTTGACGGATTTGACTCAAATGAAGGAATTATCGTAATAGCAGCGACAAACAGACCAGATATATTAGACCCTGCATTACTCAGACCTGGAAGATTTGACAGACAAATTTCTGTTCCAAAACCAGATGTAAAAGGGAGATACGAAATACTTAAAGTTCATGTTAAGAAGAAGAATATCCCTCTTGGAGATGATGTTGATTTAATGGTGATTGCAAGAGGAACTCCAGGATTTTCAGGGGCAGACCTTGCAAATGTCGTTAATGAAGCAGCTTTACTTGCTGCCAGAAGAAGAAAAGAAAAAGTAAGTATGAAAGAGTTTGAAGATGCAATGGACAGAATAATGATGGGTCTTGAAAGAAAAGGAATGGCAATAACTCCAAAAGAAAAAGAAAAAATTGCCTACCACGAAGTTGGACACGCACTTGTTGGAGTTATGACAAAAGAGTCAGACCCACTTCATAAAGTTTCAATTATTCCAAGGGGTATGGCTCTTGGTATTACAGTAAACCTTCCTGAAGAAGATAGACATCTTTACTCTAAAAAAGATTTAATGGCAAGAATTCTACAGCTTTTTGGTGGAAGAGCAGCAGAAGAGGTGTTTTACGGCAAAGACGGCATAACAACAGGAGCAGAAAACGACCTTATGAGAGCGACAGAACTTGCTTATAGAATGGTTGCTTCGTGGGGAATGTATGATGAAATAGGTCCTATACACGTATCAACTACAAGAAACAATCCATTTATGCCTTCCCAATCTCCTGAAATAAGTGAAGAAACAGCAAGAAAGATAGATGAACAAGTAAATAAAATACTTAGAGAATCTTATGAAAAAGCTAAAAATATAATTGAAAGTTATAAGGATGCTGTTGTTGCAATTGTTGAGCTTTTACTTGATAAGGAAACCATTACATGTGAAGAATTTTTTGCAGTTTTGGAACAGTATGGAGTTCCTGTAATGAATAAATGTAGAAAAACTGAAACTACTGTATTATCTGAGTCTTCAAGACCAGATGTTCCTCCGGGAGAACTGCCTGCTTAAAAGGAGATAATATGATAGATACACACTGCCATTTAGATATGCTTAAAC
>NZ_ABHJ01000189.1:0-2001 GCF_000171895.1 Hydrogenivirga sp. 128-5-R1-1
TTGGCTTCATTAAGTGCTGTTTAAAGTCTTTTCCTTCTTTAAACATTGAAGTTAGAATATAATTTGTTGTTCCGTTTAGTATTCCATATATTTTATTTATTTTGTTTGCAACAAGTCCTTCCCTTAATGCCCTTATAATAGGTATCCCGCCAGCAACAGCTGCCTCATATCCAATCCTTATATTCTTATCTTCTGCTTTTAGGAATATATCTTTTCCTTTTTCAGCAAGGAGTGCTTTGTTTGCAGTTACTATATGTTTTCCTTTTTCTATAGCTTTTAGGGCAAGTTCGTAAGGAAAATCTATACCACCAGTTAATTCAATAATTATTTTTATATCTTCATCATTTAAAATTTCATCTAAAGAGTTCGCCTTTTGATTTTCTTTTAATGGAAATTCAAATTTTTTATTCCAGTTTCTTGTAAAAACCTTTTTTAAATTTATCTCAACTCCAGCTCTTTTTTTTAAAATCTCTTTTTTTTCTTCTAAAATTTTTGCAGTTCCATTTCCAACTACTCCGTATCCAACTATTGCAACATCTACTTTCAAGCCAACCTCCTTTAATCAACTTTATGAAAAGTTAAATGGCATATTTTCATATCTTTAAAAATTCTTACAGGAAAATCGTTTGTATTATAGAGTATAAACGTTATGTTCCCTTCAAACCCTGCATCAATCATCCCTGCATTAATAAGATGAAGACCCATTTGTGAAAGTCTAAGTTTTGGAGATATTGATACTGCTATTGAAGGGTCTGTTTTTATGTACTCGTTTGACTGGGCTATAAAAATTTTATTTTTTTCTATTACCATTCCTGAATCAGTTATTCTATCCTTTTCTAAAACATTAAAATAAGGATTTTTTAAATCAAGCATTTCAATTGGGTATAAAATTTCTTCTGAATACCTATAAAAGTCTTCAGAAAGGGTTAAATCAACAAAAATACCATTTAATTGATACTCTAAATCAAAGGGCTCAATTTCTATGAGCCCATTTTTTAAATTTTCCTTTATTTTATCTTCACTTAAAATCAATATTACTCTCCTTTAGCAAGTCTTAAAACTTCATTTACGAGTTTTTCAATACCTTCTGCAACGTCTTTTATTGTTTTTCCTTCCATGTATGCAGGTGTTGAAACTATTTTATTTTCTTCATCAACTAAAGCCTCAGAAACTGGGCATACTAAATGCTGTTGTCCCATTGCTTCTATAGCCTTTGCCACTTCTTCATCACTACCAATTGTAAGTTTTGCTTTTGCCTCTCTTAAAGCTGAAGCAACTATTACAGGTGAAATACACACTGCTCCAATTGGTTTTTTCTTTTCAAACATTTCAATAAGAAGTCTTTTAACCTCTGGAATAACTTCTGCCTCTGCTCCTTTTTCTAAAAAGTTTGAGAAGTTTTTGGCTACTCCGTATCCACCTGGCATGATTAAAGCATCAATATCATCTGCAGAAACTTCATTTATATCTTTTATATTTCCTCTTGCAATTCTTGCAGCTTCAACTAAAACATTTCTTGTTTCCTCGGTTTTTTCACCTGTAAGATGGTTGATAACCTCTTTTTGAGGAATATTTGGAGCCATGCAAACTACTTCAGCACCAGCTTTATCTAAAAAATATAATGTAAGTGTTGCTTCGTGTATTTCAGCACCATCAAAAACTCCACACCCTGCAAGTAAAACTCCAACTTTCATGACAATACCCTCCTTCTTTAAAATTTATACAAACTATTGTAAACTAATTTATTGAATAATTTAAATGGAGGCAAGGTATGTACAAACTTGAAATAGTAACCCCTGAAGGAATAGTATACAGCGATGAGGTATATCAGACAGTTGTAAATACGGCAGACGGAGAAATGGGAATTTTAGAAAACCACATGCTTGTTTTAACTAATGTTATTCCTGGAAAAATTACAATAGAAAAAGAAGGACAGGAGCCTGTTGAATATGCATCAACTTACGGTGTAATAGATGTTGCTGGAAATAAAGTAATAATACT
>NZ_ABHJ01000188.1:0-2007 GCF_000171895.1 Hydrogenivirga sp. 128-5-R1-1
TAACGTTGTTTTGGTAGGCTCAAAAGAAGATAAAGAAAAAGATAGAAGCTTTTATGAAGATGTTTTGGATTTAAGGGGGAAACTCAGTTTAAGGCAGTCTTTAGCAGTTTTATCAAAGGCAAAGCTTACAATCAGTAATGATTCAGCAGTTGCTCATCTTTCAAGGGCTGTAGGAACAAAGGTCTTAATGATTTATGGAGCAACTTCTCCTCAGTTTGGATTTTATCCTTTTAAAGATGAAGGTGATTATTTATATGCAAACCTTTTGTGTCAGCCCTGCGATATTCATGGAAAAAAAGAATGTAAGTTTAAAGACTATAGATGTTTTTCGGCTATATCACCTGAAAAAGTTTATGAAAAGGCAGTTTCATTGGTTTAAAATATAAAAAAACTTTGAGGTGAAAGATGTTTTTAGATAGATTTAAAAATTTTAAAGAGTATAAAACAGAAACCACGCCAGCAAAAATAAAACTTTCATCAAATGAAAATCCTTTTGACCTTCCTGATAAGCTAAAAGAAAAAATAGCTAATGAAATAAAAAAACTTTCCTTTAATAGATACCCTGACCCAACCTATAAGAGCCTTAAAGAAGTTATAGCCCAGTTTTACAACCTAAATCCTGAGAACATAGTCCTTGGGAACGGCTCAGATGAACTAATTGATATTTTAGTAAAAGCAGTAGGAGATTTAAAAAACCCAGTAATGTTTCCAGTCCCAACGTTTCCAATGTATAAAGTTTCATCAGATGTTATAAATAGACCTACAGCCACCTTTTACTTAGATGAAAATTTTGACCTTAAAAAAGAAGAAATAGATGAAGCCCTTGATAAAAAACCTGACATTGCATTTTTTGCATCTCCAAATAATCCAACAGGAAACAGCTTTAACCCTGATATGATAAATTATGTTGCTGAAAATAATGTCTTTACAGTTGTTGATGAGGCATATATTGATTTTTCAGATAGAGAAAGTTTCTATAAAAAAGCTCTTAAAGGTGGAAACCTTGTTGTAATCAGAACCCTTTCAAAAATAGGTCTTGCAGGACTGAGAGTTGGTTTTATGATAGCAAATGAGGAAATTGCGAAAACTGTTGATAAAATAAGACCTCCTTTTAACATAACCCTTCCTTCCCAAAAGATAGCAGAAATAGTTTTAACTGAAGGAGAAGATATTATAAAAGAGCAGATAAATACAATAAAATCTGAAAGAAAAAGATTAATGGAAGAAGTTTCAAAAATTGAAAATATAAAAATTTACCCTTCAGATGCAAATTTCTTTTTAATAAAAGTAAAAGATGCAAATTTAATTCATAAAAAACTTATAGAAAAAGATGTACTGGTTAGAAATGTTTCATATCTTCCACGCCTTGAAAACTGCCTCAGGGTTTCCATAGGAAAACCTGAAGAAAATAATCTATTTTTAAAAGCACTTAAAGAAGTTGTATAAATGAGAAAGACAGTATTTATTCTTTTACTTATAACTTCTCCAATATGGATAATAGGTATTTCTGCAAGAATAGTTTTTAATGACTGGTTTATTGAGTTTGAATATTCTAAAAAAGATTTTCCAAAAGACAGATACGGACTTGATAATGATTACAGGAAATACCTTGCAAAAATTGGATTAAAAGCTGTTTTATCAAAAGAAGGTTTAAAAAAGTTTGAAGAAACTAAATTTCCAAACGGCAGGAAAGCTTTTAGAGATAAAGAAGTAAAGCATATGGCAGATGTGAACAAACTACTTTCTTTTATATTCCCGCTTTCATATACACTTTTTTTCTTCTGGATAATTGGAGTTTTTTACCTTGAAGAATATAGAGAAAAACTTTTAATAGGAAGTGGTTTAATCACTGTTTTTTTAATATTAATATCTGGAATTTTTACCTTTACCAACTACAATAAAGCCTTTGAACTTTTCCATAACTACGTTTTTGATACTACAAGCTGGAAATTTAAAAGTTATGACACTCTTTTAAGGATTTATCCTATGAAATTCTGGTTTGATGGA
>NZ_ABHJ01000187.1:0-2007 GCF_000171895.1 Hydrogenivirga sp. 128-5-R1-1
CTGCCATACCGTGAGTAAGAAGTATTTGAAGACCAGCTATCGCAAGTCCTATCCCTATAACTATCAGATACCCTGTAAATAACACTTTTATAGGTAAAGAAAATTGAGTAAGATTAAGCCATTTACCTGTTTCAAAATTATTATCCATGCTAAACCTACCTGAAATTTTATATTTTTGATATTTTACTATATTTATTTAATATTTATATTTAATTTTTCAAGCTTTTTTCTTAATGTTGCTCTATTTATTCCTAAAATCTGTGCTGATTTAGATAAATTAAAATTTGATTTCTTTAAAACATTTTCTATTAATATTTTTTCAATTTTTTCCTTTGTTTGCTTTGCATTTTCATGATTTATTAATTGTTCTATAATATCTTTTAATTTATCATACAAATCTGGTATTTCTTCTTTTCCTTCTTCTAAGAATTCTAAATCTGTAATACTTAAAATACTATCTCTACAAAAGACCATTGAACGAATAACCACATTTTCAAGTTCTCTTATGTTTCCTTTCCAGTATCTTGATTTTAATTTTTCAATGTAATCTTTTGTAAATCCTTCAATATTTTTATTAATTTTTTTGTTATTTTTATTTATAATACATTCCACAATATAGGGAATATCTTCTTTCCTTTCTCTAAGAGGAGGAAGCTTAAAAGTTATCACATTTAGCCTGTAATATAAATCTTCCCTAAATTTTCCTTCTTTAACCATCTGACTTAAATCTTTATTTGTGGCAGCAATAACCCTGACATCTACATTTATCTCTTCTTCCCCACCTACTCTGTAAAAACTTCCTTCCTGTAAAACCCTGAGGAGTTTAGACTGCGCCTCTAAGGGCATTTCTCCAATTTCATCTAAGAAAATTGTTCCACCATTTGCAATCTCAAATTTTCCTTTTTTCTGTGTTTCTGCGCCTGTAAAAGCTCCTTTTTCATAACCAAAAAGCTCACTTTCTATTAAGTTTTCAGGAATAGCAGCACAGTTAATTGCTATAAAAGGTTTATCTTTCCTTTTACTTAATTTCCACAATCCCCTTGCAAAAAGCTCTTTTCCTGTTCCTGTTTCTCCAATAATTAAAACAGGAAGGTCTGTAGGTGCAACCTCACCGGCAAGTTTACATATATTTTTCATATAAGGAGATGACCCTATTATTGAACAAAGATACTGGCACAAAATCGTTTCATCTGTTTCCTTTTTTCTTATGTAGTAAATTTCCTTTTCATCTTTTTCTTTTTTGTTTATGTTTTTGAGTACCTTTTCCAAATCATTTTTTTTAAATGGATACTCAATATAATCAAAATAATTATTAGACATAATTTTCATTATCAAAGCTGCAAGATTAGATTTTACAGCATTTTTGTCTATAATAGCTATTGGGAAAGTCCCCGGTGAAGTTGAAAAAGGGACTATCCCAAAATCTTGAATATTTACAAAAACTATACCTTCTAATTTTAAGTCCTTTATATTTTCTTCTATTAAATTAACATTTTTAAAGTATTTCTTAATATCTCTGTATACATTTTCATCTTTGGTTATAACACTTACTTTCATTCACTTACCACAAATAGGAATTTTCCGTTTTTACCTGATACGCTCTTAGTTTTTCGGCTCTTGATAGATATAAGTTAGGAGAAATTCCTTTTTTGTAAAGCTGTCTTGAGAAGTAGTTAATGAGGTTAGCACATTTGCACGGCTTACTTAAATCAAAAACAGAGTATAAAACTTTTTTACTTTTAGGAGCTATAAAATAAACAGCTTCTTTTTTTTCTAAATTATAATAAGCTGCAAATTTTTCTGCATTTTTAGAACCTATTTTTAACTGTTTAAATATGAAATTCTTATTAATCTTTTTTGCCAGATACTTGTTCTTCAATATTTTTTTATTAATTTTCTCATGATAAGGACTTCCTTCATGGTAAAAATAAAGGACTAAAAGTTTTTCCTGTGCAAAGCTTATACCAGCAAAAATTAGGCTCAACCCTAAACTTAAAATAATCTTCT
>NZ_ABHJ01000186.1:0-2027 GCF_000171895.1 Hydrogenivirga sp. 128-5-R1-1
ATCATCATTTTTTTCTATGGACTGGATAAAAATAAAAAGATTAGCAAAAGAAGGTAATAAATCTGCAAAGATAGCAGACTTTTTAAGAAGTCATCCTAAAGAACTTGTAATTACATTCTTAATAGGAAATGAACTTGTAAATATTACTGCTTCAGCTATCACAACTGCCTTTGTTATACAGTTTTTAGGAGAAAAATATGTTTTTATCGCAGTAATAGTAATGACGATACTTATATTAACTTTTGGCGAAATAACACCAAAAACTATAGGAAATTATTATTCTGAAAAATACGCACTTTTCACTTCTCGTCCTTTTTATGCCTTTTACATACTTGCAACGCCTTTCAGGTTTATTTTGATGAAAATTGCTTCCATAATATTAAGAAAGCTTGGATTAGACCTTCCAGTTGAAAGTCATAAAATATCAGAAGAAGATGTTAGAACTATAGTAAGTGCAGGAAAAGAAAAAGGACTTTTTTCTGAAGAGGAAAAGGAGATAATTGAAGCTGCACTTGAGCTTGATGAAACATCTGTAAGTGAAATAATGACTCCAAGAAGGGATATTTTTGCCATTGAAAATGGAATTACTATAAAACAAACTATTGAAATTTTAAAAAATAAGGATTACAGCAGAATTCCAGTATATAAAGAGAATTTAGATAATATTATTGGAGTTTTGTATGTTAAAGATATTATATTCTTGAAATTTGAAGGAAAAGAAAATGAGGTTATAGATAAATATTTAAGAAAACCATTATTTGTCCCTGAATTTACGCCATTACTGACCTTAATGAAAGAATTTGAAAAAACCAAAAATCATTTTGCAATTGTAGTTGATGAACATGGTACTGTAGTAGGTATTGCAACATTTCAAGATTTAGTTGAGTTTTTAGTAGGTGATATTCCACAAGAATTTGAAAGTGAAGAGCCTTTTATAAAACAAATTTCCACATATGAATGGAAAGTTTCTGGAAAAATTGATATAGAAGAACTTTCAGAAGAAATAGGACTGAAACTACCTGAAGATTATGAGTTTGATACACTGGCAGGCTTTATATTTCATCAACTGGAAAAAATTCCTCAAGAAGGCGAAACTTTTGAATATGAAGGGTTTTTATTTAAAATAGAAAAAGTTGAGAAAAACAGAATTGTAATGGTAAGAATTAAAAAGCTTCAGAATTACAGGAAAAGAAAAATGAGGTAAATAAATGATAAGTTCTATTATTACAATAATTTTCTTCTTGATACTTGAGGCTTTTTTTTCTGGTTCTGAAATAGCTCTTTTTTCTATAAATAGGGTAAAACTAAAGTATCTTGCGAAAAATGGAAATAAAAAAGCTGAAAAAGTTTACAAAAAATTAAACAAGTATTTTGATGATTACATAGCTACCACATTAATAGGTACAACGTTAAGTATCGTTACGATAACTGCAATTTATGTTCAGCTTTTAATGAATTTGTCTTATTTTGTTCCTTTTTTACACGGTAAAGAGGAAATTTTTGCTGAAAGTATCATAATTTTAACGTTGTTATTTGGAGAAATTCTTCCGAAAAGTATTTTTCAGTATTATGCTGAAAAGTTAGTTTATTTTATAGTCCCTGCCCTTGATGTTTTTAGGAAATTTCTTTATCCATTAATACTTATAGCAAATGTTATAACAAAGGTTGTGTTTTTTATATTCAGAATAGAAGCTAAAAAGGATAACATTCTGACAAGAGAAGAACTTTTAGATGCTCTTTTAATGGAAACTGAAGGGATAGAAGATTTAGAGAAAAAAATAATTGCAAATGTGTTGATTTTTGAGAAAAGAAGACTTGCAGAGATAGTTGTTCCTCTCTCTGATGTGGTAGCTGTTTCAAGCGATACTAAAATAAAAGAACTTATACCTATACTGAAGGAGACAGGTTTTTCCAGAATACCAATTTATAAAAAAAGAATTGATGAAATAGTTGGGATTGTAAGGGCTTATGACCTTGTAAATGCAGACATTGAAGATGTAGTTGAAAAATTTAAAAAACCTATAAGA
>NZ_ABHJ01000185.1:0-2035 GCF_000171895.1 Hydrogenivirga sp. 128-5-R1-1
CCATCTTTTAGCACCAAGTACTGTGATGCCGAAAAATTTTACATAAATCAGAGATAGAATTCCGATTATATATAAAAAGATAGAATAATTGATAAGTTTTTTATAGTTGATAAAGGGCATTATCAAAATAGCCAATGCAGATAAAAAAACGAAAATGATTTGTTTTTTTATAAAACTTTGAGTTTCATATATGGTTGCACTATAAATTCCTATTAAACTTAATGATATTAGGAAAAATGCGTATATTAAAATAGGTAAATCATAGGCCTTTAGTATATTTTTCATTTTAGAATTTTAAAATAAACACATTCATGTTATTTTCTATTTTAACTTTAATTTTTATTCCATAAAGTTTAGCTATTTCATTTACTATTGCAAGACCGAGCCCTGTTCCTTCGGAAGAGCGAGATTTATCTGCTCTATAAAATCTATCAAATATTTTATCTCTGTCTTCTTCTTTTATGAGCTTCCCTGTATTTTTTATATAAATGGTTTTATTTTTGGACTGGATAATAATTTTACCATTCTCATCATTATATTTTATAGCATTTTCAATAAGATTAAAGAATAATCTTTTTATATCCTCATAGTTAGCGTATATATGTAAGTTTCCATTTAGATTAATTTCAATGTTCAATTTTTTTTCTTTTATTTTTTCTTCAAAATATTGGATTATTTCACTGATTATTTTATTTATATCAACTTTTTCTTTTGTTTTTTGTCCAATACTTGATAAAAAAAGCATGTCTTCTACTATTTTTTTCATGTACCCAAGGTTGCTTTCTGTTATTTCTATGTTTTTTTCAATATTTTGAAAGTTTTTATGTTTCATTAGTTGAATATTAGATGAGATTACAGTCAAAGGGGTTTTTAAATCATGTGATGTATTTTGTATAAACTCTTCCTGTTTTTTCATTGATAATTTTAACGGTCTTAATATATATTTTGATATGTAAAATGAAAATACAAGTAAGACAGATGACAAACCAAAGAAACTATAAAATAAAATTGCTTTTAATTTATACATATCTTTTAAGATATTTTTTAAATCTTTTCCAACGTAAATATGATATTGGTCTAAATTCTTGTTTATTACCACAGAAAATACAACTTCTTGATTGAATACTTTAAATCCTATAAAAGGTGTATCAAAATTGCATATTTTACCTTTATAAAAAAGTAAACTGAAGAGTAATTATATATACATGCATAAACATCATCAGGTATTTTTAGTTTCTGTAATAAAAACATATCATTTGGTATTTCTTCCAAGTTCCTTGCTATTTCAAAAGCAGTACTTTTTAATTTATCACTTATTTCAAAAACTATCTGCTGCTTATAAAAATAATATACAGTTCCTCCAAAGGCTGATAATATTACAGCAGTAATTACTGAAATTAAAAGGGTTATTTTTAAACGGGCTTTAGTAAACTGGTCAAACATTATTCTATTTTATAACCTACTCCGGGAATATTTTTTATAAGGTCTTTGTCTTCCAGTAATTTTCTTAAAAGTTTTATATTTGCTCTTACAGTTTCCTTTGTTGGATAGTCCGTAATATCCCAGCATCTATTCATCAGCGCATCGTAAGAAACGATTTTACCTCTATTGATTAATAATTGCTGAAGTATGCAAAAAAGTTTTGGTGTAAGCTCTATTTTTTTACCGTTTTTATAGACAATTCTGTTTTCAATATCAAAAGTATAATTGTTTATTTTCAAGACATTTGATTTATTTGTTGAACTTCTTCTTATTAAAGCTTTCACTCTTGCAATTAGTTCCTCCATATCAAATGGTTTTGAAAGATAATCATCTGCCCCAATGTTAAGTCCTTTTACTTTGTCCTGGGTTGCAGATTTTGCAGTAAGCATTAAAATAGGTGTTTGAATATTTTTCTTCCGTATAATTTCACATAATCTAAAGCCGTCAATTTTTGGGAGCATAATGTCTAATATAATTATGTTATAGTCGTAGTTTTCTATATAATCTAAAGCTTCTTCACCGTCAAAAGCTGAATCTGTTAAAAAGTTATTAA
>NZ_ABHJ01000184.1:0-2036 GCF_000171895.1 Hydrogenivirga sp. 128-5-R1-1
TCAAGGCTGTCAGATACCCCACAGGCAAAAGATGAAACTGTAAAAAGTGCCACCCTGCCGTATAAACTTTTTTAATCCAAAATTTTTATCAAGCCATTCTGCTAAAATTAACATTGTAGCAGAAGCTATCATATAAGCTGTTATCACCCATTGGACACCGTAAAAATCTGTCTGAAGAGGAGCCGTAATCTTTGGAACAATAATATCAACAATTGTAGTGTCAAGGATAGCCATAAAAGCTCCTGACATAACAATAAATGTAATTAAAGCTCTTTCCCCAGTAGATATTTTTTGATAAATAGGAATTTCTTGGCTCATTTCTTTTCTATTTCAACCTCTCCGCCCATTCCAACTTTTAAAAGCTCAATTTTTCCTCTAATAATTTTTATTTTCACAGGTATTCTCTGTGCCACTTTGGTAAATTCTCCTGCTGTTATATCTCTTGGAACAAGTGCAAATTTAGATGCTGCTGCGGGACTTATTTCGTAAACTACACCTTCAAAATACTCGTCAGGATAGGCATCAATGTGTATTATGGCTTTATTACCAATTTTTACACCTTTAAGTTTTGTTTCTTCAAGAAGAACTTTAATGTAAATATCATTTAAAGGATAAATGGCAAAAACAGGAACACCTGAAGAAACTATCTCTCCAACACTTTTAAATCTTTTTGCAATAACACCGTCAAATGGAGCTCTTAACTTTGTATATTCAATTAAATTTTCTATATCTTCTTTAGATTTTCTTAAAGAGTTTATCTTGCTTGATAATGAGCTTATCTCACTTTCAATCTCTTTTATCTGCAATTTTTTTATCTTTGTAAGTTTGACTTTTTCATTTAAAGACTGTTTTTGAAGTTTTAATTGTTCTAACTTGGCAAGTAAAGCTTCCTTTTGGGAAGATAAAACATCTATGTTTGTTTCAATTTCTTCAAGTTTTCTCCTTGGTGCCAAATCTTTATTTACAAGATTTAAAAACCTTTCTCTATCTTTTTTCAGCTGTGATAGTCTTGAATCAATACCTTTAATTTGAGATAGTAAAGAGTCCTGAAGTTTTTTATTTTCTTTTAATGAAATTTTAACTATCTGAATATTTTTATCTATTTGCTTGTTTATTCTGTCTTTTTTTTCTTCAAGGGCTTGTTTCTTAAATATTAGACTATTTATCTCTTTTTTTATTTTTTCAAGCTGTAAAACATAATCTTTAGGATCTATCTTTGCAAGGATTTCTCCTTTTTTTACCTTATCTCCTTCTTTTTTGTAAAACTTTATGATTTTACCTGACACTCTTTTAAAAGAAATATTTGATAAGTTATTGGTTTCAACAAAAACAGCATCTGTAATTACATATTCCATTCTATGTTTTATCCATTTAAAAGCAATAACTGCAAATACAGCTATTAAAATTAAAACAACTATAATTCCTATTTTATTTTTCAATTAAGTTTCCTCCAACTGCTGTTTCTAAATCAATAAGCGATTTTAAAAGCTGATAATAAGAAATAGTTTTATTGTTCTTTGCAGATGTATAATAACTTTCTGCATTTAAAAGGTCTGTCATTGACGCAAGCTGGTTTTTGTACTGCTGTTTTACCATATCATAATACTGTTTTGCTTCCTGTAATGAGCTTTCTGCTATTTTTAAGTTTTTTTCTGCCACCAAAAAGTTTTCGTATGCAGTTTTAACCTGAAGTTTTATGTTATTTCTTAGTTCTTCTATTTTTAGAGAAAGTTTTGATTTTTCTTCTTTAACTTTAAGTGATGAATAATAAGGTTTTATACCTTGAAAATTAATAGATAAAGCTATTGATGCAGAAAAGTTTCCTTTAGGGTCTAAATAAGGATATTGGTTAGTATAAGAATATTTCCCCTGCGCTAAAACTTTTGGCAGGAATTGACTTTTTTGAATCTTTTCATAAAAATCAAGTTGTTTTTTTGACTTATCAAGAGCTCTTAAGATAGGTCTACTTTTAATGGCGACTTTTTCCAAATCTTTAAGTTTTATATTTTTCGGGATTTCTATTTTTACTTCTTCAA
>NZ_ABHJ01000183.1:0-2042 GCF_000171895.1 Hydrogenivirga sp. 128-5-R1-1
AAGAAAAGTTTCTAAATGCTATAAGGAAAGCAAATGTCAGGGTTAATGTTTACCTTATTAACGGTGTAAAACTTGAAGGGAAAATAAGATATTTTGACCCACACACAATACTTATAAAAGAAGGCCCAAGACAAATTATCATTTACAAACATGCCATAACAACAGTTATACCAAAAAGAGAAGTGGAGTTTTCTTTAGAAGATTAAGGTTATTTTTAATTTAAAAAGGCTTGACAATGATTTTTGTTTTCATTATTATTAATAATAATTATTATTATTAAGGAGGGACAAAATGAAAAAATTTATTAGTTATGTTTTATCCCTGGGTTTAGCTACCTCAACTTTTGCTTCTGATGAAGAGCTTTTAAAACAGGCAAAACTTTATTTTAAGCCACTTCCTAAAGAAATACCTGCACCAGCTTACAATCCAACAACTCCTGAAAAAATACAGCTTGGTAAAAAACTTTATTTTGACCCAAGACTTTCACTTAGCGGAGTTATAAGCTGTAATACCTGTCATAATTTATCCACATATGGGGTTGATGGCGTTGAAACATCTTTAGGACACAAATTTTTAACAGGTGGAAGAAATGCTCCTACAGTATTAAATGCCGGATTTCAATTTGCACAGTTCTGGGATGGAAGAGCTAAAGATTTAGAAGAACAGGCTAAAGGACCTATACTCGCATCTGTAGAAATGGCAATGCCTAATCCAGAACTTGTCATAAGCAGATTGAAAACTATTAAAGAATACGTTGAAGAATTCAAAAAAGCATTTCCAAATGATAAACAGCCAGTAAATTATGAAAATGTAGCTAAGGCTATAGCAGCATTTGAAAGAACACTTGTTACACCGTCAAGATTTGATGAATTTTTAAGAGGAAATACAGATGCTTTAACTAAAAAAGAAAAAGAAGGCTTAAAGTTATTTATGGAAAAAGGATGTGCATCATGTCATCAAGGTGTAGCCCTTGGTGGAACTATGTATCAAAAAATGGGACTTGTTAAACCTTATCCAAAAGAACTTATTGGAGAAGACTTAGGAAGATACAACATAACCAAAAAGGAAGAAGATAAATATGTGTTTAAAGTTCCAATCTTAAGAAATATCACAAGAACCTATCCGTACTTTAGCAAAGGAAAAATATGGGATATAAAAGAAGCTGTTAAGATAATGGGAGAATACCAGCTTGGCATTAACTTAACTGATGAGGAAGTTGATAAAATAGTTGCATTTTTAGACAGCCTTACAGGTAAGATACCAAAAGAAGCTTTACAACTTCCTGTACTTCCACCATCTGCACCTAACACGCCAAAACCACAACTTTAATAAGCAACATTACCCTGTGTTGCACCCCACCCCCTCAGTGGAGCCCTTTAAGGGCTCCATTAAAAATAATCTATTTTGTACTTTGCTCTATCGCTCCATACTCTTTTTTCCAGTAGCCTTTTTTGAAGTGCGGAAATATCTACTATAAAAAGCTGGAGGAAGATTACTCTTTTTAGGAGGTTTAAAAACATCTAAGATACCAGCTTTAGCTGACAATGGAATTAAAACTAAACTTTTAATAAAATCTCTTTTTTTTCATTTTTTAATCTTTAATGATGATGACCTATTCCAAATGCTCTTAAAATAGCCCATATACCTAAAATTATAATAATTACACCACTTAACCCTGCAATTTTTTTCCGGATTTTTGGAGAAAATTTATGAAAAACTACACTTGACAGAAACATTGCCGGCACAGTTCCTAAACCAAAAGCAAGCATAATAAAAAAACCTTTTATTGGTGATTTTTCTAAAACTGACTGCAGTAGCATTGCATATACAAGTGGACAAGGTAAAAATCCATTAAACATTCCTAAGAAAAAGGGATTTTTTCTAAACTTAGATAATATTTCAGCAATTGTAGTAAAAACTAAATCCAGCCCAGGGACACCTTTTTCTTTTAGATTACCTGTTATTTGAAATCCTAACATTATCATAAATATACCAAGAAGCATTGATAAGCCTTTTTGAATAATTGAAATTCTATAGATGAA
>NZ_ABHJ01000182.1:0-2052 GCF_000171895.1 Hydrogenivirga sp. 128-5-R1-1
TTCTCAGATAAAGAACTTGCAAGACTCTTAAAAACTACTGAGGATAAAATAAGAGGAAGAAGAATAAACGTTTCATATAAAGTGGTAGATACCTGTGCAGCTGAATTTAAGGCTTATACTCCTTATTATTACTCATCTTATGAAAGTTTAAGTGGAAAAATTGACGAAAATGGAGAGGTTATTACTTATAGAGATACAGAAAATTAGAGGTAAAAAATGCTTACTTTAAATAAAGAGACAGAATATATTTTTAGCAAAATAAAGAATGATGAAAGAATAACAGAAGAAGAAGCACTGTATCTTCTTGAAAATGAAGAACTTCTGACACTTGGAAAACTTGCAAATTACATTAGAAGCAAAAAACATCCTGACAACATAGCAACTTTTGTTGTAGATAGAAATGTAAATTATACAAATGTTTGCGTTGCAGGGTGTAAGTTCTGCGCATTTCAAAAAAGAAAATCAGATAAAGATGCTTATGTTTTAGACTTTGAGGAGATTTATAAAAAAGTTCAAGAGCTTGTAGACTGGGGCGGTACAACCCTTTTAATGCAGGGAGGATTAAATCCAGATTTAAGACTTGATTTTTATGTTCAGCTTTTTAAAGGAATAAAAGAGAGATTTCCTGATATTCATATTCACAGCTTATCTGCAACGGAAATAAACTACATAGCAAAACTTGAAAAAATGAGCTATAAAGAAGTTTTGTCGGTTTTAAAAGAAGCAGGTCTTGACAGCCTTCCTGGAGGAGGAGCTGAAATACTTTCTGATGAAGTAAGGGTATTAATATCTTCAAATAAAACAACTACCCAGCAGTGGCTTGAAGTTCACAAAACAGCACATGAACTTGGCATGAAATCAACTGCTACAATGATGTTTGGACACGTTGAAAAGCCCAAACATATAATAGAGCATTTATCAAATGTTAGGAAACTACAAGATTATTCACTAAAAAACAACAAAGGATATTTTACAGCATTTATACCATGGACATTCCAAAAAGGCGGAACTCAGCTTGACTTTTTAGAACCGGCTACATCTGTATGGTATTTAAAGGTTTTATCAGTTTCAAGAATATTTTTAGATAATTTTGAAAATATACAGTCTTCCCACGTTACACAAACAATGAAAGTTGGACCAGTTGGACTTCATTTTGGAGCAAACGACCTTGGAAGCACAATGATAGAAGAAAATGTTGTAACGTCAACAGGACTACCAGTTTCTTATCCAAAACCTGAAAAGATGGCAAAAATCATTAAAGAGGCAGGATTTATACCTGCTCAAAGGGATACTTACTATAATATAGTTAGATATTTTGATTAAAATTATGAGTGTTTCTCTTTTTTTTGAAGATAAAAACCTAAAAACATCATCAAAATGCCAAATAGTATTACACTACCGCCTATTATTAAAAGATTTAAAAGTTCATTACTCATTGCTATTTCTCCCAAGAGAGGATAAAATAACTCCTATAAAAAATAATATAATTACAATAACAGCAGAAGCAATGGCTAATGTTATAGAAAACTTATTATTTACTATTGGCTGGACTATAGCAAATATAATTAAGGCAATTGTTCATTAATGCCTTTTAATAAATTCAAAATTATAAACATTTAAAAGGAGGAGAAATTGAAAAAAGCAGACTTAATAATAACAGATATTTCTTACATTCTTACAATGGATGAAAATTTAACAGAGTACAAAAACGCAGATATTGTTATAAAAGATGGGAAAATTATAGATATTGGAGAAAATAAAAAAAATGAATACTTTGGGAAAACAATCACAGGAAAAAATAAGATTGCTATCCCAGGTCTTATAAATACACATACACACGCAGCAATGACACTTTTAAGAGGATACGGTAGCGACAACCCTTTAAAGGTTTGGCTTGAAGAATACATCTGGCCTGCAGAAGGAAAACTTGTAAGTTATGAGTTTGTAAAAGATGGAACAGATATAGCCATTTATGAAATGCTTAGAAACGGCATAACAACATTTGTTGATATGTATTTTTATGAAGATGCTGTTGCCCAGTCAGTTAAAGAA
>NZ_ABHJ01000181.1:0-2055 GCF_000171895.1 Hydrogenivirga sp. 128-5-R1-1
ATTGACAATAACAATAATGGAATTCCTGATAATATAGAAATAGATAAAGATAAAAATGGAAATCCAGATTGGGATAATGATGGTAATGGAAAACCTGATTTTGTAGAAGACAAAAACAAAAATGGTGTTCCTGATTTTGAAGAAGATGAAAACAACAATGGTATTCCTGATGTAGTTGAAGATAAAAATAAAGATGGAAAATTAGATGGTCTTGAAGATAAAAACCACAATGGAAAGCCTGACTTTATAGAAGATAAAAATAATAATGGCATTCCTGATGACATAGAAGTTTCAACTGGTGAAAGCGGAAATAAAGGGGGAGAAAATGAAAATGGTGAAAACGGCGAACATACAGTTGGAATTCATTATCAAGGTGTATCCTGTGCTCAATGTCATGATGCTTCAAAAATAGGTCAAAATTACAATGGTGAAGCTTTAGAGCATGCCTTTAAAATAGGTGGAACTATTTTCAATGATTTACAGGCTCCTGATAAAAATACAAATAAAGCAGCAGCTTATTATTGGGTAAAACTATCCTTAGAAAATGGAAATGTATTTAAATCTATGGTAGGTAGAGGAACAGGTAATTTCTGGTCTAATGCAAATATACCAGATGGCGTTAAGTTTAAAGTAGAAGTCCTTGACAAAGATGGAAATGTAGTTAACTCTACTAATGGATATACTCATGATAATACAAGATTAGATTGTAATAGTTGCCATACAAGCTCAGGAGCAAATGGTGCACCTGGAAGAATTGTTAATTATAATTATTATGGAAATAGTTCAAATAATAACCAAGCAAATATAGGTAATACAACAGGGAATCAAAACAATACACAAACTGGAAATAGTCAAAGTGGAAATAATTCAACTAACACTGGTAGCAGTACACAAACAAATAGTGGAACTTCAAATTCAGCAGGAAATAATCAAACAAATAAAGGTGGTACAAGCCAGAATAATGGAAACAACCCTCAAAGTAGTGGAAATAATACAGCAAGCACTACTCAACCAAATTCTCAAACAGTTAGCTTTTCTAAAAATGTTTATCCAATACTAAAAAATAATTGCCAAAGCTGTCATGGAGCAACTTCCGGAAGTGGTAATTTAAGAATAGGTAATGATGCAACAACAACATACAACAATTTAATGACTACAACACCAGCAGCAGGAGGTTCATACATAGATACTGCAAATCCTTCTACTTCTCTCCTACTTCAAAAAGCAACAAATTCTGTACCTCACGGCGGAGGTCAGAGATTTAGCCCAAGTTCACAGGAATATCAAACTATCTTAAACTGGATACAGCAAGGAGCTAACAATAATTAAAACTTCCATTTCCCTCCTTTTATATTATGAAGGCTGTCAAATGACAGCCCTTTTTTTATGGCACAAAAATTGAGTAAAAGTCTATGAGAAGCCAAATGGAGGATAAATGTGATGAGAGAAAAGATAAAAATAATTTCACTAATTACTTCTTTCGCCTTGTTTTCTTGTGGTTCTGAAGATACTTCTTTATCACTATCTGAAGAGAATAAAAAAATTTCCACCTATTCTAATTTCCATTATCAAGGACAATCATGCAGTCAGTGTCATGGAGTGAGTATAAAATTTTTAAGTGAAGATGAATTCAATATTGAAGATGGCTTTGAAGGAGGAGAAAGTGAAGGAGAAGGGAAAAGATTTAATATAGGCGGAACGATTTTTAAAAGTTTGACTGCTCAAGATGGAGATGTTAATAATGCAGCGTCAGGTTATTACATTGTATTAAAAACGAACATAGGCTCATATAAAGTTAATATAGGAAGGGGAGCTGGGAATTTTTATTTAAATCAGATAATTTATTCCACATTTATACCTATGGTTTATAATAACAATGGAGAACTTGTGAATTCTTCTTCTTTACCACATCAGCCTTCTTATACAGACTGTAATAGTTGCCATACTTCAAATGGAAAAAATGGAGCTCCCGGAAGGATAGTTAGCTACAATTATTATGGAAGAAACTCAAATAATAATTCTGGAACAAACAGCTCAAATAATGCAAACAACAAC
>NZ_ABHJ01000180.1:0-2059 GCF_000171895.1 Hydrogenivirga sp. 128-5-R1-1
TAAACAGGAAGCCGAAAGGTGCATTCTCAAGGCATGGTATAAGGGTGTTTCCCACTTTGGCTCTTTGCCTGCCTATTTATTTGTTTTTTTAAAGTGGTTTTTACCTTCCGGTGGAGGGCTGACTTCCTATTTGGGGAGGTTGGCGAACTGGTTTGACCTGGCACTGGTGGTGCTGGCTTCCGTTTTGGAGGTTGGCAAAAGTGCGGTTGTTTTGTGGTGTGTTGTTTTTTGCTTGTGTTGGTGTGTTTTTGTGTTGTGGTGGTGTGTGTGATGTGTGGTGTTGTTGGTGCGTGGTTACAGCTTGGCCACGATTAAAATAATCAAGCTTGGGGTTTAAGTTGTGTGTGTATTTCTTTTATAGGGGGTTTTTGTGTCTGAAGGTATTAATGAAGGAAAAAGAAAGGAAATAGGAAATTTTGTTTTGTCTTATAGGCTTATTCATGCCGGTAGGGTTTTGAAAGATATTTCTATTTTTTACAGGGATAAGGTTTTGGTTAGGGGTATTTTGGATTTTATTGAGGTTTCTGCTGGTGTTGATGCTTTTTTGGCAGGTCGTATGATTCCTGGGGAGAGGTTTGGTAGGTTTATGGTCCCTGAGTACGGCAAGGGTGAGAAAATCTTGCTCAGGATAGATTTGAAAAATGGGGATAAGGTTTATTTGGATAGGTTTGAAGCTACATTGTTTAATAAACTTTCAAGGATTATTGATAAGCATATTACAATGAGCGATTTAGATTGATAAAATGCGTGGTAGTATCAGGTGGCAGGTTAATAAAGTTTTTGAAGTAATATCTAAAATTGGACAGTCTAAGCATTATGAAAAAGAGCTTGTAAGAGAATTAGGTGCTAAAACTTGGCATGAGATAGGGAAAGGTCTTGGTATTTACAGCTATAAAACATTAGATTCATACAGGGATGTTGTAAAGCAGCTTATGTCTTATGTGAAATCTGAGTTTGGTATTAAGGATATTGAAAAGCTGACAGGAAAACACGTTAAGAGTTTTTTAGAGTATAAGATAGAGCAGGGTATTTCTTACAGGACCTTCCAGCAGTATACAGCTGCAGCTGAAAAGTTAGAGGTAGCTTTAAACAGGTATTCAGAAATTAACAGTAGAGGAAATTCCTATAGTTTTGAGTCTCATATAAGGGAAGTTAGGGAAATTGCTAAAGAAACGTTAGAAAGAACAAATCCAGCGAGGGCTTATGAAAATCCAACGGATTTGATTAAAAATCTAACAGAAAATGAGCATTCTTTAATGGCTAAGATGCAGTATGAGGGTGGTGCAAGGCTTCATGAAGTTTCTCTTATAAAACAAGACCAATTAAAGGGTATTGATATAGACCCTTTTACTGGTAAGGAGATTGGAAAGATAGAGGTTCAGGGAAAGGGTGGTTATGTTAGGGATATAAAGGTGTCAGCTGATACTTATAGACAACTTGAAAATCATATTAAGGAAAATGGGGTTTTTAAAGTTGATAAGGATACTTATAGAGCTGATTTAAAGTTGGCAGCTGAAAAAAGTGGACAAGATTATACTGGTTCTCATGGTCTTAGGTGGAATTTTGCTCAAGAGAGGTTTAATGAGCTTCAGGAAAATGGAAATCTTACTTATGAGCAGGCTTTGAAACAGGTTTCTGAGGAGATGGGGCATCATAGGGCTGATATTACGGAGCATTATTTGAGGGCTTGATAAAGAATATTATTTGCTTTCTTCATTGTCTTAGCTTTTATATTTATATTTACAATATTATAATTAAAATAACAATAAAAGGAGGGTAGTCCAATGCAATGTCAATCTCTTTTAAATTCTATTGTAGAAGTTTCTCACAAATATGGTTTAGATGATTTTTATAATCAAGTTAAAAATCTAAAAAAGGATTTAAGTATCTCAATAGCTTTTCTGGGAGAATTTAGTTCTGGAAAATCTTCTCTGATTAATGCATTATTAGGTAAGAAAATACTGCCTGCTATGGATGAACCGACTACAGCTGCTATTGTTGAAGTTCAATCCGGAAAGGAGTTGAGGGCATTTATTGAGCTATTAGATTCTAATGAGAT
>NZ_ABHJ01000179.1:0-2060 GCF_000171895.1 Hydrogenivirga sp. 128-5-R1-1
TCTTACACACATATTTAAAAGATTTAGCAAGTTTTCTTTTTTATCCATTTTTTCTATACACAAACACTCCATTTATTTTTTCTTGCCTAAACAATGGAAAATTATTAGGTATTCTTTCAGCATGTCCTAAAAAAAGATAACCGTTGTCGTTTAATATGCTGTAAAAATTTGTCAGTACTTCCAATCTACTTTTTTCTTCAAAATATATAAGCATATTGCGGGAAAAAATGACATCAAATTTTCCAAGTTTTTTCATTGAATATTTATCAAGAACATTTACAACTTTAAAATTCACGGCCTGCCTCAGAAAGTCTTTTACTTTATAATACTTTCCTGTTTTTATAAAATATTTTTGTAAAATTATCGGAGGTACCTTATATACACTTCTCTCTGTATATATACCTGCCTTTGCTTTTTCTACTGCCTTTGAATCTATGTCTATCCCAAGAAGCATAAAATCTCTTTCGTGTACCATATTACCTTCTTCCATTATGTATATTGCTATACTATAAACCTCTTCTCCTGTTGAAGATGGAGCGCTAAGTATATTTATAGAGCTATTTCTATCTTTCCTGTCATTTAAATCTGGCAAAATATTGTTAACTAAAACTTCAAATTGATATTCCTCTCTGAAAAAATAAGTTTCATTTACAGTTATATTACTTAAAACATCTTCAATCAAGTAAGAATTTTTTCTGAATATAAAATCCTTATAAAATTGTTCAAAATTATTATAGCCATACTTTTCCATTAATTTTTGAAATTTCTTATTATAAATAGACACAAGTTTATCGTTATCTATATAAATACCATATTTAGAGCTTATATAATCCCTAAGCCTTTTTAACTTTTCTAATTTCAAGTCCATTTTTATAATTAGTTTTCATTTGATATTAACCAATTAATATTTAATAAATTTACTATTTCTTTATCTAAAATCACATTTCCACCTATTATCGTTTTATTATTGTCAAGCTGAGCTATATTTTCTTCAGGAACAGACACAATATCCTCTATATCAGAAGCTAATATACCTATATATTTCCCATTTTTTTCAATTAAGATAATCCTTACGTTTTCATCAATATTTATTTCCTTATTAAAAACTTCCTCAAAAGAAACCAAGAAAAATGATTGATTTTTATAAGCTGCAAGACCTTTTATAAATTTATTTTCTGTTGGATAATTTGATATATTTACATCGTCATATTCTAAAACTTCTGCAACATCCTCCATTTTAATAGCAAATTTTTCACCAAGTATGTTAATTATTAGAATATCTATTTCTTTATGTTTTGTATGCTGAGTTTTATCTACGCCATCAGTTTTATTATACTTTAAAGAGTATTTACTGATAGCTTCATCTAAAAATTTTTCTGACAAAACAGATACAACTTTTTTATCATAAACAAAAAAATCTTTTAATATATTGTTTTCGTTTGTTCCTTCGTTTATATGGTCTTTTTTTATGGAATATATATCCACAATATCATCAACTTTTATACCAAGACTTTTATTTTCTTTTTCCAGTATCAGTAGGTTTTCTTCTTTTCCATCATTAATTCCAAACAATTTTTTTAAATTTCCAGTCTTTACTGGTGTTCCTTTTACAAGATAAACACCTTCTATCCATTCGTTTTCAAAAGCTATATTCCCCTCAAGATTATCTATATATTCAACCTTTTTAAGATAATCCGTATTTATAGCAAAAGGTTTGTTTCCTAATGTAAATATGATAAAAGTTTTTTCTTCATCATTTTTTTCTTCTTTTATTTTTCTTCCTTTTTGAGCAGTACTTAACTGTTTAAAGGATGGAACTTTTATCTTCAACTTTAAGAATTCTGGGGTTATTTCTTCTAAAACTTTGTCTTGAACTTTATAAAAATTTACAACATCACTTGAACTACCTGTATTTTCTATCTCCTGTATCTTTATAATTTCATCAACAACAAGGGAGTACTGATTGTCGTAAACAGACACAGTTATTGCTGTTTTTCCAATTATATTTTTACATTTTTCTTTTGAAAGACCAAATAAATTTTCTACACATATTAAAAGAT
>NZ_ABHJ01000178.1:0-2086 GCF_000171895.1 Hydrogenivirga sp. 128-5-R1-1
GAACTGCAGGCGGCGGTTGTTATCTTAGAAGAGATGCACACTCTAACCCACATGTAAAACCACCATTCTTCCTCAACGAGCTTGGAAAATGGTACTTAAAGAATGTAAGTATGAGAAATGAAGATGACGAACCTATTTCTCAAATCAGAGGTTTAACATGTACAGACTGTCATAACCAGTTAACTCAAGAATTATACAAATACGATGATTTCAAAAATGCTGTAACTCAAGAAGGTAAAACCCTTAGAAACAAATCTATAGAAGAAATTATAAAAGCTGTTGCAAATGGTGATATTAACAAATTTAAACAAATGGCTGACCCAAGAATAAAAGACGGACAAAATCCTGTTTATGACTACTATGCTAAACATACTGGTGCAACTTTAGTTAAACTTGTTAAAAAAGACGGAAAAGCTAAACTATTACCTTGGAATGCAAAAGAAGGACAACCTGTTCCTTACGACGTGGCATCCGCAGGTAAAGACTGGTGGCTTGCAGCGTCTGAGCCTCACTGTTCAAACTGTCACCTTGCACCATTTGTTGAAAGTCAGGGTGGAAAATACTTCCCAATTGACCAGCCAAATAAATACTCACTTTACAGATATTCTAAAGCTCATGGAAGCATAGCTTGCCAATCTTGCCACGAGTCTCCACACGGTTTATATCCAACAAGATACGAAGGAGACAACAGAACTGTTGATTTAACAACACATGAACAAGCACTTCAGTTCTCTCCAGATGGAAGTTATGCAGGTCCAGTAACATGTGCCGCATGTCATACAGTTAACAAAAAAGGTGTACCTGTTCAACTTGAAGGAACTGAGTATGCAAATGACTACTGGGCATCTGTTGTTCTAATTCACTTCATGAGAGAAGGAGACCAGAAACTTTCAGTTGATGAACTTGTTAAAAAATATCCATACAAAAAAGCTCAAGAGATTGTTCTAAAAGGCTGGAAATAAACCTTTCGGGGAACCTACCTATATGTTGCTCCTTCCCTCTTGCAGGGAGGGAGCTTTTTTTTTATCCTAATTGTAGTGATAAATTTAATGGGTATATCAAATGAAAAAAATAAGGCTTGCTCTTGCACAAATTAATCCTACAGTAGGAGATATAGAAAAAAATGCTGAAAAAATAATTGACTATATTAAAAAAGCACAGAAAAAAGAAGTTGATATTATAGCTTTTCCAGAACTTGCAATTACAGGTTATCCACCAGAAGATTTGCTTCTTAAAGACTCATTTATAAATGCAAACTTAGAAGCTGTAAAAAAAATAGCTCTGCATACCAAAGACATAATTGTAATTGTTGGATTTGTTGATAAACAAGAGGATATTTATAATGCTGCTGGTGTTTTATATAATGGAGAAATTGTCGGTATATACCATAAAAATTATCTTCCTAATTATGGTGTTTTTGATGAAGTCAGATATTTTCAAAAGGGAAATGAGATAACCCTTTTAAATATAGAAGGTTATAAAATAGGTCTTTCCATATGTGAGGATATATGGTATCCGGAAAACCCAATAAATATTCAAGCTATAGAAGGAGCAGAATTAATAATTAACATAAATGCGTCGCCTTATACATTAGGCAAAATAAACTATAGAGAAGAAATGTTAAAAGTAAGAGCAAAAGATAACTTTGTATCTATAGCTTATGTGAATATGGTAGGGGGACAAGATGAACTTGTATTTGATGGGAGCAGCAGTGTCATATTGCCCAATGGGAACTTTGAAGTAAGAGGCAAGTCTTTTGAAGAAGATTTATTAGTTTGTGATATAGATTTAGATGCTATTTTTAGAAATCAGTTGAAAGATAACAGACTTAGAAATCTACGAGCTAAATATAAAAGAGAAGAAAGAGTAAAAGAAATATTTTTAGATTATAAGATAAAAAAACATGAAATCCCTTTAAATGAAAAAATTGTACTTAATTCTCTTTCTGAAGCTGAAGAAATATACAAAGCACTTGTTCTTGGCTTGAAAGATTATATAAAGAAAAATGGATTTGAGAAAGTTGTAATTGGATTAAGTGGTGGTATAGATAGTTCATTAGTAGCTACTATAGCAACAGATGCATTAG
>NZ_ABHJ01000177.1:0-2090 GCF_000171895.1 Hydrogenivirga sp. 128-5-R1-1
GGCTGCGAGGGCAGAAATAATAATAGATGAAGAGGTAAAAAAATTTGAAAAATGGCTTGCCCAGCAGAAACTTTCGCCAGTAATTGCAAATGTAAGGCATTTTGCAGAGGAAATAAAAGATTATCAGCTTGAAAGACTGTTTAATGACATGCCTTATTTAAATGAAAAGGAAAGAGAAAATATAGAACTTGCAGTAAACTCTATAATTAATAAAATACTTCACAGACCAACTATGTACTTGAAAAATAAAGCCACAAATGAAGATGTTGAAAAATATATTGATATATTTGAAGAAATGTTCAGTCCTAAGTGGGAAATAAGAAAAAATAAAACAAAAGTGAAGAAGTGAAAAAGAAAGCCCTAATATACACATTTATTTTTGGAATTATTGCTTTAATAATAAACCTTATAAACAATCAATTAGAAAAATCTAAGATAAAAAATTTAAGCTATAAAGAAGCAAGGATATACGATTTTACTTTAGTAAGCAAAAACTCAAAAAAAATAATTGTAAAAGGAAACATTCTTATAGATAAAATATACTATATAGAAGGTAAATACATAAATGCAGATATTGTAGAGCCTGATAAAACTATAAATATAAAAGCTGACACAGGTAAATTTGATAAAAAAAAACTGGTAGAACTCCAGGATAATGTTATAGTTTCAACGAAAGGATTAAACCTTTTAACTTCAAGACTAATATTTAATATTAAAAAAAGCATAGCATATAATAATCAGACAAATAAAATAATTACAAAAAATATGAAAACTTTCGGTAAACACCTGTTTATAGATTTAAAAAAGGAAAAAATAATTTTAAAAAAGGTTAAAACTCAAGTCTACGGAGAAAAGAATGGCTAAAAGTTTATTAATGGTTGTACTACTACTTACAAGTTTTTTATATGCACAAACCGAAAGTAATGAAAAAAATAAAGTACCAATAGTTATAGAAGCAGATTCTTTTGAATACGACAATAAGCAAAAAATTGCTGTTTACAAGGACAATGTAATTGTAAGAAAAGGTGATTTCACATTGTGGTCAAATTTAATGCGTGTTTATTTTGATGAAAACTCTAAAATAAAAGAAATAATAGCAGAAGGAAATGTAAAATTTGAAAAAGGTCTCTACAAAGGAAAGGCAAATAAAGGAATATATAACGCAAATAAAGAAATTATTAGACTAATAGGAAATGCTATGGTAAAGAAAAAAAGTAATATTCTTGAAGGAGATGAGATTATTTATTACATGAAAGAAGATAAAGCTGTGGTTATAGGAAAAAACAAAAAGGTAAGAACAATTATTGTTCCAGAAGAAATGAATAAAAAAAATAAAGGGAAAGGAAAATGATAGACCATCTGGAATTTTTTGGTTTAAAAGAAGACCCTTTTAGAATTACTCCAGACCCTTCATATTTTTTCCCTTCAGTATCCCACAGAAATGCAGAAAGGCTTTTAAAATATGTTGTAGATTCCGGAGAAGGTTTCTGTATAATTATCGGTGAACCAGGAACTGGAAAAACAACAGTCATCAGAAAATTTTTAAATAGTTTAGAAAACTTTGCTGAATACTCACTTATACTTTCACCACAGCTAAAACCAGAAGAGTTTTTACGAGCTGTACTCCATGATTTAGGAGTAGAAACAAAAGAGGAAAATAAAGAAGAACTTTTAAAACTTTTTAAAAAAACACTTGAAGAAAAAGTCAAAAACGGTAAAAAAGTTTTTATAATAGTTGATGAAGCACAGCTTCTTCCTTTAGAAACACTGGAAGAACTAAGACTTCTATCAAACTTAGAAACAGACAAAGAAAAACTTGTTCAGATAGTGCTTGTCGGACAACCAGAATTAGACGAAAAATTAAAAACACCGCAGTTAAGACAACTTCTTCAAAGAATTACAAGTAAAGCTTATCTTACACCTTTGAATTTAAATGATACAAAAAAATACATTAATCACAGGTTAATGCTTGCAGGTGGTGGAAATGTTAGTTTCACAGATAAAGCTTTCAAAAAATACATAAATATAGTAAAGGCATACAAGGCTATAAATATACTTTCTTCAAGAGCTTTATGTCAGCATTTCTTGAG
>NZ_ABHJ01000176.1:0-2096 GCF_000171895.1 Hydrogenivirga sp. 128-5-R1-1
TGTATTTACTACCACATCACCGATTCTATCATCTGGACCACCTTTTTCTAAGAGTACTTTTTTATGCCAGCACTGCATACCTGAAAGTGGGTCAGGGTTTGGAGGGAATACTGCGTTCTGCCATACACCGGTAGTTGCTTTCCACCAAACTTCTTTAATATCCTCGTTAAATTTAGGATAAGGCCATTTTAACCATTTCTCACTGTGTTTAATCTCAATATCTCTTGGAAGAGCTCCTTCTTTTACTCTCATGCTCCAGGTATTTCCATTTCTGTTTATTTCTACTCTTGAAGAACCAAATGTCATTACACCTAAAGGCTGGTTAAATCCATCAACATTTACAAAGTTTCTAACTCTCCATCTACCTTGATGGTGAGAACATGCAACAACACCCGGTCTTATAGCCTGTGTAGGCATAGCCATACCAACAAAGTATCCTGTTTCTATACCTGTTAGTGTATCAATAACTCTTAATTTAACAGGTTCACCTCTCTTAATGCCGAGTCTTTTAGCATCACTTTCATGTATCCATACAGGGTTGTGGTTTTGAGAAATTTCCATAAGCCATTTAGCGTTTACAGAACGGGTGTGAATGTTGTAAACAAGTCTGAATATTGGGTTTAGAACAAATGCATTTTCTTCATTCATGTAAGAGTGGTGAACGTGAGATAAGATATGTATCCATTTCTTTCTTTGTTCATCAGTTCTTGGATAAATAGGAATAGCATATTCAGGCCAGCCAAATTCTACAAGGGTTTTTGAGTAGTACTCAAGGTGTCCTGTAGCAGTATGGAAACCTTTTAAGAATTTACCATCTTTTTTAACTGCAAGTATGTGTCTTTCAGAGTGATATTTTTTAGCGTTGTGGTGTTTTAAGAATACAGCTCCATTTTCATCAATTTCACATTCAGAAAGAGGTATCCATTTTCCTTTTACTTTTATTGCTTTCTTAACAGGGTCATAAGGAACTTCCCTTTCCATCACGTTGTAAACGTTAGTTTCCTCTGTCCAAGCACCTCTATCTCTCATGTATTCATAAGGGGTAATTCCCATCTTTTCACATATTTTCTTGAGGCCTGGTATTGTAGAGAAACATGCATTGTACCATTCTTCAACTGTAACAGGTTGTCCTGGATTTTTCTTAGACTCCCAGTACTGTCTTATACCAAGTGAGCCGTCTGGGTCTATAGCCCATGCAAGATTAATCCAGAATTCATCATCTTCCCATACTTCACCAAGTCCAACTTTTTTGTGAGCTTCAAGTGTAGCTCTTGCAGGATTTTCAGGTTTCCATCCCATTTTTTGAAGTGCAACCCTTAATACAGGCTGTCTGAATGCAGTCCATCTTTCTGGTTTTGTTTCAGCAGTCTGGTTGTCGTGTCTTTCACCTGCAAGACCAACAGGAAGTATGTAATCAACATGCCAGCTTGTTTCTGACCATGTTGGAGATAAATGAACTGTCAATCCAAATTTATTTTCATCTGTCAAAGTTTCTATCCATCTGAACCCATCTGGGTTAGTCCATACAGGGTTGTACATTCTTCCTATCCACACTTCTATTTTATCAGGTATTTTAAGTCCTCTTTTCTCCCATTTTTTTCTCCATTCATCATCAGAAAGTAAGTGTGGAAGGATTATACTTAACTCATAAGCTGCAATAGGCCATTCTGGCGGCCAGAGCAGTTCACTCCAGGCATCTACAGGTTTAGGTTTGTCTTTTAATGTAGACGCTCCACCATTGTTTCCAACTCCAAGTGAATGCCAGTGGTGCCATCCTGTTCCACCAACTCCGCCAATAGAACCTGTTAAAGCAAGTAAGAAGTTTCCTGTTCTACCTGCATGCATCCAACCACCACGGTTTCCTGCAGCCTGGGCTCTCCAGAAGTAAGAAGTAATTCTATCTCCAGCCCAAAGTATTAATTCGTAAAGTTTTTCAAGTCTGTCTATAGGTACTTTAGTTTCTTCTGCTGCCCATTCAAAAGTATATGGAGCATAGATTTCTTTTAAAACAGAAATAAAGTCATCAAAAGTTTCACCTTCAGGAACTTTTGATATTAGACCTTCCTTTTTAAGATAGTTTAGATATTCTTTATCTT
>NZ_ABHJ01000175.1:0-2115 GCF_000171895.1 Hydrogenivirga sp. 128-5-R1-1
GTGAGACTGAGCTATTAACATTGATAGCCCAACAGATGTAAACTCTTTTCCTTCTTGTTTTTTGAAAGGCTTCAAAAATGTTTTAAAATATTCTTTGGCATGGTGTTTGTTTGCGAAGGGGATAAAGGCTATTGCTCTGACATCCCTTTCGTCTTTTTTGTGTTTTCATCTTTATACCTCCTTAATTTTGTGAAATCACTGCTTTTAAATCAATTATTTCAGGAATTAGCATTCTAAATGCGTCAAGCTCATGGTCTTCTTTTTTGCCTTTTCTTTTTGTGCCTTTTTGGGTGTAGTTTGCTTTTATTAATAGGCTTTCATAAAGTTTATTTAAGGTTTTGAATTTTGGGGACATTGTTATTAATGGTTTTATCCTGTCAAAGCTTGCTTTCCATGATTTGTAGTGTATAAGCTGACAGTCTATGTGTATCTCATTTGCTAAGAATTCTAAGGCTGTTATTACTTTTATGGTTTTTTCTCCGTGTGATTTTCCGCCTGTTATGAACGGATTTCCGTAAACGTGATATTCTTCTATGAGCATAAGGCTAACTTGATGTTTTAGGATTAAATCTCTTACGGCTTCTTTTATTTTTGAAACTCTGTCAAAATCAGTTCCGTCTTTTTTTGAGGTTTTTATAGTTCCAATTTCAAGAACTTTGTTATTAGCTCCAACTGCATATCCTGTTTTTTCTATTCCCGGGTCTATTGCTATTATGCTCATATCCTTACTCCTTTTTCAGCTTGTAGATGGCTTTTTAAGACTTTTATTAGGTTGTTGGCCTGTCCGATTGTGAAGTTATCAAGGTTATTTAAATCCCACTGCCTTGATATTTCGTGTACGGTTTCAGGTTTTAACTTTGAGCAAAGGCTTAATATGTAATCTTTTTGTTTTTGGGTTATTTTGTTCATCTTGCTGCCCTCAAAGTATCGGTTATAATTATTTTTATGAACAGGTTTAAAAATGTTGCTAATGAGCTTGGAAAGACTTTTTTAAATATTTCTGTTGCTGTTTTGGTTTTTTTACTTTTACAGCCTTTTGTAAAGGGTGAGCTAACTTTTAAGCTTGTTATTATGGCTGTTGGTGGTTTTTTAATAAATGTAATAGCTGGCTCTGTTTTAATATATTTAGGAGGTGATGATAATGAGCGTTGAGGAATATTATGCTTGGATAATTGGTTTTGTTTCTTTAATTGGGGTTCTTGCCACTGTAATTTTAGCCTATCTAATAAAGCGTGAGGAGAAAAAGCAAAAGCATTCATCTTGACAGCTCCTTTGCTATGTGGATTATCTCAAGTATTTTCTCTATTGCTTCTAAGCCTTCTTTTTCTATAATCTCTGCTTCTTGTTTTGTTATTTTGTTGTCTGCAATTGCGTTTCCTGTTTGGTCTAAAAACTCGGAAAACTCTTTAAGTGAAACAGCTGTTTTTTTGGTTAGTATTACTGGATGAGCTGTTTGCTGGTCTATCTGGGGAAGTTTAAAGACTGCATAGCCTGACCATGATGCAAATTTTTTTAATATTTTTTCTGGTTTAACTTTTTTCCAAAGTCCTATAAATACTGCCAGCGATGGCGTACTGTCTCCATAGTGGTATGCTTTCATTGTTAGTTTAGTTCCGCCAATGTGGTCGGCTAAGTCTTCATAGTCAAATCCTTTTTCTTTTGCTTCCTGTATTAGCTCCATGCCTAAATCTGCAGCTATTTCTTTAAATGCCGGTTTACACATAAGCCTCTCCTTCAGTTTTTGACTGAGCTTTGTTTTTGGTTTTCAGTTTATCTTTACCCTCTCCCGTCATACTCTTATACTCAGGAGGATAAAAAAATGCTGAAAAAGAAAAGGCTGGGAGGGGGCAAAGCCCAACCTTTAGGAGGTATTGCTCAGGGAGGAGGGGGATGCAGCAGCAAGTCATTTTACCGCTCCTACTGGTTTATTTTCGTTAAGGTAGTTTTCTATTTCTTCTTTGTATGCATCAGGAAACACAAGCCATTCTTTTTTTATTTCTCCATTGGTTGCTTGTTCTATGGCAAGGGCATGTTTTTCTGTAGGAAGTCTTTCTCCTGTTTCTATATAAGAAATTACAGGCTGAGGAATACCAGCAATATTAGCAAGTTCTTTTG
>NZ_ABHJ01000174.1:0-2116 GCF_000171895.1 Hydrogenivirga sp. 128-5-R1-1
AGCCTTCATCAAGTAATCTTTCTACCAAATGACTTCCTATAAAACCGCAAGCTCCTGTTACAAGTACTTTTTTACTTTTTAAATTCATCATTTACTCCATTTATTTATTTCGGATAATAAAATAGAAAAGCTTAAATTTTTTTCAAATTATACCGAAAATCTTATAGTAAAAATAATGTTTATGGAGAGTTTTATGAAAGTATCTGTCTGTATCTTAGAAGATTCAAAAGGTTTTTTACAAGAAACGCTTGAAAACATAGAAGGTAATGAAGAGTATATAAACGAAATTATATATTCAGGGAATACAGAAGATTTATCAGGAATAGACACAGATTATGATATAAAGTGCTTAAATATAAACTCTGAAAACAAAGCGTTTTTAAGAAATAAACTCTTAGAAAATGCAAATAATGAATATATTTTATGGCTAAAAACTGGCTCTATTTTAGAAGAAGATACTTTTGAGGAGTATGAAGAAATATTAGAAGAATTCCCTGATGTTGATATTATTTACCCAAATGAGATATTAATTGATTTAAATAATGAAGAAAATATAAAAAATTTTAAAGACTGGTATAAAAATGAATTAGAACTTTTACAAGGTTTAACGCTTGAAAAGTATCTTCCAGAGTTTGGAGTTTTAACAAAAAAAAGTATTTTTGAAAAATTTGGGAAATTTGATGAAGAATTTGAAGATTATGAGTTTTACAGATTTTTATCATTAAATTTAAAAAATATTACTTTAAAGTTGTCTGAATTTAGTTTTACTACAAATAAAATAACAAAAACATTTATAGACACATCTTTTCATTCAAAAAATCTAAGAGATTTATTAAAAATATATAGTATGGAAAATGAACTTTTCCCTGAGCTTAACTGGAAAAATGAAAAAATTGCAAAAGCAACTGCATTTTCTATAACAGCAGGTAAACTAAAGGAATATTTTGACTATTATAATGCTGCAGAATTTTATAAAAAAGCTCTTCTTACTTTCCACAATCAATATTCATTGAAAGAGTTAATAGATACATATATGAAAATGGGAGAATTTGAAAAAGCTAAATATATGCTTGAAGAACAAGGATTGAAAGAAAAAGAAATTTTAGAATATGAAGAAAAAATTCAAAATATAGAAGACATTATTGATAATTTAGAAAGTGCAGTAAAAGAGGGTAAAATTAAAGAGGTTTTATCTGCAGTTCCTGATGTTTTGCAGTTTTATGAAGGAGCTCCTATTTACAATATTCTTGGGGTTATTCATTATATAGGAAAAGACATGGAAGGGGCTTTTAAGTTTTTTTATAAAGCAATAACGATGAACCCTCTTAATGATGATTATAGACAGAACCTTTTTGACATTGCGAAGCTATTAAATAAAGAAGAGAAAGTAAACAAGCTAATCCAAAGACTTCTGTCAGACTAATTGTCAAAATTATTCAGTGCTTTATTATGGAATAAATCATCATCTGATATATCTTTTTATTAGATAATATTTATTTAAAAATTTTTCTTTGGGGTAGAAAATGAAAAAGTACTATATTAGAACTTTTGGATGCCAGATGAATATAAATGACAGCCAAAAAATGGCAGGAATTCTAAAAACTCTCGGTTATGAGCCAGCAGAAAGCTGGGAAGAAGCAGACGTAATACTTGTAAATACCTGCTCAGTAAGAGAAAAGCCAGACCAGAAAGTTTTATCTGCATTAGGAGAATTTAAAAAAGTAAAAAATAAAAACCCTGATGCTGTTATAGGTGTATGTGGATGCCTTGCACAAAGGGCAGGATATGAAATACTTCAAAAAGCACCGTTTATAGATATGGTGTTTGGAACGACAAACATACACCATCTACCTCAGCTTTTAGAAGAGGCACAGCAAGGAAACAAAGCAGTAGAAATTATTGAAGATATAGATGAAAATGAAACACAGCTTGACAGCTATCCAACAGTTAGAGATAACAAATATACAGCTTATGTGACTATTATTAGAGGTTGTGATAAAAAATGTACTTACTGTATAGTTCCTGCTACAAGAGGAAAAGAAAGGAGCAGAAGAATTGGGGAAATACTACAGGAAGTTCAGTACTTAGTTGAAGATGGGGTAAAGAGATACACTTA
>NZ_ABHJ01000173.1:0-2116 GCF_000171895.1 Hydrogenivirga sp. 128-5-R1-1
AACATCGTGCAGTTTCATGTCAAATGCAACAAATGCAATATTTACTGCATTTAACATAAGTTCTGTTGATATGAGCATTGCAATAATATTCCTTCTTATAATTATACCTACAAGCCCTAAAACCATTAAAAGACCACTTAAGGCTATATAATATTCGTAAGGAATCATCCCTGAGCCTCCTGTTTTTCTTCTTTTCTACCTATAATAATGGCACCTATCATTGCAACAAGAAGTATTAAAGATGCTACTTCAAATGGGAAAAGATATTTGGTAAACAGCATTGTACCAACTGCTTTAGCATTTCCTATTTTATCAATAACTTCTGTTGAAAAAATACCTGTATTTGATTTCCATGCTCCATAAATTGAGACATAAGCAAGCTCTAAAAAGATTAAAAACCCGACAGGGATAGATAAAAGCATGTATTTAGGGTCAACTGCTTTTCCTTTAAATTCTGGAACTGTTGATATAACAAGTACATAAAATACAACTATTGCAACTGCATATATTAGAAGCTGAATAGCCCCTACAAGCTCAGCTCCCATGGTGAAAAATAAACCTGAGACCATTATTAATGTTGAAATTAAAGATAAAACAGTATAAACCATGTTCCTGAAAAATATTGTTCCTATTGCAGATAAAACTGCTAAGCTTGAAAATATCCAGAAAGCTATCTGAGTTAACTCCATTTAATTTGCCCCCACAATTTTTCTCTAACTTCATCATCTATCCAAATTCTATCAGGCTCATTATACCTTCTTTCATCAAAATTAAAGCCCCTTTGAGACATATCATCTATATGAATAGTACAGTCTTTTCTGGTATAGCTTGCTGATTCATAATTGTCAGTCATTATTATACAATCAACAGGACAGGCGTCTACACAAAGACCGCAGTACAAACAGTTTAAAAGGTTCATATCAAATCTTTTTACTCTTTTTTTTCCATTTGGCAGTTGCTGGGCTTCAATGTTAAAAAGTGAAGGTACAGGACATGCTTGCTGGCACATATAGCAGGCTACACATCTACTTTCACCTTCTTTTATTTCCATAAATTGAAGTAAAACATTAAAAGAAGGTGGTTCTTTGCCGTCTCTTACTCTATGTGCGTGAGTACCTCTAAATCTTTTTGGAGGTGTTAATTTTTCATAAGGATATCTTGTTGTAATTGTTTTTCTAAAGAAATTTTTTATTGTAATTTTCATACCTTTTATAAAATCAATAAAGAAAATTCTTTCCGTATTTGAAAGCTTTGGTCTTTCTAAGTACTTTACCTTTACCATCTTATCCAAAAATCATTATCCATATTGCTACAACAAGTATGTTTAAAAGTGAAAGCGGTAGCATTACTTTCCATGCAAGCTCTGTAATCTGGTCAACTCTGTATCTTGGAAGTGTCCAGTGAACCCATAAGAAGAACATAAACATCATTGCAAGTTTCAAGAAAAACCATATAAATGGCGAAATTGGCCCGAAAATATGAGGTCCATTCCATCCACCAAAGAATAAAATTACAGCAATTGCACTTAAAACAAATGTTGCTATATACCACTCAGCAAGTGGGAATAATCCAAACTTCATAGCAGAATATTCTGTGTTATATCCAGAAACAAGCTCTGCTTCTGCTTCCTGAACGTCAAAAGGCGTTCTCCCTGTTTCTGCAAGTATTGCAAATAATATAACTACAAACCCAAGTATGTTAGGAATAATAAACCAAAGTCCTTGCTGTGCTTCAACTATTTCTTTTAATGAAAAAGTCCCAGCCTGCATAATTGGTCCCACCATTGCAAAACCAAGGGCAACTTCATAACCAATTAAAACTGCAGCTTTTCTAAGACCACCAATCATAGGATATTTTGAGTTAGAAGCCCAACCTGCAAAAATAACACCGTAAATAGAGATACTACCAAAAGCAAGGGCAAGTATTAATCCAACATTCAGGTCTGTTATGTAAGGCTTTATTTCAAATCCAAATAAATTTACAGGCTGTCCAAAAGGAACAACTGCTAAAATCATTATAGCTGGAACAAAAGCAAGTAAAGATGCAAGGTAAAATAAGAATTTGTCAACACCTGAAGGGACAATATCTTCTTTAGTTAGAACTTTTAAAGCATCGG
>NZ_ABHJ01000172.1:0-2120 GCF_000171895.1 Hydrogenivirga sp. 128-5-R1-1
AATTGCAAAATAAGAGGAGTAGAACCATTCACTACAGTTATATCTCCCCCGAGACATACAGCTTTTAAAAACGACTATGAAATGATGGAGTTCATACAAACTTTAAGAGAACTTTCAGGAGGAAAACCTGTAGGGTTTAAAATCTGTGTAGGGAGTAAAGAGGAGTTTATCAATATATGTAAAGCCATCGTTGAAACGGGAATATACCCTGATTTTATAACAGTTGACGGAGGAGAAGGAGGTACAGGAGCGGCTCCTTTAGAATTTTCAAATTCTGTTGGAATGCCATATAAAGATGCTGTTCCTTTTGTTTACAACACATTGGTTGAGTTTGGGTTAAAAGATGAGATTAAGATAATAGCTTCAGGGAAGATATTCACAGGATTTCATATTGCGAAAGCCCTTGCCCTTGGAGCAGACTTATGCAACAGTGCAAGGGGGATGATGCTGGCTTTAGGATGTATCCATGCTTTAAAGTGCAATACAAACAGATGTCCTGTTGGAGTTGCAACGCAAGATGAGAGATTGATAAAAGGTCTTGTTGTTGAAGATAAGGCAGAAAGAGTTAAAAACTACCACAATGAGACTGTAAAAGCCTTTGTCGAACTTATAGCCGCAGCTGGGTTGGAAAAACCTCATCAGATAAAGAGAAAACATATTTTCAGAAGAATAAATATCCATCAGATAAAAAGTTTTAAAGAAATCTATCCTTATCCGGAAAATATGGGAAAAGGAAAAATAAAATGAACTACGAAAGACTGTTTGAAAAAGCAAAAGAGGTTTTGTATAAAAACTGGATGATAAAATACACGGCACCTTCCAAGTATCTATATCCTCACCAGTGGTCATGGGATAGCGGATTTATAGCGATAGGATACTCTTATTACGACCAGGAAAAAGCACAAAATGAGATAATAAACCTGTTTAAAGGTCAGTGGAAAAATGGGATGCTTCCTCATATCGTATATCACTGTGATTTTGAAAACTATTTCCCCGATCCAGACTACTGGATGACCCATATAAATAAAAATTCACCTTCTGTTAAAACGTCAGGTATAATCCAGCAACCTGTCCACGCCACTGCCTGCCTTTACATCTATAAAAACGCAAAAGATAGAAAAAAGGCAAAAGAGTTTTTAAAGTTTATCTTTCCAAAACTAAAAAACTGGCATGAATTTCTGTACAGAGAAAGAAACCCTGACAACGACGGGCTCATATGTATAGTTCATCCGTGGGAATCTGGAACAGATAACATTCCGGTCTGGGATGACATATACAGAAGAATAAAAGTAGAAGAAGAAAAGCTTCCTATCTATAAACGAAAAGACATAGAGACAGTTGCAAAGGAATACAGGCCTACAGATAAAGATTACAACATTTACATTTATTTAATAGAGCTTTTTAAAGAGCTGAAATATGACCAGAAAAGCATATTAGAACACTCTCCATTTCTTGTGAAAGGACCCCTTTTAAATGCCATTCTTGCTCAGTCAAACTTAGACCTTGCAGAGATAGCAAGGATTATAGGAGAAGATTACAGGATATTTGAAGAGTGGTACGAGCTTACAAAAAATGCCTTAAACGAGAAACTCTTAGACTGTGACCAGCATATATACCTTTACTATGACCTCAGGAATAAAAAACTCATAAATACTCATGTCTCAGCAGGATTTACTCCTCTATACGCAAAGATACCACCAGATGAAGAAGCAAAATGCCTGTTTGATTATATGAACTCAGGTAGTTTCTGCAGGTTAGGTGAAAAATGCTATGCAGTTGTAAGTTATGATAAAAAACAGAAAGATTTTTCTCCACATCTTTACTGGAGAGGTCCTATATGGGTAAATATGAATTGGCTTATTTATAAGGGGCTGAAAAAATACGATTTTTTAGAGTTCAAGGAATACGCAAGCTATATAGCAAAATCTATTATAGACCTGATTTCCCACTACGGATTTTATGAGTACTTTGGACATGAAGGAAAAGGATACGGAGCTAAAGATTTTTCATGGACGGCTTCTCTTTTAATTGATATTTTATCTGATGAAGGCAATTTGACATAAAAAATATCCAGCAGTATAATCAAAATATAATTTCACAGCAAGAGGTGAAAGACTGAT
>NZ_ABHJ01000171.1:0-2120 GCF_000171895.1 Hydrogenivirga sp. 128-5-R1-1
TTCACGGAAATGAAGGAGTTGACTCTGCAGGACATGTTATTAAAGCATTTGGCGAGTTTGTAGTAGGAGGAAATTACATAGTAGGTATTATTGTTTTTGTTATATTGGTTACAATAAATTTCATTGTTATAACAAAAGGTACAGAAAGAATTTCTGAAGTGGCAGCAAGATTTACACTTGATGCAATGCCAGGAAAGCAGATGGCAATAGATGCAGATTTAAACGCAGGGATAATAGATGAAAAAGAAGCCCAGAGAAGAAGAGAGCAAATACAAAAAGAAGCTGATTTCTATGGTGCAAATGGATGGTGCAAGTAAATTTATAAGAGGAGACGCCATTGCAGGAATTATAATAACCCTTGTAAATATTATAGGTGGTATTGCTATAGGTATTTTTCAGCATAGTATGGATTTAAAGTCTGCTCTACAAACATTTACAATACTTACAGTTGGAGATGGTCTTGTTTCGCAAATACCTTCTTTAATCACTTCAACGGCAGCTGGTCTCATGGTAACCAGAGCAGTTGCAAAAGAAAATCTTGGTGTAGAGATAGTAAAAGAGTTAACATCATTTCCTAAAGCTCTTTACATGGCATCAGCAGCTTTATTCATAATGGGAATAGTTCCAGGGATGCCAACTATACCATTTTTCTTACTTGGAGCACTTCTTGCAATTACAGGATACATAATGCAGTCTTCCATGAAAGAAAAACAAAAAATTGAGGAAGAAGAAAAAGCTAAAGAAATGATAAAAGAAGCCTCTAAAGAGGAGGAAGAACCTGAAGAGCTTATAACACAGCCTGAAACTATAACATTTGAGATAGGATACGGTCTTATACCTCTTGTTGATGAATCTCAAGATGGACAGATTATAAAGAGAATTAAATCTTTAAGAAAACAACTTTCAAAGGAGCTTGGAATTATTATTCCTTTGATACATATTAAAGATAACTTAGAATTAAAACCCGGAGAGTATAGAATACTTATCAGAGATGTTGAAGTGGCAAAAAGTGAAGTAATGCCGGATCATTTGCTTGCTATTGATACTGGAAATACAAAAGGACAGATAGAAGGAGTAAAAACAAAAGAACCTGCTTTTGGACTTGATGCATACTGGATAAAACCAGAGCTAAAAGATAGAGCTAAAATGCTTGGATATACAGTTGTTGACATACCAACGGTTATAATAACCCACATGTCTGAAGTTATAAAAAATCATGCCTATGAGATACTTGGAAGGGCAGAAACAAAAGAAATAGTAGATACAGTAGCAAAAAAATACCCAATCATAAAAGAAATTGTTCCAGAACAAGTACCACTGAATATACTTCACAGAGTACTGCAAAATTTACTTAAAGAAGCAGTTCCAATAAGAGATATTTTAACCATAGTTGAAACCCTTTCAGATAACATTATAAAAACAAATGACCCGGATATACTTACAGAGTTTGTTAGGCAGGGATTGAAAAAGATAATAACTTCAAAATATGCAAAAGATAACAATTTATACGCAGTTGTTTTGTCTCCTGAAACTGAAAATTACATTTTACAAAAAATTAAAGAGGCAGACGGTGAACTTCCACCTTTAGACCCCGGATTTGTTCAAAAGCTGATAACTAAATTAAGCAAATCTGCCGAAAAATTTATTATGAATCAGGCAACACCAGTGCTTTTAACTTCTCCTGCCATAAGAAGATATGTAAAACAAATTATAGAACCTTACTTGCCAAATTTTGCTGTATTATCATATAGTGATATTGATTCAAAAATTAAATTAAATATACTGGAGTCAATAGATGCAAATGAATAATGATGTGAAAATATACGAAGGTGAAGACCTTCAAAAGCTTATATATAAGGCAAAAGAAGAACTTGGAGAGGATATAAAAATTCTCCATTATGAGGAAATTTTTGAAAAAATAAAATGGTTTCCCTTTAAAAAGAAAAAAAAATATAAGCTCTTTGTGGAAAAAAGGGAAATACAAACAAAGCAAGAGATAGATTTTAATAAATTACTTGAAAAAGTTGAAATAATGGTTGAAGAAAAAATAAAAAACAGCATTACAGAACTTAAGGAAAATGAAGTTGAAACTAATGTAGATATTAGCGTAAATGAATTTG
>NZ_ABHJ01000170.1:0-2123 GCF_000171895.1 Hydrogenivirga sp. 128-5-R1-1
TAGTGAGCTTTTTGTTTGGGGTTATATTCGTATCTTCCAAATGGAGATAAACGTTCTATTAATTTATCTTCTATTTCTTTAAATTTGTCTGGTGATATTTGTATTTCTTTCTTTATTAATTGACTTAGTACTTTTTTCTCTTCGGCAAGTTTTTTTCTTTTTTCTTCCTCTTGTTTCTTTATCATTTCAGCTTGTTCTTTTAATGGTTGTATGTAAGAATTAAATAACTTTTCTAATTTTTCAGCGTTTTCTTTAGTATCTTTTATATATATTGAGTAGCTTTCTGGATAAACTTTAATTTTACCTGCTGAAGTTAGGTTTGATTTTATAAATGTCTTTATTGAAGAAAAAATACCTTTACCAAGATAGGTGATTATATCGGAAGGTATTACCAGGATTTTTTCAGAAGCAACTTTTATGTTTATTAGATTACGCTTATTTATATACATAAGATTATATTCGTCTAAAACTGTAGTAAATATTTTATTTATAGGTATAGGTTTTCTTATGGATATATAAACCTGTTTATCTTTATAAGATACAGCATCATTGTCCCATATAACATTTTTATCTTCTAATTTTGATAATGCATCAACTACTGTTCCTAATTTAGCCCCGTAAAATTCTCCAGTTATCTTTGTTTGTGCAATTGATACAGAAGTTAATGCAAAAATAAATAAAATTGTAAGAGTCCTTTTAATCTTTTTCATCGTTCATCCCCACCAAATTTTAAATCTTCTTTTGAGATTCCAAATTTATCTTTCATCAATTCTTCCGGATTTTCATTTACTTTAATAAGCTTCGCTCCTGAATTTTCTTCAATTACAAGGTATTTATTTCCTTTATTATCTTTAATGTATCCAACACTATTTCCTATGTTATAAAAGTATTCGTTTTGGGCATACGATATTGTAATAATTAAAACATTTAGTAATAAAAATAAATTTTTCATTTTGTCATCTCCTGAGAATAAAATGTTGATACGTTCATATTTATTTTTACTGCTTCTTTTTCTGTTTTTAAAGAAATATCATCTATTATTAACAACCTTTTGGAACTGGACAATTCTTTTATGTATTTTAGTAAGTTTTTTGGTGAACCTATCAGGTCTAAATTTACAGTTATACGTTTTAATTGAATTTCATTTTTCGTATTAATTCCTTTTTTATGGAGCTTTTTATTTTTTTCTGACTTTCTTATAAATAAAGTTTTATTTTGCTCATCATAGCTTACATAAACTGTTTCTTCTTTTGATATGTTAAATTTATTTAAAATAAGATTGGATTTGTAAACATTACTTGCAGTGAATTTTAAAATTTTGTCAACCTCAGCTTTATCAGGTATTATAGTTTTTAATATCTCAAGTTCCTTTTTTTTCTCTTTTATCTTTTTTTGGATTTCTTCTATATTTTTTTCAATTTCAATTATTTTCTCAGGGATAGCTCGTCTTTTTAAATAACTAACTTGGGATTTTAACTGGGAAACTTCTTTACTAAGTTTTTCCTTTTCAGAAAGAATAGGCTCTAATTTAAACATATATATCAAATAAATTATTATTCCTGTGAAAAATAATACTATGATAAACTTTTTCCAGTTTTCTAAAGCAAACCACTGTAGTTTTAGCTCTTCAAAATTCACATTAAATTCCCTCCTTACTTAAACCGCTGGTGATGAACCTGAAGCTGTAAAATGAATTTAGTTTATTAGATTTTCGCTCAATAGATTTAAAACTTATTACCTTAAAGTAATTATCTAAGTTTTCATAAAACTCTGATATCTTTACAGGATTTAAAGAAAACCCATCAAATTTAAACTTTGACCTGGATATATATAAAGAATTTAGCCATATTCCACTGGGTATACTATTGTAGGCTATCTTGAAGTACATACTGAAGTCTTCTTTTTGCTTTGAAAACTCTTTATATATCATTTTTTTTAATTCCAGTTGATAAAGAATATTTTTAAATGAAGTGTATTCTCTATTTAGTCTGCTTATTTTTTGCTGTACAGCCTTATATTTTTTCTTCTCTGTTAAAAGATTATTTTTTTCAGTCTTTAGAGAGTCAATAATTTTTGATTGATAAAAAGTAAATATTACAGTTATTAGAATTAATATAATTGGC
>NZ_ABHJ01000169.1:0-2147 GCF_000171895.1 Hydrogenivirga sp. 128-5-R1-1
TATTTTATGATTTTATTTTCGTAAAGACTATTTATTATATCTTTTGTAATTTCAACAGCAACTTTACTTGATTTTCCGTGCTCAACAAATACTGATATTACGTACTTCGGTTTATTGTAAGGGAAAAAATCAATAAACCATGCGTGGTTCTGAAGTTCCCATTTATCTATTTTTTCATTTTTTCCGGGTCTTTTATACACCTGCGCAGTTCCTGTTTTTCCGGCATTTTTCACAGGTACTTCCTGCATAATCTTTGCAGTTCCTCTACTGCCGTAAACTACCAGATAAAGTCCTTTTTTAATGTATTTATAATATACTTTTTTTATGGGTAGTTCTTTTAAAACTTCAGATTTTGTCTCAATCAATTTATCACTTTTATTATTATAAAAAGCCTTTAAAAGCTTCGGCTTTAAAACTTTACCATTATTCAAAACAGGTATAAGTATTTTTGTAGAATCAAAAGGTGTTATAGCTAAATAACCTTGTCCAATACTTAAGTTAACAGTATCTCCATGAAACCATCCTTCATTTAAAACCTGTCTTTTCCATTCTGGTGTCGGCACCCGTGCAACCTTTGTTTCAATATCGGGATTTAATTTTTCTCCTATCCCAAACATATACGTATAATTTGATATATTTCTAACACCAAGTTTTAAGCCTACCTGATAATAATATGTATCACAGGACTGTTCAAGAGCCTGCATTATATTAATATTCCCACATCCAGAAAGGTCCCAGTTTCTATATCTCCATTTACCAATCTCAAAATAACCACCGCTGTAAATTTTTTGATAAGGAGAAACAACTCCTTCATTTAATGCTGCTAAAGAAACTATTATTTTATAAATTGACCCTGGAGGATAAAGACCATATAATGCTTTATTGAAAAGTGGTTTATACTTATTGGAAATAAGAGCTTTCCATTCTTTTGTCGTTAATCCATCTGAAAATGATTGTATATTAAAAGATGGATAACTTAGTAAGGTCAGTATTTCATAGTTTTTTGCACCTACTATAATTACAGCACCAGATTTTTGACCAGATTTTTCAAAATTTTCATAAGCAGCTTTTTGCATTCTGGCATCTATTGTTAAATAAATATCGTTTCCTAATGTAGGTGCTTTTTCGTATAGAACTTTTTTAATTCTCCCAAGAGCATCAACAACAACCGCTTTTACTCCATAACTGCCTCTTAGATATTTGTCGTAAATCTTTTCAATACCACTTTTTCCTATTAAAACATCAGGGTTAATGTCTGGATTTTTCTGCAAATCTTCCCTGGAAGGATATCCAACATATCCTAAAATATGGGACATATATTTGGCGTATTTTGTATACTTTCTCCTTGGAACTACATTTATTAAAAGTCCTTCAAATTTATAGAAATTATCATAAATAATTTTCAGCTTATCCTCACTAAGATTTGATTTTATGATTACCCTCCGTGAAAAACCTTTCTTAACTTTTTCATCTAATTTCTTATCTATTTTAATGTTCAGATATTTTTCTAAATTAGCTTTTAAACTATCCCATCTGTCTTTTATCATGTAAGGAATTACATATATTTCATAATAAGGAACATCATACGCCAGTAAAATGCCGTTTCTATCAAAAATTCTTCCTCTTGGTGGGTTTATAGTTATCAAACGGATATAATTATTTTTGGAAAGCTTATAATAGTAATCTCCTTTTTCAATCTGTAAATAAAATAGCCTAAAAATTAAAACTAATGCACATATAATAAGAAATGATATTACTAAGTTAAATCTACTCAATTTTTTTACTTGTTTCTTTTAATAAGGAATAAATATAAAAAACAGCAAAGTTTAATACAGCATAAAAGATATATCCAATGCAAAACTCAAATTTACCTAAAAATATAAAAGAATATAAAGTTTTTAAACTAAGTTCAAGAATAGTTAATATAATTACTATTAAACTTTTTATAAAAAACGAACTTATGAAAAATTTTTCTTTTATTAAACTAACAATTACAACTAAAAACATTTTTGAAAAAAAATTAACTCCATATCCAAAAGTAAAAATATCTTGCAAAATGGATATTATTCCTGTAAAAAGGTAAATATTTTTAATTCTAACACTATAAAGCGCAACAAGTATTATAAAAACACTTAAAGGGTCCCAAA
>NZ_ABHJ01000168.1:0-2152 GCF_000171895.1 Hydrogenivirga sp. 128-5-R1-1
GGTATGACATAAATCCTTACCTGCTTTTTACGATAGCTCAGGTGGAAAGTAATCTTAATCCACAGGCTGTAAATAGGAATAAAAATGGAACATATGATATTGGTCTTATGCAGATAAACAGTAGATGGCTTAGAGTCTTAAAAAAATGGGGGATAAAAGAAAAAGACCTTTTTAACCCCTGTCAAAATGTTTTTGTAGGAGCATGGGTTTTAAAGCAGTGTATTAATAGATACGGCAACACATGGAAATCTATAGATTGTTATAATAAAGGTTCTAAAGCAAAAGAAAGCTCAAAATATGTGTGGAAGATTTATAATGAGTACAATAAACTTTTTGCACAAAGGAGTAAATAATGGTTCCTGATATATACATAGGAGAAGATTGGTTTACACTTGATGAGGTTTTTAACTCTTATAAAGATGAAACCTGCGGGGCAGTAGATATATTTTTAGGCATACCAAGGTCTGCTCCTGAAGATGGTGATGTTAAGGAACTTCATTATGAAGCATATATATCTATGGCAGAAAAAGTAATTAGGGAAATTATAAATGAAGCTAAGGAAAAATTTGGAATAAAACATGCAGTGGTTCATCACAGAACAGGAGTAGTACCGCTTCTAACTCCTTCCTTTTTGGTTGCTGTCTGGGCAGGACATCGGCAAGAAGCTTTTACAGCCTGTAGATATATAGTTGATGAAGTTAAAGCAAGGGCTCCTATCTGGAAGAAAGAGGTATTTGAAACAGGTCAGGAAAGCTGGAAATAACCTTGACAACAAAGGCTGTTTTATTATAAATTATATGTCCATTTTGTGAGTCGCTAGCTCAGTCGGTAGAGCACCGGTCTTTTAAACCGGTGGTCCCGGGTTCGACCCCCGGGCGACTCACTTTGCCCCCGTCGTCTAGCCAGGCCTAGGACACCGGCCTTTCACGCCGGCGACACGGGTTCGAATCCCGTCGGGGGCACTTTAATATTTACTATACTTTCTTAAAGCTTTCCCCTGATTTTCAAGCTGTTTTGTATTTTCTACTATCAGATTTTTCAGTTGATTAATCTTTTCAAAGATTAAATTGATAATTTCATTGAGTTTTTGAGCTTCTTCTTGAGATGTTATTTCAATGTTTTGAGAGGCAATAGATTTAACATCAGACATGATATTTTCTAATGCTTTATCATCTATCTCTTTTTTTAAAAGAAAATTTTCTAATATGTTATTATGTTCCTTTAATTTTTCATAAATCTCCTCAAACTTCACTTCATTTTTTCCTTAGCTTCTTTGAACCCCTCATAGATAGGTGTTATTACATTGATTACATTATCTATTTTTGATATATCATTTTTCAGATTTGCTTCTAATAATTCTTTTTGGCAAAAATCGTATAAATTATATAGATTCTTGGCTATCTCTCCACCTTTTTCAAAATCAAGAGAAGCTTGGAGTAAACTAATAGCATTGGAAACTTTACTAATCTTTTCTCCCTTTAATTGTATATTGTTTTCTTCCATTGCTATTTTAACTATATTTAATAAACTTAGCATTTCTTCGTATGTTTTTAATAAAACATCTTCTTTTGATAAAGTTTCAGTTTCATATTTGTTGTAAGCTTCATAGGGATTATTCATTTATGATTTCCTCCTTTTATCTTCCAATAGAACCACCTTGTACATTTTTTGAAAATCCTGCAATTCTTGCTTGAATTTCTTGCATTTTTGACATATAAACTTCAAGTTTAATAAACTGTTGCCTCATCCTTTCTATTTCAGCATTTAATCTATTAGATAAAAATGATATTCTTTTATCTAAATAATTTATCTTTTGAGTATAAGAATTATTTATTCTGCTTGTTGTATCTATATAATTGCTCAAAGAAGTGTTAAATGTAGAGGCGAAATTTTGCAGTATTATAGAAGCATCAGTGCGGTTCATAAAATTCTGGAAAGCTGTTGTGTCTAAAGATAGCTGTCCATGTTGATCATTTACCCCAGATTTTACTAATCCATATTTAGCTAAGTTATCTAAAATTGTATTTGCAAGATTTGATACTATTCTCATCAATGTTGATTCGCCTGCTAAAGGTGACCTTTACCTGTAAGTTTTTGTACTGTTGTTATAATCATTGTATCCTTTATACATCTTGCAGATATCCCTGTATTT
>NZ_ABHJ01000167.1:0-2153 GCF_000171895.1 Hydrogenivirga sp. 128-5-R1-1
TTAACATTTGATAACTTAAAATATTACGGTCAGGTAGAAATAATACACTCATTTAGACAAGATAAAGTAGATTCAACTTAAATGAAACTCCAACTCCTCTTATACAGTTGTAAATCTAAAAACTGCATATAGATTAAAATACCTTTCTATTGGAGCTGGTATTGATAACGTTTTTGATAAATTTTACTACACCCCATCTTTCATATTTAAGAAACCCATTCTCTGCAGGTATGAAAACACCTGAACCGGGGAGGTTTATTTATCTGAATTTAACTGCGAACTTTTAAAGGTTGAATAAAGTATTAGGGCCTTTACGGCCCATTCTATTTATCTAATTATACAATTTCAAGCATTCTATCAAGAGGTTTTCTTGCTTTTTCTATTACTTCTTCTGGAAGAACAATTTCATTTGTTTCGTTTTCTAAAACTTCTTTTATTTTATCAAGGGTATTTTTTTTCATATCACAGCAGTGAACTGTACCGCAGTAGTCTGCATTTACAGGGAAAATGTAATTTTTATTTGGATTAATTTTTTCAAGCTGGTGTTTTAAACCAACTTCTGTTCCTATGATTACATTTTCAGCATCACAGGTTGTAGCAAACTCAATAATTTGTGAAGTACTTCCTACAAAATCAGCTATTTCTGAAGTTTTTGTATTGCACTCAGGATGAACTGCTATTTTCGCATCAGGATATTTTTCCTTCAGCTCAAGAAGTTGTTCTGGAGATAAATTAAAGTGAGGAGGACAAAAACCTTTCCACAAAATAAACTCCTTTTCTGGAACTTGCTGAGCAACAAATCCACCTAAAAACTGGTCAGGTACAAAAATTATTTTATCTTCTTTTAATGCTTTTACTACTTTTACAGCGTTTCTTGATGTGACTATCACATCTGCAAGTGTTTTTACATCTGCATTTGTATTTACATAAGCAACTACAGCTGCATCTGGATGTTCTTCTCTTAATTTTTTTACCCCTTCATATGTTGCCATATCTGCCATAGGACAGCCACTTTCAGGGTTTGGATGGAGGACTTTTTTCTCAGGATTTAAGATTTTTGCAGTTTCAGCCATAAATTTAACACCGGCAAATACAATTATATCTGCATTTGTTTCCTGTGCTCTTCTTGCAAGTTCTAAACTATCTCCAATAAAATCAGCTATGTCCTGTATTTCACCTCTTTGATAGTAGTGGGCAAGAATTACGGCATTTTTCTTTTCTCTAAGCTCATTTATTTCATCTATTAGTGTTCTTTCTGCTACAGTCATATAATCCTCCAATCAAACAGCGTTTTATTTTTAGATAATATATATTATTGCATATTGTTTTCAAATTCAATTAAAACATCTTCTTCTAAAGATTTTATTCTTTTTTTATTTAATTTTATTGAAGAATTTATATCTTCAATATGAAGTTTACCAACAGACGATATTCCTTCCTCTCCTACAATTTTAGGTGCAATGAAAACTGAAATTTTATCAAAAAGGTTTTCCTTTATAAATTGAGTAATAATTTCTTTTCCACCTTCTACTAAAATATGGATAATATCTCTTTTATAAAGTTCATTTAATATATCTTTTAGCTCAAATTTTCCTTTGTCTAAAGGAAGTTTTATAATCTCAATATTTTCTTTTTTACTTAAATTTTTAATTTTTTCTTTATCTGCATTTTTTCCTACAAACACTATTGTTTTTACAGTTTCATCAAAAATTTTATAATCTATAGGTGTTTTTAGGTTTTTATCTATTAAAACTCTAACAGGCTGTTTGTCTGTTTTTATATGTCTAACAGTTAACTGCGGATTATCTTTTAAAACTGTTCCAACCCCTACAAGTACTGCGGAAGCTTCTTTTCTCAACTTATGGGCATACTTTCTTGCTTTTTCTCCTGTAATCCATTTTGAGCTTCCTGTAAATGTGGCAATTTTTCCATCTATTGTTTGTGCCCATTTTAGATGAATAAATGGTCTTTTTTCTTTTATGTAAACAAAAAAGTCTTCATTTAATTTTTTTGCTTTATCTTCTAAAACTCCTGTTATAACTTCTACACCGTGTTCTTCAAGCAGTTTTATCCCTTTCCCTGCAACTAATGGATTTGGGTCTAAAGTGGCAACTACTACTTTTTTTATTTTATTTTCTATTATTGCGTTGGTA
>NZ_ABHJ01000166.1:0-2154 GCF_000171895.1 Hydrogenivirga sp. 128-5-R1-1
AAGAGCAAGAACATTTGCATTATTGTGTCTTATCGCCATCCTTGCCATGTATTCATTTGTACAAAGGGCTGCTCTTATTCCTTTAACTTTATTTGCTGAAATTGATATACCAATACCTGTTCCACATATTACTATACCTTTTTCTGCTTTACCACTGGCAACAGCTTCTGCAACCGCTTCACCATAAACCGGATAATCAACCCTCTCTTTTGAAAAAGCTCCTTTATCTATAACCTCAAATCCTTTTTTTTCTAAATGATTTTTAATAACCTCTTTTAAATCATAACCAGCATGGTCACTACCAATCGCTACCTTCAATTTTCACTCCTATTTCACACATTGTGATAAAAATTATTATACTATATAAGGTAAATAAAAAACTTTGGGAGGAAACATGAAATTTTTAAAATTTTTAGGGTTATCAATTTTCATATTAACATTTAGCTTTGTAAAAGCTGAAGAAAGCTCCTGTCTTTCGGATACGGAAATTTCAGTAAAAGATGTAAAAAAAGCCCTTGCTCCAATATTAGGTAATGCAAAAGTTATATCTGTAACTGACGCTCCAATAGAAGGTCTTTATGAAATAGTAATAGAAGTAAACGGCAGAAGGATACCTGTTTATCTTGACTGCAGTTTAAGATATTTGATTAGCGGTGAAATTATAGATGTTAAGCAAAGAAAGAGCCTAACAAGAGAAAAAATAGCAAAATTAAATGAGCAGTCTCTAAAAGAAAAAATAGCCAAGCTTGAAAAGGTTTTAGGTAAAGAAAAAGTAGAAGAGCTTAAAAAAGCTGTAGGTAAGGAACTTCTTTCAAGAATGAGGTTAATTGACATAAATCAAATTCCTCAAAAAGGTAAAGTAATTTTTGGAAATAAAAATGCTAAATACACAGTTTATGTAATAACAGACCCCCAATGTCCTTTCTGTAAAAGACTTCATAAAGAAATTGAAAAAATACTTGCAAAAAGAAAAGATGTTAAGTTTGAAATGATATTCTTCCCACTACCATTCCATAAGTATGCTAAACCAGTCGCAACTGCAATTCTTTGTGAGAAAAATAATGAAAAAGAAAAACAACTTTTAACAAAAGCTTTTGAATATCAGTCAAATCAAGAGAAATTCAAAAAACTTGCATCAAAAAGCTGTCCTGAAGCTGAAGATATAATAAATAAAAATCTTGAGTTTGGGAAAAAGGTAGGTATAAGAGGAACTCCAACTTTAATTTTCCCTAAAGGTATTACTATCTCAGGGGCATTACCAGCACAGCAGATAGAAAAAATTATAGATGCGCTTAAATAAATCTCAAAGGGGGCAAAAGCCCCTTTTATCTATTAAAAACTTAAAAGTAAGTTTTAGTCTTGAAAATCAAACTATAAAGGCATTAAAGGGAATTTCATTAGAGGTTTATCCAAAGGAAATTGTTTGTCTGGTAGGAGAATCAGGAAGTGGTAAAAGCATTACATGCTATTCTGTACTAAAACTTCTTGATAAAAATGCAAAAGTTGATGGTAAAATTTCATTTAAAACGGATAATAAAAATATAGAAAACCTGTTAACATTGTCTGACAAAAAAGTAAGAGAGATAAGAGGAAACGAAATATCAATGGTATTTCAAGAACCATCAGCAGTTTTAAACCCACTTTTAACAGTAGGACAGCAGTTAATAGAAACAGTGCTGGCACACAGGAAAGTAAATAAAGATGAAGCTAAAAAAATATGCTTAAATGCAATGGAAAAAGCACAGATTCCAGACCCAGAAAGAAGATTTTACCAATATCCTCATGAGCTTTCGGGAGGATTAAAACAAAGGGTAGCAATAGCTATAGCAGTTGTAAACAACCCTTACTTGATTCTTGCAGACGAGCCAACAACAGCTTTAGATGTAACAGTTTCAGCTAAAATTCTTTCTCTTTTCAAGAAAATAAAAAAAGAAGGAAAATCAATACTTCTAATAACCCATGACCTTGGAGTTGTTGCAGAGGTAGCAGACTGGGTTTATGTAATAAAAAATGGTGAAATAGTTGAAGAGAATAATGTTTATGAAATATTTGAAATCCTAAACACCCATATACGAAAAATTGCTTGAATCAGACCTATATATATTTAAAGACATGACAAATTTATTAAAACATGACAAATTTGTCATCTTTATG
>NZ_ABHJ01000165.1:0-2154 GCF_000171895.1 Hydrogenivirga sp. 128-5-R1-1
CGATTTTAAAATATTAATTTTATTTTGGATTTAGACCGGTAGGAATTACAAACTGGGTGGAGGTTTATGAGTAAAGACTGGCAGTTAAAATTAAAATGGAATGTAAAACTTTTTAGGGCTTTAAATAGTAAAAGAAATAAATTTTTAGATAAGTTTTATAAAAAGTTTTTTTGGCTTGGGAAAAGTTATTCTCTCATTTTGTTTTTACCTGTTTTTTATTACTTTGGAAAACTCCAGGCGATTATTGAGCTTGTTTTTGCTTTAGGAATAACTGGAGTGTTGATACCAGCATTAAAATATACATTTAGACATAAAAGACCTGTTACCCTTTTAGAAAATGTACATCTTTTAGAACCTGTAAGTTTGAAAAGTTTTCCCTCTGCTGATACAGCGTATGCTTTTACTTTATTTGGTGTTTCTTTATTTTTCTTTCCTATCTGGGCTGTTGTTTTAATGTTTATCTATGCAGTTTTAATAGCCTATGGGCGAATTTATATGGGGGCACATTTTCCTTTAGATGTTATAGTTGGGGCAGTTTTGGGTTTAATTTCAGGATTTATTGCACATATTATAATTTTATATTTTATATAAATGGAGTTTGAAATGATATCAAGGATAATACCTGTTAATGAAGAAAGATATAAAATAGTTTTTTCTGACCCATTTAAATCACCTGTATATATTGAAAATGAAGAGCAACTGAAGGAACTTACTGAAAGTTTGATAAAAGACGGACAAAGGGATACAGCAAAAACACTGGTAAATCAATGGATAAATCTCAATAAAACTCATTTCAAAATAAATTATAAAGGTAAATTCTTAAATCTTGGAAACAAAACAGCTGTAATGGGTATATTAAATCTAACTCCAGATTCTTTTTCAGATGGTGGAATTTATTACAAAAATCTGGAAAGGGCAGTTGAAAGGGTTTCACAGATGCTTGATGAAGGTGCTGATATTATTGATATAGGCGGGGAATCTACAAGACCAGGAGCAGAGCCTGTACCTTTAGAAGAAGAAATGGAAAGAGTTATACCTGTTATACAGGTTATAAGAAAACAGCTTGGAAATAACTTTTTAATCTCAATAGATACCTACAAAGCAAAAGTTGCAGAAGAAGCCTTAAAAGAAGGTGCAGATATAGTAAATGATATTAGCGGAATGAGTTTTGATATAAATATGGCAAATGTAATTGCTAAATATGACTGCCCTGTTATTGTTAATCATACAAAAGGTCGTCCTGAAAATATGCAAAAAGATGTTTATTACGATGATGTAATTGCAGAAATTTATCAATTTTTAGACCAGCAAATAAAATTTGGCATAAAAAAAGGTGTTAGAAAAGATAGATTTATTATAGACCCTGGCATAGGATTTGGAAAAAAAGTAGAACATAACGTGGAAATTATTAAAAGACTGCAGGAACTAAAGATTTTAGGTTTTCCTATTTTAGTTGGAATATCAAGAAAATCATTTATCGGTATAATACTTAAAAATCTGTTAGGAAAAGGAGAATATCTGCCGAAGGATAGATTGTATGGCGGCTTAGGAGCAACTGCTGTAGCAGTTTTAAATGGAGCACACATTATAAGAACACACGATGTTAAAGAGACTGTTGAGTTTTTAACTCTTTTAGACACAATAAGAGGATATAAAGTTGTTTGACATTTTTGAAATAATAAAAAATATAACGTGGGTAGATATAGTTGATATACTTCTTGTAGCAACCATTATATACTATCTTCTCAAGTTTTTAATCGGTACAAGAGGATGGCAAATACTTCTTGGGCTTTTTTCTCTTTTAGTGATATGGATTTTTGCAAAAGTATTTAATTTAACCACTTTGTCATGGATATTTGACAACATATGGGCAATAGGAATTTTCCTGGTTGTTGTGATTTTTCAACCAGAACTTAGAAGAGCTCTGGCAAAAATTGGAGAAGGAGGAATTTTTACATCTGGATTTTTATCTAAGAAAAAAGTAATAGATGAGGTTATAAGGGCTGCTACATTCCTCGCAGAAAGAAAAATAGGAGCTTTAATAGTTTTTGAAAGAAATATAGACCTTGAAAACTATGTTGAAGGTTGTGTAAAAATAAATGCTGATGTAAATCTGGAACTTATAATATCAATTTTTATTCCACAAACTCCTCT
>NZ_ABHJ01000164.1:0-2159 GCF_000171895.1 Hydrogenivirga sp. 128-5-R1-1
CAGGATTTGAACCAGTTGATATTATGGAAAGTATCTTGTGGATAATTCGTCAATTTAAAGAAAACAGAAGAGAAGTAGAAATTCAATACAAAAGAGCTGTATCTTGGGAGGGAAATATCAAAGCTCAAGAAATGATAAACAAATATTTAGAGCCACGGGAAGTTTTTAGATGGAGAGGTGTTGGAGACATTCCATATTCAGCGTTAAAACTAAAAGATGAATATTCAGACTTAGATGCAGAGAAAGTTTTTGCTGATATATTGCCAAATGAACCTATCGACGACCATAAATTATGCATTTGCGGAGATATATTAAAAGGAGTAGCTAAACCCTACGACTGTAAAGTTTTTGGAACAGCCTGTACTCCTCAGAACCCGCTTGGTTCTTGTATGGTATCATCAGAAGGAGCTTGTTCTGCGTATTATAAGTATGGAAAGTTAGAATTAGTTTAATATCAATTAAAAACGAGGTATTCCCTATGAAACAAATACTCTTATCACATGGTGGTGGTGGAGAAGAAACACAAAAACTTATTAAAGAATTGTTTTTCAGGTACTTTTCAAATCCAATTTTAGAAACAATGGAAGATGCATCAATTTTAAACGTAAACTCAAAAATTGCCTTTACAACAGATAGTTTTACAGTATCTCCAATCTTTTTTAAAGGTGGAAATATTGGAAAACTTGCTATTGCAGGAACTGTAAATGATATTTCAATGATGGGAGCAAAACCTAAATATTTAAGCTGTTCATTTATTATAGAAGAGGGATTTCCTTTTGAGGACTTAGAAAAAATTGTTAAATCTATGGCTGAAGAAATGAAAAAAACAGGTGTTCAAATAACAACAGGAGATACCAAAGTAGTTCCAAAAGGCTCAGCAGACAAAATATTTATAAATACAACAGGAATAGGAGAAGTTATTTACAAAGGAATATCTGCCCATAATATAAATGAAGGAGATGTAATACTTGTTTCTGGAACTATTGGAGACCATGGAGCCTGTATAATGGCTCAAAGAGAGGAAATAGAAATAGAAGGAAATTTATCTTCTGATTGTGCTTCTTTGTGGCCGCTGGTTGAAGATTTAATAAATGCAGGAATAACCATAAAAGCAATGAGAGACCCGACAAGAGGCGGGCTTTCTGCAGTTCTAAATGAATGGGCGCAGCAGTCAAGTATAGGAATAGAAGTAGAAGAGGAAAATATTCCTGTAAAATCTGAAGTTCAAGGCCTTTGTGAACTTTTAGGGTTAGAACCTTATACCTTAGCAAATGAAGGTAAATTAGTAATAGCTGTTCCTGAAAAGGAAGCAGAAAGGACTTTAGAAGTTATGAGAAATAATGAGTTAGGTAAAAATTCAGAAATTATAGGAAGGGTTATATCTGACTATAAAGGAAAAGTAATATTGAAATCTCCTTACGGTTCAAAACGAATTATGGAACCTCCTGCTGGAGAATTATTACCAAGGATTTGTTAAAATATATATAACCTTTATTGAAAAGTATGTATATTAATATTATTTTTATATGTATAAAAACTTTGAGGTACTTGTTATGAAAATTTTAAACATAAGTCAGGCACAAAAAAATTTCACTAAAATACTGAATGAAAGCACGTTAATAATTGATAATAAAAAGAAAGAAAAAAAAGCAGTAATTATTCCTTACAAAGAATATTTAAGATTAATTTCTCAATGCCAAAATAAAGAAGATTTACTAAGTATGTTGTCTTCAGGAAAATTCTCAAAATTTAAAGGAATATTAGATAAAAATTTTAAAACACGTGATGAAAAATATAACAGTATAGTCAAGGACTAAAAGTGAAAATATTTTTGGATACAAATATACTTTTAGATTTATTGCTTGATAGAAAAAATAGTTATGAAGCTTCAATAATTTTAAATAGTATAGATTTGGGGTTGTTTGAAGGATATATCTCGGATATTACATTGGTAAATGTAGATTACATTGCAGAAAAGCAAAAGAAAGAGGATGAAATAAAAGAATTCTTAATTTTATTACTGGAAACAATGGAAATTTGTACGCCAGACACAAATCTAATATATGAAGCATTAAATTTAGAAAATAAAGATTTCGAAGATAATATTCAATATTTATTAGCTAAAAATGTAGATGCGATTGTTTAATTACTAATGACAA
>NZ_ABHJ01000163.1:0-2159 GCF_000171895.1 Hydrogenivirga sp. 128-5-R1-1
TGTAACGTATGAACTTTCTAAAAAAGCTAAATTTTATCCTGAAATAACTCCTTCTGCAGCTCTTGGAATAACACTTGCATGGACTTTGATGAATTTCAGGGTAATTTTCCTGAGTTATGTAATTAATCCTGATATAGTAGTAAATATATCAATACCACTAATAATAGTATCAATTTTATACATAATATTTATATACATAAAATACAGAAAAGAATTTTTTATAAAAAAAGAGGAAAAGAACACTTTACAAATAAATAATCCTTTTGAAATTTCATCAGCACTTCAATTTGCATTTATTTATGCAGTAATTTTACTATCTGTAAAGGCACTTGATTTTTACTTTGGTTCAAAAGGTGTATATTTGGCAAGTTTTATTTCTGGGGTAATTGATGTTGATGCAATAACTATATCCTTGTCTAAATTGGCTAAAACAGAAAATATAAAAGATGTATATATAAATGGTATTCTTTTAGCAGCTGTATCAAATAGTTTCTTTAAATTCATATACGCTGTTATTTTCGGAAATAGTAAATTAAAAAAAGATGTATTTATACTATTTGTAATTATAACTATAGTTTGTGGTATTTATATCTTAATTTAATGATAAAATAGTATTTTTAAATAAATTTTTGGGGCAATATTGAATGGATGAAAAAATCCTTTCTGCACATGGATTAAACTTAGAAGAATATAAAAGGATAGTTGAATTAATTGGAAGAGAGCCAAATGAAGCAGAGCTTGGAATTTTTGGCGCTTTATGGAGTGAGCACTGTTCATATAAATCTTCAAAACCTTTTTTAAAAGTATTTCCAACTGAAGCTCCCTGGGTTTTACAGGGACCCGGTGAAAATGCTGGCGTTGTTGAAATAGATGATAAATACGCAGTTGCTTTTAAAGTGGAAAGTCATAATCATCCATCATATATAGAGCCTTTTCACGGTGCAGCTACAGGAGTTGGAGGGATAATCAGAGACATACTTTCTATGGGGGCAAGACCTGTATGTGCCTTTGACAGTTTACGATTTGGAGACCCAAGAAATGATGGAAAAAGAAAAAACATAAAAGATGCAAAACCTATAGCTCAAGGAGTAGTTAAAGGGATTGGGTTTTATGGAAACTGCATTGGAGTTCCTACAATAGGCGGTGAAACTGTATTTGACGAAGTATACGCAGGAAACCCTCTGGTAAATGCTTTTTGTCTTGGAATATTAGAAAAAGACAAAATGTTTAGAGCAAGAGCAACGAAAATAGGACAAAAAATGGTAATGGTTGGCTCTGCCACTGGTAGAGATGGAATTCACGGAGCTACAATGGCATCTGCAGAATTTTCGGAAGAAACAGAAGACAAAAGACCTAATGTTCAGATAGGAGACCCATTTTTTGGTAAAAGATTAATTGAATGCACATTAGAAGTAATGCAAAAAGGTTTAATTGAGGGATGTCAGGATTTTGGAGCTGCCGGGCTTGCAGGTTCAACATCAGAGTTTGGTTCAAAGTCTGGAATGGGAGTAAGGGTTTATCTTGAAAATGTTCCTTTAAGGGAAGAAGGTATGACTCCTTATGAGATACTGCTCTCTGAAAGTCAGGAAAGAATGCTTTATGCGGTTGATGAGGATAAAGTAGAAGAAGTTATCAAAATAGCAAAATCTTATGGTCTTGAAGCTGCAGAAGTTGGAGAAACCACAGATACAAAAAGAATGGAAGTTTTTTATAAAGGCGAAAAAATAGTAGATTTACCTATATCAGCGATTGTTGATGATGCTCCTGTTTACAATAGACCAAGAAAAGAGCCACAGTATTTAAAAGAAACGAAATCATTTAATCAAAATCAGCTGCCGGAAGTAGATTTAAAAGAAGCTATAAAAAAGGTTTTATCTTCACCTACAATTGCCAAAAAAGACTGGATTTATAGACAATACGACCAGGAAGTAGGTATAAACACAGTAGTAAAACCGGGAAGTGATGCTGCAATTTTAAGAATAAAATGGGCTGTTAAGCCAGAAATAAACAGTGAAAAAGCTGTTGCTGTATCTTCCGACGGAAATGGAAGATGGGTTTATTTAAACCCTTATGAAGGTGGTAAAAGGGTTGTAGCAGAGGCTGTTAGAAATGTTTATGTATCAGGAGCTAAACCTCTTGCAATTACAGATTGTCTAAAC
>NZ_ABHJ01000162.1:0-2159 GCF_000171895.1 Hydrogenivirga sp. 128-5-R1-1
CCTACTATGTTATCAATCGGGTCTCCTACCATTGCTTGATAGTATATAAATTGTTCTGGATATATACCATACTTTTCTCTTACTTTTTCTCTATTGTATAGTTTATCATTTACCGGATTTAGAACGTATATGTTATCTTCTACAAGTTGGAGCATATCTTTATCTGGAGTGATAATGTAGACCTCTAAACCTTTTTCTTTTCCTTTTTTTGCTAAGGTAGCTATAATATCATCAGCTTCAAAACCTTCTTTTTCTAAGATTTTAATGCCAAATAATTTTATTATTTCTTTTATTTTTGGTATCTGGACTTTTAAGTCGTCTGGTGTTTCTTTTCTTTGAGATTTATATTCCTTGTATTCTTTATGTCTAAATGTTTTTCCAGGAGCATCAAAAATTACAGCTATATAATCAGGATTTAGTTCATTTAATAGTTTGGAAATCATTCTGATAAAGCCATATATTGCTCCTGTTGGAATACCTCTTGGACTTTTCAAAGGTGGAAGTGCGTAATATGCTCTATATATATATGATGAGCCGTCAATAATAGCTAATTTTTTCATTTAAATCCTGTTTCTACTGTTTAAGTAAAGCATTCTTAATGGGTTTACAAGCTTGCCGTATCTATGAATTTCGTAATGTAGATGAACTCCTGTTGAGCGTCCTGTACTTCCGGCATATCCTATTATCTGACCGGCTTTTACTTTTTGACCTGCTCTAACTTTTATGTAATAAAGATGACCGTATAATGTAGTAAAGCCGTACTTGTGCTTAATTTTTACCATTTTTCCGTATCCACCAGCCCATCCTGCATAAACTACAATTCCATTTGCTGTTGCAAAAACAGGTTGTTAAAAGCTGCTCTTAAGTCAAGTCGTGAATGAAATGCCCTTTTTCCATTAAAAGGGTCTCTTCTGTATCCAAATTTTGATGTTATTCTGCCGTAAAGAGGAACCCCTACAGGAATATCTTGTATTATTTTCAGTAATTTGTCTATTTTGTATTCTATTTTTTCAGCATAAATATGAATATCTTTGCTATTTGCAGGAATGAATAATCCCCCTTGAGGAATTACAACTTTTATACCTTTTCTTTTTAAAAGTTTGTTGGCATTTTTAATTTTTTGTTCAATTTTTTTTAATTTTGCAACTAATTTTTCTTTTTCTTCTACAGCTTTTCTAAGCTGGTCATCTTTTTCTTTAATAAGTTCTGTTAATACGAGAACTTCTTTCTTTAAATCCGCAGTTTTTTTCTCACATTCATTTTTAGAATTTAAAACTGTAAATCCAAGTATGACAGTTATTACAGTTAAAACAGCCATATAACCGTATATAAATATAAACTTCCTATCCAATCTCTCTTGCCACCTCTTTAGCATGATATGTAATTATTATATCAGCTCCTGCTCTTTTCATTGAGGTTAATGTTTCCAAAATAACTTTTTTTTCGTCTATCCATCCCATTTTTCCAGCAGCTTTTACCATTGAGTACTCACCACTTACATTATAGGCTGCAACAGGTACATTAAAGTTTTGTCTTATATCAGATATTATGTCCAAATATGAAAGAGCAGGCTTAACCATGACAATATCTGCACCTTCTTCTATATCAAGTTCAACTTCTTTTAAAGCTTCTCTTCTATTTGCAAAATCCATCTGATAGCTTCTTCTATCTCCAAAGGAAGGAGTTGATTCAGCAGCTTCCCTAAAAGGTCCATAATAAGAAGATGCATATTTTGCAGAGTACGACATTATTGGTATATTTGTAAATCCTTCACTGTCTAATGCTTCTCTTATTGCCTTTACAACACCGTCCATCATTCCTGATGGGGCAACCATGTCAGCACCAGCTTTTGCATGAGATATTACCTGTTTTTTAGTATTTTCAAGTGTTGCATCATTATCTACGTCTCCACAGCATAGAACACCGCAGTGTCCATGCTCAGTGTATTCACAGAAACATACATCTGTAATTACATAAAGTTCTGGGTATTTATCTTTTATATATTTAATGGCTTTTTGTATTATGCCTTCCTCACTCCATGTATCACTTCCAACTTCATCTTTATGTGAAGGAATGCCAAATAAAAGTACTGCTGGTATATTCAGGTCTATTACTTCTTTAAGTTCTTCGTCTATTTTATCAAGTGAGTATCTATAAAT
>NZ_ABHJ01000161.1:0-2162 GCF_000171895.1 Hydrogenivirga sp. 128-5-R1-1
AAGAAGGGAAAAAATTAGAGGAAGTTTTAGATATTTTAAAAAGCTCCTTCAAAGGCCTTGAAGTTGAAGAAGTAAAAAAAGAAGAAAAAATTTCAGAAGCAAGCTCTCCTATTATAATACTTGCAAATAAAATAATTGAAGAAGCTTACTTTAAAAAAGCAAGTGATATTCATGTTCAGCCTTTAGAGAATAAAGTTATTATAAGATACAGAATAGATGGAACCCTTCATAAAGTTTTAGAACTTCCTAAATACGTCCAGGATGCTCTTATAACAAGATTTAAAATAATGGCAAATTTAAAAATTGACGAAAAAAGAGTGCCTCAAGACGGAAGAATAGATTTTACAAAATATAATCCTTCTATCCTTATAGACTTAAGGGTTTCAACTGTTCCAACTATTTATGGTGAAGATGTTGTTATGAGGATACTTGCTAAGAAATCTCAGCTTTTAGACCTTGATAAACTTGGATTTACCGAAGAAAATTTAAAACTTTATAGAGAAACTATTAAAAAACCATATGGAATGATACTTCATACAGGTCCCACAGGCTCTGGTAAAACAACAACCCTTTATGCAGCATTAAAGGAAGTTAATACACCTGACGTGAAGATAGTAACAGTTGAAGACCCAGTAGAATATACACTTGGAGGAAGTATTGTTCAAACAAGTGTAAACATAGATGCAGGATACACTTTTGCAAAAGCATTAAAAGCCTTTTTAAGGCACGACCCTGATATTATACTTGTTGGTGAAATAAGAGATATAGAAACAGCCAAAATTGCTGTTGAAGCTTCTTTAACAGGTCATTTAGTATTTTCAACACTTCACACAAATGATGCTGTCAGTACAGTAACCAGACTTAGAGAAATGGGAATTGAAAGTTATTTAATTGGTGATTCTTTGTTATTAGTTGTCGCCCAAAGACTTGCTAAAAAGATATGTAGCAATTGCAAAACATCATATATTCCTTCAAAAAAAGAAATTGTAATAATTACGCAAGCTGGATTTGAAGTGAATGAAAATACAGTTTTATATAAAGGAGCAGGATGTAAAATTTGTAATTTTACAGGTTATAAAGGAAGAGTTGGAATACATGAACTTTTACATATAAATGAAAAAATAAGAGAAATGCTAATTGAAAATGCAAGTACTGAAGATATAAAAAAAGAAGCTTTAAAAGAGGGTATGAAAACCCTCCGTCAAGATGCTGTTTATAAGGCAGTACAAGGAATAACTACAATTGAAGAAGTAGAAAGAATAACTATTGATTAAACATTAAATCTGAACAGCATCACATCTCCATCTTGAACTACGTAATCTTTACCCTCTATCCTAACAGCTCCAGCCTCTTTTGCCTTTTGCATAGAACCGTGTTTTACAAGTTCGTCATAGTTTATTACTTCTGCTGCAATAAATCCTCTTTCAAAATCTGAATGTATCTCACCGGCAGCCTGAGGGGCTTTAGTTCCTCTTTTTATAGTCCATGCTTTTGTTTCTTTTTCTCCTGAGGTGAAGTATGTTATAAGGTCAAGCAAACTATAACCTGTCCTAATCATTTTATTTAATCCAGGCTCTTTAAGACCGTAAGCTTCTAAAAGCTCTCCTCTTTCTTCTTTAGGTATTTCAATAAGCTCCTGCTCAACTTTCCCCGACAGTACAACTACAGGAGCCCCTTCTTTTTCAGCCTTTTCTTTAATCTGTTTTACATACTGATTATTTTCACCTTCAGGGAGGTCTTCTTCTCCAATATTTGCCACATACATAATAGGCTTCAAAGTTAAAGGAAATATTGTTTTTTTCATATATTCAATCTCATCTTCAGAAAATTTATCTAAATTTGTTCTAAGAGGCTGTAAGTTTTCAAGAATTTCTTTTGCTTTTTCTAAAACCCCAGCTTCAAATTTAGCTTCTTTATTTCCGCTTTTAGCAGGCTTTATTACTTTCTCAAGCCTTCTTTCAACAGTTTGAAGGTCCGAAAGAATAAGCTCTGTTTCTATTATTTCCGCATCTCTAACAGGATTAACAGAACCTTCAACGTGCACAACATCGCTATCTTCAAAACATCTTACAACATGTGCTATTGCTGAAACATTTCTTATATTTGATAAAAATTGATTACCAAGTCCTTCTCCTTTAGACGCTCCTTTAACAAGCCCTGCT
>NZ_ABHJ01000160.1:0-2163 GCF_000171895.1 Hydrogenivirga sp. 128-5-R1-1
ACGATTAAAATAAAATATGTACCTGATAAATATATAGTTGAGTTAAAATCTTTAAAACTGTATCTAAATAAATACAGAAACCAGTACATTTCCCATGAAGAAGCTACAAATAAAATATATGAAGACCTTTATAACTTATTAAAACCAAGATTTTTAGAGGTTGTAGGTGATTGGAATCCAAGAGGAAATGTAAAAACTATTATAAAGGTTTCATCGGAAGATAATCAGTAGACACTAACTGCATATTAAATATATATTTTTAATTAACAAAATTATTTACAGAGGTAGGTGCTATGTTTAAGAAATTATTTACCTTAATTTTAGGGTTTGTGATAATAACGTATGCCGAGCAAAAAGAAGCAAAGTTTGAAGTTTCAGATGAAACATATCCAAGCTTAAAAGTTGTATATGACTGGAATTTAAGTTCACCAGAAGATGTAAACCAGGCTTTAAATTATATCTCTAACCATATAAATGCTTATACAAACTATTCACCATTGGCTGAGGTTGAAATTGCTGTTGTTAGTCATGGTCCAGAGGTTGCCATTTTTGCAAAACAAAATGAAAAAAAGTTTAAAGAAGTTATAGAAAGAATGAAATCTTTTCATGATAACTATGGGGTTAAATTTTATGTATGTAATAATGCTCTGAGGTTTATGGGATTTGATAAGAAAGATATACTTCCTTTTGCGATAATAACTCCAGCAGGAGTTGCGAAACTTGCTGCTTTAGAGGAAGAAGGATATAGACTTGTTCCAGCAGTAGTTCATAACATGAAAGTAATTAAGGAAAAATATGGTAAAAAGACTTCTAAGTAGTTTTTTAGCTTTATTTTTATTTGTTATTTTTTCATACGCAAAAGATTTTTATAATTTTGCAGTTTTATCAGGTGAAAACCCGGTAATTGAATATAAAAGATATAAAGCTTTGTCTAATTATATTTCGCAAAAACTACATAAACCTGTTAAATTGAGAATTATAAAAAACGTTGATAAATTTTTGGATTTTTACGAAAAAGGTTTAATAGATATTTCAATTGCCTGTCCTGTAGTTTTTTACGAAATAAAAGAAAAATATGGTGCAAAATCTTTAGCACTTTTAAAAATTAACAATGAAATACTTGAAGCAGGTGTTTGGGTAGTAAGGAAAGATAGTAATATAAAGGAAATAAAAGACTTAAAAGGTAAAAGGATTACTTTAGGAAGCTCTATATGTGCGAGTAATTGTGTTATGCCTCTTTTTGTACTTAGCAAGGAAGGGATAACTTATAAAGATATCCCTGACATGTGGAGTTCAGGAACAGATAAAGCTGCAATTCTTAATGTTCTTGCAGGACTTGCAGATGCAGCTGGAGTAAAAGAAGAATCTGCAAAGAAGTACCTTGATAAAGGAATAAGAATAATAAGTAAATCTCCTTATGTACCAAGATATGTGGTTTCTGTATCCCGTAAATTATCAAAGGAAGATATAAAAGCGTTAAAAAATGTACTTTTTTCTTTGAAAGATAAAAAATTACTTAAAAATATTGGGATTGACGGTTTTGTTGAGGTTCCAGATTTCATGTTTGAAATAATTAAAAATTATAAAGATATATTAAATCAATATCCTTTACTGCAATGAAAAATATACTTAAAAAGTTAACTTACTTAAAAAAATTATCTATTAGATGGAAAGTTTCTTTATCTACCTCTATTTATATTTTAGTTTTGCTTTTTGGGTCTATTTTTTTAACAGCTTTGAGTTTTGAACAAAAACTTATTAACGAAAAAAACACAGCAACTGTAGAAAATATTAAAGGAATCATTGATAGTTATTTAGATAGCTTTATACTTAGAAATTTAGAGAAAATAGATGAAATGATAAAAAAGATAAAGGAAATTTCAGCTGTAGAGGAAGTAAAAGTCATAGATTTTGAAGGTAGAATAATAGGCAGTACAGATATTAAAAACCTTGGAAAAATTGATAAATACCTTTTAACAAAATTTTTAAACAATAAAAACAAAGAATTTATAGAAAATATAAACAACAAATCCATATTTTACTATCCAGTTAAAGTAGATTCAGAGTTATCAGCTATGTAATAACTTCGTATAACCAAACATGATAAAAGATGCCGTGATAAGAGATATGTCTGTATACTCAAACTGGAAGTATAGCAGTTTT
>NZ_ABHJ01000159.1:0-2183 GCF_000171895.1 Hydrogenivirga sp. 128-5-R1-1
ATACACCTCAAATGTGGTAGAGAGTGTAAATGCGGGGCTTGAGATGATGAGATTGGAGCTTGGAGGATATTTTCCTTCTATGAGGACTTTAGAGATAAATTTGTTTATACAGCTTTCAAACTTTAATGACAAGTGGATGAGAAAACCTGTTGCTGCTTTTAGGGCTAATCTTTATGAAATGAGGCAGATTTTAAATGTTAAATTTGGTCTTGAAAAATTTTTGGATTGATTACACAATTTTTTAGGTAAGTCTCAACAGTAGTTTTTCTAAATTATCGGAAGAAGATATAAATACAATCAATAAAGAGATAGAGAACTTTAAAAAGAAGCACGGCATTAATATTGAAGATATAAAAACTTTACCTTTAGATATTAACAATCCTTCTATTGTTTACAAGTTGCCTAAAGAAAAAAATATAGTAATAGCCACTACTAAAAAGAAAGATAATGGTATATTAGTTACTGCAGTAAAGTTAAATGCAGAAAAAACGAATATAAAAGAAGGTTTCAGAGTAAATGATATTAGAACAATTTACTATAAAGATATTGATAAATTCATTAAGCATTTAGAAGAACTTGAGAAAAGTGGAAATGTATTTTATATAAACAAAGAAAAGGCTATTGGAGTGCTAAGCGACCCACAGGCTCCAATTGCCCAAGGGCACCAGCACCCCAATAGCCTTATAAATAATTTATATGAAAAATCTAAAAAATCAAGTAGCGATTTAAAAAACTTAGCTAATCAGCAAGTAGAACAGAATATAAATATAACACCTGAGAAAGTTAATCTTCCTCAAATTGATACAAGTAATATAAAAAATGTTTGGGATTATTTTGAAAAAAATATATTAGGAAAAGAATTTACATCCCCAATTGGACATAAAATAAAATTAAAAGAAGGCCATTTTTTTAGATTAATAGCAGGTTCAGGAAATAAAAGCCAAAGAAAAGGATTTATAGCTAAAGCAAATTCTCCACAGGAAGCTATACAGTTAATAAAAGAAGGTAAGATAAAACCTGAAGATGTATTTGGATTTGAAAAAACAAGAGCCAAGTATTTAACTGTTATTCCTGATATTGTTCAAAATCCACAGTTAATACTAAAGGATAAAAAGGGAGCCTATTTATATGTTAAACGCTACAAGACAAATGGAACAGATAATATAGTTGGAGTTTTTATTGATGTTGGCAATAAAAATTTAGGAATTTTATCTTTACATCCAAAAGATTGGAAAAGAATTGAGAACGGAGTAAAAAAGGGCAAATATGAAATAATTTGGACGCCCGCCCGTTTCCCTGCCCGTAGCGGGTCTGTTGCTGGCAGTTCAAGGGAGGCAGGGTCTCCACCTGCCAGCACTCCCATTAATAATATAAATCAACCACCTAAAAATGCAAATGAAAATATTAAAAAACTCTATGCAGGTATTCCAACCTCAGAAGTTTTTAAATCTTTATCTAAAATAGACAATCTAATCTATAAAAATATAACATCTAAAATAGAAGATACAAAAGTTGATAAATTTTTAAGAAAATACTTGCTTGCCGATAAATACGGCTTTGGAAGTCTATCCAGAAAAACGGAAGATAAAGTAATTAATGATTATCTAAAACTTAAAGCACACCTTGCCAGAGGTGATGTATCAGCTGAAAAAAAAGAAAAAATATTAAATAAATATCTGGATAGGCTTGAAGGTGGCAAAAGGGCTGTTATTGAAAGGCTGATGATACAGTATTTAGAAAATCCTACAATTAGAGACAGAGTTAAGAAAGAACTGCCACAAGTTGCTCAGGATTTAGACCAGATTAGAAAGGAAATAGACAGGCTTGGAAAACTTAAAATGGAAAGAGGTCTTATTACTCCTTCACAGTTTTTAAAGTGGAAAGACAAATATCTAACAAGACTTTATGTTATGGATGAAGATGTAGAAGGGCTTGATATAACAAGAGGGATAAAACAGTATGAGGAAAAGAAAGGAAGAAAGATTGAAAGTATTGTTGATTTTATAGAGTATTTAAAGCAAAATGACCCTATAAAAGCTCAGGAATGGGGAAAGGAAAGCAATACTTGACCCGATTAAAGCAGTTAAGGCAACTCTTGCTAAATCTTATGCTAACCTTGCTATTGATGATTTTTATAGAAAGGTTATAAATGACCCTGAATTAGTACCTCAGCAGTATCTTGT
>NZ_ABHJ01000158.1:0-2186 GCF_000171895.1 Hydrogenivirga sp. 128-5-R1-1
AGTTTTGATTTTATTTCTTTATATGTAGGTTCTCTTCCAAGCTTTTCTTTTAATTCCAGATAAACTTTATCTATTCTTACTGCCATGTTTGATGTTCTGTGCGGTATGCGTATTAAATCTTTTTGCTGTTGTATCGTCTGAAAAATTGACTGTTTTATCCACCATATTGCGTAAGATATAAATCTCACTCCTCTATCTGGGTCAAATCTTTTTGCAGCTTCAATTAGACCAATATTTCCTGCTGAAATAAGTTCCTGAAAAGGTACTCCATATCCTATATAATTTTTTGCAACATTGATTACAAATCTTAAGTTGGCTTTTACAAGTTTATCAAGAGCCTGTTTATCTCCTTCCTTTATTTTTTTTGCAAGGTTTTTTTCTTCTTCTGGAGATATTAAAGGAATATCAGCAATTTGTTTAAGGTAATATGTAACTCCCTCTTCGTAGTTGTATTTTTTCATATTATAAACCTCGCTAAAGCTTACAAGTGTTATTTTAGCATATCACTGCTTTCTATTAATACCTTTATCGTTTTTATCTGTTTATTTTTGAGTATTTTTATTTTAATTTTTACTTTTGGCTTTAGTCTCTGAATTTCAAAAGCAAGGTTTTGAGGGTTTTTTACAGGTTTTCCATTTATTTCAAGTATTACATCTCCAACTTCTATACCAGACTTTTCTGCAGGAGAATTTTTGAATACTTTTATAACAACCACTCCATTTTTTATTCCTAATTTTTCCTTTGCTTTTTTGCTTAGAGACTGTACAAGAACACCCAGCCACCCTCTTCTTACTTTACCGTATTTTAATATTTCTTTATAAATATTTATTACAGTGTATATTGGAAGGGCGAATCCTATTCCTTGACCTGCATCTATAATTGCTGTGTTCATTCCTATAACATTTCCATTAATATCAAATAAAGGTCCTCCAGAGTTTCCGGGATTTATTGCAGCATCTGTTTGTATATAATCTTCATAAGGTGATAATCCTAAATTTCTGTGAAGTGCAGAAATAATACCAAAAGTGTATGTATGTCCAAGATTGTACGGGCTTCCTGCAGAAAGAACAAAATAACCTGCTTTCATTTTTGATAAGTTCCCAATTTTTATCGGGAGAACATTCTTTATACTTTTATCTAATTTTACTTTTAATACGGCAATATCGCTTTTGCTGTCGTACCCTATAACTTTAGCTTTTTTCTTTATTTCGTTAAAAAACTGAACATCAATATCTGTTGATTTCTCAAGAACATGCGCATTTGTAAGAATGTATACAAACTTTTTATCTTTATTTATTACAAATCCTGACCCCAGTGATTCACTTTCTCTATCAATAAAGTTGAGGTTTTTATTTTTATCTAAATGTGAAATTACAGTAACAAGAGAAGGTTTTGTTTTTTCAATTACAGAGGATATTCTTTCTTGAATTTTCATTATAGGATCTGGTTGAGTATTTGGAGGAGGTTCTTTTTCTTTCTGACAGGATAAAAAAATTATTAATATTAAAAATAATAATGTTTTTTTCATAAGACTCCTTATATAAAAGGCTAAAATGTATAATAATTATAACATTTGCTAAAGGTTAAGATTATGAATAAATTTGAACTTTTAAAAAAAGATTTCCTTGAAAATCTATCTAAAAATCAAAAAGAGCTTCTCCAAAAAATTTGTTTTTATTCTAACTGTTTATGTAATTTTCTTTTCAGAAATGAAAAATATCTTGATTATTTTTATGAAAATTTAGATAAACCTTTGTTAGGAAGGGAAAATCTGGTTAATGAAGCACTTAAACTTTTAGATTTAGAAAATGAAAATGAATTTGTTTTAAACCTTACCTGCTTTAAAATGAAGCATTTTGGAAGAATAGTTTCTAAAGATATTTACAGTAAACATCCTCTTCCTGAGCTTATGGAAGAGTACTCTTATTTAGCCGATGCAACCCTTGAAGCTGCTTTTAAAAGAGCATGGGAGACAGCAGAAAAAAGATACGGTAAACCTTTAGATGACAGTAATAATCCTGTAAAAGCAAGCGTAATAGGGCTTGGAAAACTTGGGGGGACTGAGCTTAACTATTATTCAGATATAGATATTATGTATATATACCAGTCTGAAGGAAGACTGAAAAGGGTTATACAAACAGAGAATTTTTTACTTACATGTTTACTAAAATGACACAGCTTCTAAC
>NZ_ABHJ01000157.1:0-2196 GCF_000171895.1 Hydrogenivirga sp. 128-5-R1-1
ATCCATGTTCCGTCTTCATAGCTAAATGAAGACCTTACGTGTATTTTAACGCCGTATTTGGCTGCAAACTCAACAGACCTTATTTGCATAACTTTTGAACCAAGAGATGCCATTTCCATCATTTCTTCATAAGATATTACTGGTATTTTCCTTGCATCTTCAACAATTCTTGGGTCTGCTGTGAAAACCCCTGGAACATCAGTATATATCTCACAAACATTTGCGTTTAAAGCCGCAGCCAGAGCAACGGCAGTTGTATCTGAACCGCCTCTTCCAAGGGTAGTAATATCGCCTTTAGGATTTATACCTTGAAATCCTGCAACAATTACAACCTTTCCTTTTTCTATTTCTTCTAAAATTCTTTCTTTTTTTATGTGGGTTATTCTTGCTTTAGTGTGAACGCTGTCAGTTTCTATTGGCACCTGCCATCCTGTAAATGATACTGCAGGTACTCCAATTTCTTGAAGGGCTATTGATAAAAGACCAATTGCTACCTGTTCGCCTGTTGAAACTACCTGGTCAACCTCTCTTGGGTCAGGTCTGTTTGATATTTCATATGCAAGGGATAAAAGTCTATCAGTTTCACCAGACATTGCAGATGAAACAACAACTACCTTTTCTCCTTTATCTACAGCCTCTTTTACTCTTTTTGCAACATTTTTAATCCTTTCTACACTACCAACTGAAGTTCCACCGAATTTTTTAACAACTAAGGACAAAATCTATCCTCCTGATTTTTAAACTATAGAGCTTACTTTAATTATACCATTTAAAGAATTGGTTATAAAAATCATGTCAGAATTTTTAACATCATTTAGATAAAATCTTCCTTCAACAACAACAAATCCTTCCTCTTTAGCTTTTTCTATTACAAACTGTCTTGTTATTCCATTTAAAAGACCACATTCTAATGAAGGAGTGTATAAGTATTTCCCCCTTACCCAGAAGATATTTGCAGAAGAGGTTTCGGTTATTTCATTCTTTTCATTTAAAAATACTGCATCAAAACAGCCTTTTTTAAGTGCATACCTTTTTGCAAGAATGTTTCTTGTGTAATTTGTAGATTTTATTTTAAGAAGCGGGTCTGAAGAATGAACTTTGAAAGGTGCTACAGTCAGTTTTATTTCTTGTTCTTCAAGAGGTTTAAAAGGTTTTATAATTACGAGTAAATTAGAATTTTCAGCTTTTTCTGAAAAATAAGTACTTCCTTCTGATGTAAGTACTGTTTTAACATAAAGGTCTTTTTCTTTTAATTGTTTTACACTATCTTCTATAAATTTTATGTAATCTTCTAAAGAAATTACAGGAATATCCAAGACCTGTGCTCCTTTTTTTAAACGGCTGTAATGCTTTTCTATAAACTTTGGTAGTTTTCCGTTATACCTAAAAGTTTCAAAAACACCTTCTCCATACATTAAAGTCCTGAGAATTTTTTTGTTTAAAAATCTTTTTCCGTTTAGAGTAATTACCTCTTTCATTTTTCCTACCTCTCGTAAATAAGTGCCCAATTTCTAAAGTTAGAATAATCTCCTTTTTGGGCTTTTATAACAGCCTTTAAAAATTTTGCAAATTGGGATTCGCTTCCTCTATCGTAAAGTTTTCCTTTCCATAAAACCTGAGCATTTTTAAAGTAGATTAAATCCTTCTGGAAAACAAGGGCAAGTTTAGGTTTTTTATAAGAAATGATTTTTTCAATAGGATAATCCCTTAATACTTTTCTTTTTGCATAGAAAGGTAGGTTGTGGAAAAATCTATTTTCAATTATTAGAGGTATACTTTTAGGAATAAAATTATCCTGTATTACCTGCCCTATCTTATCGTAAGGTCTATATTTTTCAATTTTTGGTAGTACTGATATAACGAAAATCAAAAGCAGTAAAATGAAAGATAAATAAGGTGTAATTTTTATATCTTTATATCTAAGTATGTATAAAGGTATGAAAACCACAAAAATGTAATACAGGTAATCAAGCTTAAAAACATAAATAAGAAAAACCATAGCTACAATAGTAATAGCAGTAGGTATTATAAAGGTTAAGTAGTATAAATATTTTTTTATTCCCAACGGTTTATAATTTATTATCAAATAAGCAGATAAAACGGAAAGTGCTGGAAATGTCTGTATCATATATGTTGGAAGCTTTCCTTTTGCAATTGTGAAAATAACCATCATTGACCAAAACCACGAAAAAACAA
>NZ_ABHJ01000156.1:0-2202 GCF_000171895.1 Hydrogenivirga sp. 128-5-R1-1
TATATAATCGCATGCTAACTTTCCACTAAAGATAAGTCAAGTTTTTTAAGGTCTTCATCAACTTTTTCAATTCTTACTTTAACTCTATCTCCAAGTCTGAATGACTTTTTCTTATCTTCTCTAATAAGCCTGTGGTTTTGCTCATCGTAAATATAATATCCTTCTAAGGAGGAAATGGGAATTAACCCTTCTATTATGTATCTTTCAAGTTCAACAAATAATCCAAATGATACAACTCCTGTTATCACACCCTCAAATTCTTCTCCTATGTGTCCTGAAAGAATTCTAAGTTTCAGCATATCTAAAGCGTCCCTTTCTGCATCATCTGCTACCCTTTCCATTTTTGAGCACTGCTGGGCAACTTCTTTCAGTTTTTCAGGAAGTTCTTGAAGGTCTTTTTTTGTAAATTTTTTCTTTATGGATTTTTTAAGCATTCTATGGACAACTAAATCTGCATATCTTCTGATTGGAGATGTGAAATGTGTATAAGTTTCAAGGGCAAGCCCAAAATGCCCAATATTTTCAACGGTATATTTTGCCTGTTTCATTGTTCTTAAAGCCATAAATCTGAGGAGCTGCTCTTCAGGCGTTCCAACTGCTTTTTTCAGTATTTTTTGGATAAACTTTGGTGTAATTTCATTTGGATAATTTATTTTAAAGCCAAGTCCTGCCACAAGGTCAACAAACTTTATTACTTTTTCCATATCCGGCTCTTCATGGGTTCTGTATATAAAAGGCTCTCCTGTTTTTTCCATATGCTTTGCAACAGTTATATTTGCAATAATCATGAACTCTTCTATTAGCCTGTGGGCAAAATGCCTTTCATAAGGGACAACGTCATAAGGGTCTCCTGTTTCTGTAAATAATATCTTGCTTTCAGGAAGGTCAAAGTCTATACTTCCCCTTTTCTCTCTTTCTTTTATAAGAATTTTTGCAAGCTCTTCCATATGTTTTAAAGGCTTTACAACATGTGGAAATTTTTCCTCAAGGTCAGGGTCTCCAAAAATAATTCCAAGAGCCTGGTCGTATGTGAGCCTTGCTTTGCTTATAATTACACTTTCGTAAATATCGTAATCTATTACTTTTCCTTTTGGGTTTATAAGCATTTCACAGGTAAAAGCATATTTTTTTTCGTTTGGTCTTAAACTACAAAGATTTGCTGAAAGCCTTTCTGGGAGCATATGAAGGGCATATTCAGGAAGGTAATAGGTATTTCCTCTTTCAAAAGCTTCTCTATCAATGGCACAGCCTTCTTTAACATAATGGCTCACATCTGCAATATGTACAAACAGCCGATAATTTTCCCCTTCTTTCTCTATTGCGACTGCATCATCAAAATCCCTTGCACTTTCAGGGTCTATTGTAAAGCATATCTGCTCTGTAACGTCTTTTCTATTTTTAGAAATTACGACCTGTCAGATAGCTTTTCTGCCTCTCTCAAAGCTTCTTGAGAATGTTTTAAAGGAAGGTTGTATTTTCTGGCTATTATTTCTGCAACAGTTTTTGTGTTTTTTGTCTTTCCAAGTACTTCAATTATTTTCCCTTTAGCCAAAACCTTTGGAGCAGGATAGGTCTGGATTTTTACAACAACATAACTACCTTTTGGTATTTTTTGTGTTTGTTTTTTAGGAACGTATATTTTATGAGGGATTACTGTATCTGAAAGTAAAACATAGTATCCATTTTTATCTTTTTTCAGTACACCTACTGCTTCTTTTACAGCCCTTTCTAAAACTTTAATAACTTTTGCTTCTTCTTTTTTCTTTCTTCTTATGGGTTTTACAAGAACGATATCCCCATCAAAAAGGTATCTCATTTCAGGAGGAGGTATAAAAAGGTCTTCAACCTCCTCTCCTATTATTAAAAATCCATATCCACTTGGATGGGCTTCAACTGTTCCTTTTATAAGGTTTTCTTCTTTTTCCTCTTTCCTGAGAAAATATTTTCCTTTCTCATATTTTATTAATTTGTTTTTTTCAAGTTTTTTTAAAAGCTTTTTTAGAGCTTTCTTCTCTCCTTTTTGAATACCTAACTTTCTACATAAAGTTTTAAAATATATAGGTTTTTTTCTGCTTTTTAAAAACTCTAAAATTTCTTTTTCTGTTATGTCCATTCATTCTCCCTAAAATGAAACTCCAACTTCTCCAAATAATCCTTTAAATTTGACGTCAGAATATAAACCATCAACATTGTCCAGCTTTA
>NZ_ABHJ01000155.1:0-2210 GCF_000171895.1 Hydrogenivirga sp. 128-5-R1-1
ATATAAAGGTATTTTTAAGTTAAAAGATAAAGGTATTTTAAGTGAAAATGAAGCAGATATACTTTCAAACGCTTATATTTTTTACAGGAAACTTGAGCATTTAATTCAAATTAAAAACTGCGTCCAAACACAGCTTTTTAAATACAAAGAGGCAGATAAATATGCATTAAAAATTGGGTTAAAAAATGGAAATCAGCTTTTAAATTTATTAAATAGCTACAGAAAATCTATAGAACAAGTCTTTAATAGTTTAGAAATTAGAGAAGCTAAAAAACTTACAGTTGTCCAGAAATATGTTTTTACAAAACATTATGAAGATGAGGTTTTAAATTATTTTAAGGAAATTGGGTTTAAAAACCCTAAGTGGGCTTTAGAAAGAATCAAAGAAATATTTTTAAGCAAGGATTTTATACTTTTAAGTGAAGATTTTAAACAAGCTTATTTTGATTTTATACCTAAACTTGAGGAAATATTAAAAAAATTTCAAGATAAAGAAGATTTTTTGAGAAATTTAACAGAACTTTTAATTCAAGGTAAAATGCTTCCAATCTTTGCATCTGCACTTATCCAAAATGAAAAACTTGTTGAGTTTATATTAAATATTGCAAAAATTTCAGACTTTTTATCTGATTTAATGGCAAAAGACCCCCAGCTTTTAGATTATGCTTTTGGGGTAGAGGATATACCTCAAACAAAAAAAGATTTTGAAAAGGAACTTCAAACTATAAAAAATAAAGATTTTCTTGAGAAATTAAATAAACTTAAAAATATAGTGCAGGTACTTTCTGCCCTAAAATACTTGACCCAATTGCAGTCAAAATATGCAAAAGATAGACTAAAAGAGCTGAATAATACACTTTCTAATCTTGCAGATTTTATTTTGGAAAAGCTTTACAGACAAGAACATTCAGAAGGTCTTGCAATTTATGGACTTGGAAAACTTGGGAGCAGGGAAATGAATATAGGTTCTGACCTTGACATTGTTTTTGTATTTGAAAATCAGGATATGAAGTTAAAACATGGAAATGTACCTATAAATATTGTTAGCTCCCTAACAAAATACACAAAAGAAGGTATTTTATATCCAATAGACCTTAGACTTCGTCCTTATGGAAGGTCAGGAGAGCTTGCTCCAACACTAAACTTTTATAAAAATTATTTTAAAAACGAAGCCCGTTCATGGGAAAGACTTGCATGGACTAAAGCAAGATTTATAACAGGGGATGAAAATGTAAAAAAACAGATGAACGACATTATTGAAGATTTTCTTTTTTCAAAACCTGTAGATAAAGAATTTTTATATGATGTATATGAAATGAGAATGAAGCTGGAAGGACTTGCTGTTGAAACATCTGAAGAAATAGATATAAAACTCGGGTATGGTGGAATAGTTGATATAGAGTTTTTAATTCAGATAACCCTGTTAAAAAATAAAATAAAAAGCAAAACCACTTATGAAATAGTAGAAATTTATTTTCCGCACCTGCTGCAGCATTATTTATTTTTAAGAGAGGTAGAAACAAGACTTAGAATGATAAAAGGAATTGGGATTTCAAAAATATCTAAAAAATCTCCTCATTTATACCGGGTTGCCCATTCATTTAATATGGAGTCTAATGAGCTTTGGAATAAGATTTTAGATACAAGAAGAAAAGTAAGGGAAAGCTTTATTAAAAGTGTGAAGGCCGTATAAACGGCCTTTTATTTAAAACATAGACTGGTCTAAGTTTACAGCAACAACTTCTTTAACTTCAGGGATTTCCTGTTTTAATCTTTGTTCAATTCCGCCTTTTAAAGTCATTAAAGACATAGCACATCCAGAACATGCTCCCATTAATCTTACATAAACAGTTCCGTCTTCACCAATATCTACAAGTTCAACATCACCGCCGTCAAATCTTAAAGCAGGTCTTATCTTTTCTAAAACTTCTTCAACTTTTGCTCTATCTATAGTTGCTTGATTGTTTTCTGCCATCTTTATCCTCCATTTTTTTATTTCAATTATAATTATATACTTAAAGTAATGCCGTTGTATGATTTTTACCATAGGAGATAATATGAAAGGGGTCTTTATAACATTTGAAGGAATTGAAGGAGCAGGCAAATCAACACAGGCAAAAAAATTATACGAATATCTTATTAGCAAGGGCAAAAATGCAGTGCTTACCCGTGAACCGGGAGGGACAAAAACAGGAAAGAAGATAAGAGAA
>NZ_ABHJ01000154.1:0-2211 GCF_000171895.1 Hydrogenivirga sp. 128-5-R1-1
AGTTATAGGCAAAGCAGATGGGTCAATTTTTTTGGGTCCACATGAATTAATTGAAAAGATTAAAAAAGATGAGAAAGCAATTGATTGTAAGATTTTCGCTTTTTTCATATCCTTTCCTCCCTTTTTTTAAATAATAATAGTATTACAGTTTTATTTTGACAAGTGAATTTTACCTGAAATTTGCAACTTGCTGTCTTTTGGATTAAAAATTATTTTAAACTAAAATTTTATAGAGGGGTTTATCATGAAAAAATTTACTGGCATTTTAATTATTTCAGCAATATTGATTTCTTGTGCCGAAAAAAAACCTGGAAATGTTAAAAAAACTTTATCTGCTGAAAGAAAAGCTCAAATTTTAAAAAAATCACAGGCTAACTTTGAAGAACTTGAAAGAGAAGCAGAAAAAAAACCTGAGGAATTAACACTTCCTGAAACAAAAGAAGAAGCAATAATGCCTACAGTAAAGAAAAAAACAACAGTTAAAAAACAACCTGAAATTGTTAAAAAGGAAAAACCTAAAAAAGTTGAAAGGAAAATAAAAACTAAATATCCAATGAAAAATGGTTTGCCAGTATGGGTTTATAATCCAAATTATGGAGGATATCTGGGAGCTGTAGGTATTGCAAAAAAGCCACAAAGAGGCGGTTATCCACAGCAAAAAAGAATAGCTATAATGATAGCTCAATCAAATTTAGCAAAACAGATAAGACTTTTAGTAAATGCTGAAATTTATACAGAAAAACTAAGAATAAGTAAAAAAGATTATGAAATTTACAAATCTAAACTTAAATCTTTGTCAAAACAAGAAGCATCAGCTTATTTAAGAAACACTGTAGTTAAAGATGAATGGATAGATCCTAAAACTGGAGATTTGTATGTCTGGGTTGTACTTGAAAAATAAGATAAAATAATATACTTACTTTCTTAAAAAATCGGAGGACTTAATGTCTGACAGACTTAAATATATAAGAAACTTTTCTATAATAGCCCATGTTGACCACGGCAAATCTACACTTGCAGATAGATTAATGGAATTTTGCGGAGCCGTTGAAGAAAGAGAAAAAAAAGACCAGCTCCTTGACAGTTTGGACATTGAAAGGGAAAGAGGCATTACAATAAAACTTCAGGCTGTAAGACTCAAATATAAAGCAAAAGATCAAAATGAATATACGCTTCACCTTATAGACACGCCGGGGCACGTGGATTTTGGATACGAGGTTTCCCGTTCACTCGCAGCTTGTGAAGGGGCTCTTCTTTTAATAGATGCTACTCAAGGAATAGAAGCCCAGACACTCGCCACTTTTTGGCAAGCTTTAAATCTAGATTTAGAAATAATTCCTGTAATAAACAAAATAGACCTTCCATCAGCTGATGTTGATAGAATAAAGCAGCAAATAGAAGAAGTACTAGGACTTGACCCAGAAGAAGCAATACTTGCATCTGGCAAAGCTGGAATAGGTATAGAAGAAATACTAGAAGCTATTGTTAATAAAATTCCACCTCCTGAAGGAGATGAAAATAAACCTTTAAAAGCCCTTATTTTTGATTCTTACTACGACCCTTATAGAGGAGCAGTTGCATTTGTAAGAATTATGGACGGACAGGTAAAAAAGGGAACAAGAATAAGACTTATGTCTACAGGTAAGGAATTTGATGTTACAGAAGTTGGAGCTCAAATGCCTAAGATGACAGCCTTAGACGAAATGAAAGCTGGAGATGTCGGGTATATAGCTGCTTCTATTAAAGATGTTAAAGATATTAGAGTTGGTGATACTATAACAGATGCAAGAAATCCTGCTCCTCAGCCAATACCCGGTTTTAGACCGGCAAAACCTATGGTATACGCAGGTCTTTATCCAACAGGCTCTACAACATTTGAAGATATGAGAGATGCCCTTGAAAAGTACTCAATAAATGATGCTGCACTAACTTATGAAATTGAAAGCTCTCCTGCACTTGGTCTTGGGTTTAGATGTGGATTTTTAGGACTTCTTCATATGGAAATAGTGCAGGAAAGACTGGAAAGAGAATATAATATAGAGCTTATTACAACTGCACCAAATGTTATTTACAAAGTCAGATTAAAAACTGGAGAAGAAATAGAGATAAGAAACCCATCTCAGCTTCCAGAACCTACTAAAATAGATGCTATACTTGAGCCGTATATTGAAGCGAGCATAATTACTCCTTCAGAGTATATTGGGGCAATAA
>NZ_ABHJ01000153.1:0-2214 GCF_000171895.1 Hydrogenivirga sp. 128-5-R1-1
ATAGATATTACTATTTTAAAAAGAGTTGGATTTCCTGTAGCAGTGGCAGATGCTTCGGAGATAGTTAAAAAATACTGTGTATATGTTACAAAAGCAAAGGGTGGAGAAGGAGCTGTAAGGGAAACTGTAGATTATATACTTCATCTTAGAGGTGAATATGAAAAAATCATAGAGGAATTTATAGATGATTGAAGACAGGGAAAGATGGAATAAAAAATATCTATCTGAAAAACTTCCTGAAGAACCATCTGAGATTGTTAAAAATTTTTACAGCCTTGCAAAAAAAGGAAAAGCCCTTGATATAGCTGCTGGAACAGGTAGAAACTCTATTTTTTTACATAAAAAAGGCTTTCAGGTTGATGCAGTAGATATATCTGATGTAGCTCTAAATATTCTTAAGAAAAAACAGCCTGAAATAAACACAATTCAAGCAGACCTTGACAATTTTGATTTTCCGTTGGACAGATATGAAATTGTTTTAAATATAAATTTTTTAAATAGAAATTTAATTCCTAAGATAAAAGATAGTTTAAAAAAAGACGGTGTTTTAATATTTGAAACATTTGTTTTAAATGAAGAAGCTAAAACAAAGGATTTTTATCTAAGGAAAAATGAACTTCTTCATCTTTTTATAGATTTTTATGTAGTTTATTATCAAGAATTTGAAACAAAAAGATACGATGGAAGAAATGCTTTAAAAGCATCCTTAGCTGCAATTAAAAAATGCTAAATTCCGACATAAAAAAAATTCTCTCCATTGCGACTCCTGCTGCATTAAATCAGTTTCTTGATATGCTTCAAGTTCTTGTTGATATGATTTTTATAGGAAGAATTTCTCCTATTGCTGTTGCTTCTGTTGGTCTCAGCATGAACCTTGTTGGAATTCTCTATTCTATAATTGGAATTTTCAGCGTTGGAGTTAATGCATTAGTTGCAAGGTTTTTTGGTGCAAAAGGGTTTGGGAATATTTCAAAGGTGATAACTACAGCTATCTTTTTCTCATTTTTAGTATCTATACCAATAACAATCATAGTTTTCTTTTTTTCTTATGATTTTTTTGAACTTTTTGGTGGAAATAAAGATATAGCTGAAGTTGGAAGTTCCTATATGAAAATACTGAATATATCTATACCTTTTCTCTTTATAGGAGCTGTTCTGGTTTCTACTTCAAACGGATTTGGAGACACTAAAACTCCTCTATTTATTGGAATAATTGGAAACATTTTAAATACTTTTCTTGACTATGTTCTTATTTTTGGAAAGTTTGGATTTCCTGAACTTGGAGTAAAAGGGGCAGCAATTGCCACTACAACAGCTTATATCTTTGAAGTTATTATTTACATTTTTCTAATATTATTCAAGAAAATTTTTACGCTCTCTAAAGAGATTGAGCTTAGCATTGCAAAAAGACTATTTAAGATAGGAATACCTGCAGGTATTGAAAGATTTATAATTCACGGATCTTTTATGGTTTTTATATGGATAATTTCAATGTACGGCACTTACGTTTTAGCAGGTTATCAAATAGGACTTAGAGTTGAAGGGCTTGCATTTATGCCTGGATTTGGATTTTCCATTGCTGCAATGACTTTAGTTGGACAGTCTTTAGGAGCAGGAAAACCTGATGAGGCTTATAAATACGGTATAAAAACTTCTTTAATAGCAGGCTTTCTTATGCAGTTTATTGGAATTTTAATGTTTTTTTATCCAGAGTTTTTTGTATCTATTTTTACAAATGACGAAAAAACTATAAATGAAGCAAGTCTTTATCTTCAGGTTGTTGCTGTTTCACAGTTTCCTCTGGCAGTTGATTTTGTTTTAAGTGGAGCATTAAGGGGAGCAGGTGCAACAAAACTATCTTTAATGGTAAATACAGGAAGTTTATGGGTTTTCAGATTAATTCCTTCTATAATTATTACACTTTATTTTAAAGATATTATTTTAGTTTATTTTATAATGATAGTTGAAACTTATTTGAAAGGATTTTTTATATGGTATATTTTTAAAAAAGGAAAATGGAAAGAGGTGAGGGTGTAAATGCCGCAAAATGAAAATGAAGCATTTAAAGAAGCGGAAAAAGTAAATGAATTTTTTACAGACCCAAGGCAAAAATTATCAAAGTTAGAAAAAAATTTTTCTAATACAAAAGAAAAAACTAAAGAAACAATAAAAAAATTTCTACCTGAGCCTATGAAACCATTAATGGAAGGAGAT
>NZ_ABHJ01000152.1:0-2222 GCF_000171895.1 Hydrogenivirga sp. 128-5-R1-1
CTTTGCAATGAAAGACACAGGGAAGATGAAAAATGTGGTTTCTGGTGTTGAGCTTGTTTTAATTGATGAGTCTCTGCACCTGCAAAATGGAATTGAAGCAATACTTACAATTATTGAAGAAAATCCTGAAATTGTTGATGATATTAAATTTGTTGAAAATATTAGAGATACAATTATTGATGCAGTGGAACTTGAGCTTAACTATTTAAAAACAAAATTTGGCGGAACAACTATATTTGGAGTTTCTTACAAAGAGCTTGAAATGTATATGAAATACATTGCAGATAGAAGACTTGAGGAGCTTGGCTTTGACCCTCAATTCAACATCCAGCAAAACCCACTTAAATTTTTACAAAAAGAGGATGTGAAAAAGCTCACAAACTTTTTTGAAGTGTCATCTACAGAGTACACTAACTTTTAATATAGATATTTTAGGAGGGTAGCTGTGGAAAGAATAGTTGTTAAAAGAGATGGAACGGAAGAAAAATTTCAAATGAAAAAGCTCATAAATGCTATATTTGCCCTTTTTGAAGGAATGGATTTACCAGATGACTGGGAAATTGCTTTTAAAATTGCAAAAGAGCTTGATTTAAAAATACCAGAAAGAGTAACAACTGAAGAGCTTGACTTTCTCGTTCTAAAAGCGATAGAGCAGTTAATTCCTACACATTACATATATGATACTCTTGCATCAAGACAGCTTCAAAAGATAATTAACAGAAAAATTGATAAAAGGTTCAAATCTTTCAAAGAGGCTTTAGAATACGGAGTAAAAGAGGGGCTTTATAAAGAGGACATATTAAACTTTGATTTAGAAAAGATTGAAAATGCTATAGATTATGAAAGGGATAATCTTCTTGATTATTTTGGAATGACCACTTTAAAAGATAGATATTTTACAAAAGATAGAAATGGAGAAATCATAGAAAAGCCACAGTGGTTTTTTATGAGAGTTGCCCTTGGAATAGGAAATAATGAGGATGAAGTTATAAAAGTTTACAACAAAATATCAAAACTTGAGTACCTTCACTCAACACCTACCCTATATAATTCTGGAACAATTACACACCAGTATTCCAGTTGTTATGTAAATGTTATAGATGACTCTTTAGAGTCTATAATGGATAAGGCTAAAGAAACTGCATTTTTAGCAAAATATGCAGGTGGTGTTGGAACAGACGTTACAAGAATTAGAGCAACAGGTTCAGCTATTAAGTCTTTAAACGCAAAATCTTCAGGTGTAATACCATTTATAAAAATATTTGACACAATTGTCAATGCTATACAGCAAGGAGGAAGAAGAAGAAGCTCTCAGGTAATGTATTTACAGCCCTGGCATCTTGATATAGATGCATTTTTAGATTTAAGAGAAACAACAGGAAACCCTTACTTTAGAACACCTTCTTTAAACACTGCCATCTGGATGCCAGATGAAATAATGAGAAGAATTAAAGAAGGAGAACCTTTATACCTATTTGACCCTGCAGAATGCCCAGAACTTGTTGCAAGCTGGGGTAAAGATTTTACAGAAAAATATTTTGAGTGCATAGAAAAGGCAGAAACGGGAGAAATTAAACTCTGGAAAAAAATAGATTCTCAAGAATGGTTCAGAAGATATTTATTTAAGTTGGCTAAAACAGGTCATCCATGGTTAACATTTAAGGACAGACATAATGAACATAACCCTTGTCCTGAGTATGGAGTTATAAACTCATCAAATTTATGTGTAACAGGAGATACAAGACTTGCAACACAATGGGGGCTTGTAGAAGCTGAAGAGCTTTTTGAAAAAGGAGAAGCCATAATTGCTACTTATGATAAAAGAACAAATGGAAATTGGAAAGACTATGGTGTATCTACTGCTCAATGTTTAAAAATGTTTAAGACTAAAGAAAATGCAGATGTTTATGAAGTAATTACAAAAGAAGGATATAAAATAAAAGCTACCGATTGGCATGAATTTTATAGAGCAGTTCCTGACAAATTATATGAAGGGAAATATGCAAAGGAATACAAAATAGAAAAAGTAAAATTATCTGATTTAAAGCCCGGGGATAAGCTATTAATCCAATCAGGAGAGGGACAATTTGGAACAGAAGGGTATTATGAGCTTGGGCTTGTAATAGGTCTAATAGCAGGAGATGGAACTTTTGCAGAAAAGAAAGGATATAAAACGGCATATATAGACCTTTATAATAATGAAATTTCTATATCGGAAATTG
>NZ_ABHJ01000151.1:0-2229 GCF_000171895.1 Hydrogenivirga sp. 128-5-R1-1
ATTTGGATTGAAATTTTCTGTATCTATAGTATTCATTTTTGACAGACTTTCTTTAAGTTTAGTTGCCTTTTTCCTATTCATAAGTACTTTAATTTTTGGTATACTTAAAACTTCTTTAACTTTAAGTTTTATTTCTTCTTCTATTTGTTGAAGTGAAGTTCCTACCGTTCCTGGTTTGGTTATATATCCAAGTGCTCCACTATCAAGAGCATCAAGAGTTAAACTTGCATCCTCAGTGGTATAAGCACTTATTACAAGTATTCTGGTGGGTTTTTTACCCATTATTTCTTTTATTACTTCAATACCGTTTTTATTTGGCATTTCAATATCTAAAGTGATTAAATCATAATTATCATTTAAAGCTTTCCTTATCGCTTCTTCTCCATCTTTGGCAGTATCTACACTATATCCGAGGCTTTCCAATATTTTAGTTAAAATTCTTCTTGCAAGAGCTGAATCATCTACAACAAGTATCTTTTTTTGCAAAAATTATCTCCTTTAACATTATATTTATAATATTTATATCCAAATAGGATTATATATGCAATATATGAAATTACTTTAACATTCTTATAAATTCATCTACAGATACAGGAGGACTGAAAAGATAACCTTGATAAAAATTACATCCCAATTTTTTTAAGATTTCCAACTGTTGTTTTGTTTCTACACCTTCTGCAATAGTTTTTATTCCAAATATTTTTGCAATGTTTATTATAGATTTTACTAATTTGTAAACCTTTTCATCTTCAGTAATTTTCCTTATAAATTGCATATCTATTTTCAGATAATCAACGTCCAGGTTTATAAGATAACTTAACGAAGAATAACCTGTTCCAAAGTCATCTATAGATATTTTGAAACCTATATTTTTTATCTTTTGTAATAGTTCTTTACTTTCATATACTTCAACAGTTTCTCTTTCTGTAAGCTCTAAGGTTATAAGTTCTTTAACTTTAGAAAAATCAAAATCTGTTTTTATTTTGCATTTTGGGATGTATCCTTTTTCAAAAAATTCTATTATATTATTCACATATGCCGGCGTAATGTTTACAGATATTCTAACTTTTTTCTTTAGAGAGTTATCTATGTATTCTATAGTTTCTTTTGCTTTCAAAAGCATACATATATCTATTTCCTTTATAAGACCTGTCTGTTCTGCAACAGGTATAAACTTTGATGGAGGTATAAAATTTCCATTCTCATCTTTCCATCTTATTAATGCTTCTGCACCAACAATTTTGTTGGATGAAATTTTAACAATTGGCTGTAAATAGATATCAAAATCATTGTTTCTTATTGCTTCTTCAAGTTTATTTTCAATAGAAATTAAATCTTTTATAGTAGAATACTGCTCTTCAGAGTAATACTGAATAACATTTTTACCTTTGCTTTTTGAAATATCTAAAAGTCTTTCTAATTTCAATATAAGTCTTTCTATGTCAGATTCGTCTTCTGGATATCTGATTACTGCTATATTAAAATCTAATTTTAGTTTATGCTCATCTATTTTCACATTAGAAAGAACATTTTTAATTCCATCAACTATTTTTATAGGTTCATTTCTTGTACATACTATCGCAAATTCATCAAATCCAACTCTGAATACGTCCTCATTTATAAGAACACTGTCTAAAGTTTTCGCCAAAAATCTTAATACCTTATCTCCAAACTCTCTTCCATATTCCTCATTTATATACTTAAAATGATATATATCTATTAGAAATATAACAAAAGAAGTTTTTCTATCTTTTAAGTTTTTTAAATACTGAATAAAGAAATTTCTATTTCCAACTCCAGTAATTTCATCAAAATATTTTTGTAAGAAAAGCTTTTTCTGCTGATTGATATGTTCTAAAGCAAATCTTATATCATCTCTAATTTCAACTATAATATCTAATTCATCTTTTGTTTCTAAGTAATCAGTAGATTCAAAAAATATAGATATTAAATAAAAATCCTCATTAAATTGTACTGGTAAAAAAACTGCTGAGTTTATATTTTTGTTTATAAAAAACTCTTTTATATCTTTTTTTACAGGGAATTTTTTTATATTTGGAATATAGAACACTTTTTCAATATTGTTATTTTTCATATATCTCAATACTTCTTTTATTAGTATAAGAGTTTCTTTATCATCTTCTGATATGGATACATACTTACATAGTTTTTTAAATTTATTTCCTTTGATTCTTAGTACCTGAATTTTTTGATATATGAATGTCGTTA
>NZ_ABHJ01000150.1:0-2231 GCF_000171895.1 Hydrogenivirga sp. 128-5-R1-1
GTCTTAGGTGGGTTTCTTATTGGGTATATAACAAAAGATATGGATTTTTTTCTCCTTCAAGTGTTAATTACTATAAGGCAAATCCTAAAAAGCAGGGAATTATTACAAAGCCCAGTATTATAAAACTGTTCCCAATTACTATAAAGCAAATCCAAAACATGCAGATAATTATGTAAACGCAAATGAAAATCCGCCTCCGAACTATTACAAAGCTCCATCTAAAAAGAAATCAACCACAAAAGAAGGCAGAACTATGGAAGCTATCCAGTCAGGATTTAAGTAATTCTTTAAGTAAAAAATGAGACAAAAATATAGAAGCTGTTTTATCAAGATAATCATTTGAATTTCCGCATTTTGGAGAGAAAATACAGGAAGGACAGCCGTTCACACAGCTACATTTAGAGATATTCTTATAAACGCTTTCCATCATTTTAGGAAGTTTGTGAAATCCAACTTCAGCATATCCAACACCGCCTTCATATCCATCATAAATATAAATAGTTGGTTTTGCAGTATCTGGTGAAAAAGGTGTTGATATACCTCCTATATCCCATCTGTCATTCATTGCAAACAGTGGATAAATACCTATTAAGGAATGTTCTACTCCATGTAGTGCACCTAAAAATGCATTTTTTCTTTCTTTTATTCTTTTTATTATTTCACTGTAAGTATTTTTATCTTTTTCTGGTAGTTTGTCTATAAAAGGTTTTATTGCCTTTTGAGCCATTTCAAAATAATCAAAATCCTCTTTTCTTTTAAACATATCTAAATTTTCAAATGCTATATTTTTGTAGACAAAAAATCCAGGGTGTTCTTTATCTTTTTCTTTTAAAAAGTTTCTTAAAATCCTAATATTGAATTTAAAATTTTTTTTGATAATCTCTTTTTCTAAAAACTCAGGGACAGTAAACCAGAACCCTTGAGTTTCAAACTCTCTTGTCATTTTCTCTTCTTCATGGAAAAACACCTCATCAAGCTTTCTATCTCTTTCTAAATCTCTTATAGAATATCCTAAAACTGTGGTCTTTACGTTAACTTTTCCTTTAAAAATCTCAATTTTCCCTATCTTTTTATGTCCTTCTATTTCAATAATATCAATAAATGATTCTTTCAAAGGTTCTGTAATGTAAGAAACATTAGATTTTACAACATATACAGTTTTTTCTTTCTGGTCAACATATTCAACAACAAATTTTTCTCCGTTATGCAGGTATATTGCTCCAGGGTGTGCTTCATATAATAGTATGTCTTCTGATATATCTCCAATGACTTTGTCTTTTATAGTTTCAACTATTTTATAGCTACTACCTGCTGACCTTATACTGAAAGGTTCCTGTCTTGAAGCATACAGCTTGTTATTTGAAAATCTTAATTTTTTCTCTTTGTAAAGCTGGCGGGCAACTTCTTTTTCATCTTCGTCCAGTTCTGATATTTTCACTGGAAGCTCTGCAGCCATTACAGGAATGTGTTTTCTTAAAATATACTTGTTTTTAGGGTTTATTACAGGTTCTTCCATTTGTCTTAAGAAAAGTTCTTCTGGGTTTTTTACAAAATACTGGTCAAGGGCATTTTTCCTTGGGATTAAAATGTTGTAGGCTTTTTTATCCCTTCTTCCTGCTCTTCCAAATCTCTGCCACAGCTGTGCAAGGGTTCCCGGGTAGCCTGCAAGTATACAGCATTCTAAATCTCCTATATCTATTCCCATCTCAAGTGCACTTGTTGATATTATCGCAAGTATATTTCTGGTCATGGTCTTAAATTCTATTTCTCTTCTTTCTTCAGGTGTATATCCTGACCTGTAAGGACTTACTTTATCTTCTAAATCAGGTCTGCCTATCTTTCTTAATGTATCTTTAACCCTTAAAGATAAAAGCTCTGCCTCTTTCCGTGAATCAACAAATATAATAGTAGAAATGTCTTCAATTATATTTTTAGCAATTAAATGTGAAAGCTCATTTGTTGTTGTTCTGTTAAATATTTGGACAACTTTTTCAGGGCTTGGAGCTCCAGATTTGTTTATCTCTATAACTTCTTCACCAATAAGGGTAGTTGCAAATTTTGTTGGATTATGAATTGTTGCAGAATTTGTTATAAAAACAGGTTTTTTACTTTTATAGTAATTAACTATTCTTTTTAGCCTCTTAATAATATTATAGATATGAGAACCTATAATCCCTCTATAAGTGTGAATTTCATCAAGTACAATAAAATTTAGATTTTCAAAAAACGAT
>NZ_ABHJ01000149.1:0-2244 GCF_000171895.1 Hydrogenivirga sp. 128-5-R1-1
GTATCAATATACAAAGAAACAGGGTTTAAAGAAGAAACTATCCAAACAGAAATAGAAAAATGCCCAATTTGTGGTTCACCTTTAATTAGAAGTGAAGGATGTGTTAAGTGCCCAGTTTGTGGATGGAGTGCCTGTTCATTATGATTTACATATTTACTGGAAATGGTAAAGGAAAAACAACAGCAGCGATTGGAACAGGTATAAGAGCAGTAGGTGCAGGCTTAAAAGTTTTAATGGTTAAATTTATGAAGGAAAAAGGTGTATCATCTGAGGATAATATATTAGATGAAATTCAAAACTTTGATTTATACACATTTGGGAGAAAAGGTTTTTATCTTCCCAAAAAAATGCTTGAAGAAAATCCAGAGCTAAAAAAACATTTCAAACTATTTGAAGATATAGATTACAAATTTGCAGAGGAAGGATTTAACTTTGTTAAAGAAAAGGTAAAAAGTAAAGCTTATGATTTATATATTCTTGATGAAATATGTGTAGCTTTAAATTTTAAACTTTTAAATATAGACCATGTAAAAGATTTTTTATTAAAAAATAAAGAAAAAAATGATTTTATATTAACAGGCAGAAATTGTCCTGAAAGTATTATTGTTATTGCAGATTTAATTACTGAAATGAGAGAAATAAAACATCCTTTTGAAAAAGGAATAAAAGCTAAAAAAGGAATTGATTATTAATGAATTTTGGTGTTATTAAAGCATATTTTATAAAAGAGCTTTCAGAACTTGTAAGGTCAAGACTAATAATATTTGTTTATTTAATGCCTTCAATGGTAATGCTTTTATTTGGGTATGGAATTAAGATGGAAGTTACACACACAAGAACTGCGATTATTGATTATGATAAATCAAAACTATCCTACAATCTTATTTCAAAGCTTGAACATTCTAAATACTTTGACATTAAATACTATAACATTAATGAGGAAAAAGCCTTAAATCTTATGAAACAAGGAAAATTAGATGCGTTTATTATTATTCCTGAAAGTTTTGAAAAAAGGCTTTTTAAAGGTCAAAAAACAGAAATTGGTGTTTTCGTTGATGCTTCTTTTCCAATGAGAGGTTCAACAGTTGAAAGCTACATTCAAGGTGTCCTTTTAAATACTTTTCAGGATTATATTAAAAATGTTTCCATAAAAAATCTTATAACAGTTAACCAAAGGTTATTATTCAACCAGTCAATGAGAGATGAAAATGCAATTGTTCCCGGGCTTTTAGGAATTATTCTTCTTGTTGCACCTGCTATACTGTCCGCCCTTTTAATTGTCAGAGAAAAAGAGTACGGAACAATTTTTAATTTTTACTCATCTCCTGTTTCAAAACTTGATTTTCTATTTTCTAAATTATCTATCCCAGTTATTTTCCATTCAATAAACATATTTATACTCTTTATATGGGCTGTTTATATTTTTGATGTACCATTTAGAGGAAACTTTTTTATTTACTGGATAAGCTCTGAAATTTATATTTTTATAAGTCTTTCAATAGGACTTCTTGTTTCAATTATAGCAAAGACACAGGTTGTTGCTATGCTTGCAGCTGTTGTTATTACAATTATTCCGGGTTTTCTGTATTCAGGTATCATCATGCCAATATCTTCATTGAAAGGTGAAGCGTATATTGAAGCTCATTTGTTTCCAGTTATGTATTACAACCATATTGTATATGACTGCTTTTTAATAGGACAGGGGTTTTCTTCTGAAAAAAATGTTTTTTACTTTTTTGTTCTGGTTTTTTATAGTCTGATACTTTTAACAATAGGAGCCAGATTAATGAAAAAGGAGCTTTAATGAAAGCTTTTTTTACCGTATTTATGAAAGAAATACTTACTTTCTTTAGAAGCTGGGGACTTGTACTGGTTATTTTATACTCTTTTACTTTAGATGTATATATTGCTGGAAAAGGATTTGAAGTAAAGCCAAGAAATGTTTCTGTCGGTTATGTAGATTACTCTGATGGAGTTATTTCAAAAAAAATATTAAATCATTTACACAGACCTGAATTTCAGGAGCCTAAAAGATTTAACTCACAAGAAGAGTTAAGTAAAGCTATATTTAATAAAGAAATTACAGTAGGGCTTGTTTTTGATAGCGATTCTGAAAAAAATTTATTAAAGAATGGAAAAGCTAAGGTTAATGTTTTACTTGATTCAACTGCTGCAGCTCAGGCATTCTTGACACTTTCTTATATTCAAAACATTGTTTTAAGATTTTCAGATTTAAATTTTCCA
>NZ_ABHJ01000148.1:0-2247 GCF_000171895.1 Hydrogenivirga sp. 128-5-R1-1
ACAGTTTATACTGCTTTTGGCTTCACATCATGTTCAAAAAGAAGCTGAGAAAGAGGGTTAATAAACATTTCTTCAATTGTATTTCCAATTCCTCTTCCTCCCATTGATAAATCATTTGTTACAATATCAAGAAGATTATCAATATTTTCAATTTCTGCCCTTATATCTTTATCTTTTTGAAGTTTTTTAAGAACCTTTCCTATCATAGATTTTGCTATTTCTTTTGCATCTTCTTTTTCTATAAAGTTAAACACTACTATGTTTTTACCTATCCTGTTTAAAATTTCTGGTCTTCTTATTTCTTCTTTAAAATATCTTTCAATATATTTATTTGCTATTTCCTTGTTTTTTTCATATCCGTTAGTAAGTGTCATTTGTGAAGCTCCAAGGTTTGAAGTAAATATTATTATGCTTTCGGAAAAATAAGCCTTTTCTCCTCTCCCTGAAGTTAAAACTCCTTCATCTAAGAGCTGTAGCATTATGTCCATTACCCTTGGATGTGCTTTTTCAATTTCATCAAATAAAACTACAGAAAAAGGATTTTCTCTTATTTTATTTATAAGTTCTCCTCCTTGCTCATATCCAACATATCCTGGAGGAGCTCCAAGAAGTCTTTGGTCTGAATGGTCGTGCCTAAACTCTGACATATCAAATCTAATCATTGCATCTTCACTTCCAAATATTATCTGGGCTATTGTTTTGGCAAGCTCAGTCTTACCTACTCCTGTAGGTCCCGCAAAGAATAAAACTCCTTTTGGTCTTTGAGAAAATGTTGAAAACTGAGAGCCTGAAAGGTTAAAAAATGCCCTTTTAATTATTGTAGATGCTTTTTTAACAGCTTCATCCTGTCCTTTAACCCTTTTAGTTATGATATTTTCAACATTTTTAACTTTTTCCTTTTCAATGTTTTCCCAGGGGTTTTCCTTTACTCCTGTTTTGTAAGTTCTTATAGCTTGAGATATGTTTTCAGGTTTTATGTTATTTTGTTTTGCTATTTGAAAAACACTTATTATTTCCCGAATGTACATTCCGTGGGTTTTATCTGTTATTTCATCTGTAAGTGATTCATCATCTTTTGAAAATGCTTGAAGTATCTTTTTTACAGCCTCTTTTCTAACTAGAATATCAGGTTTTTGTATTAATATTGACTTTATTTTAGGCTTATCAACATAAAACCATGATGGAATATCACCTTCCTTATCAAGAAGGTGAAAAATTAAATTGTATTTAGCTCCATTTTCAGTTCTTACTTTTTTTGCTTTTGGATCTACTGCATCTTTAAATATCTTAAATAAAAATGTTTTAAAGTCTCCTTCAGCAATTTCTTCAATCCTTGATGCGTAGTTTATTATAAGTGCAACAGGATATTTTTCATTTTTTATAAATTTTTTAATAATTTCATAATCATTTTCAAGGGTTGCTTTTTTATCTTTGTTTAAAATCTTTTCTCCTGTAGCTTCATTAAATATTTTTTCATCTCCATAAACGTGAAAAAATCCGGATAACGGTATGTATGAAATAACCTGTGAATAACTTTGTTTTTCAACAAGCCATCTTCCAAGAAAATCTGTAAGGTTTAATGGGGTATTTTCATAAAAGTAGCTGTCATATATATTCCCTGATATTAGAAAATTAGAGTTTTGAGGCAAAAATAAGTTAAGTTCTTTTACCCACTGCATTTTTTACACCTTTTTCTTTCTTTAAATTTTTAACTTCCTGGTTGTAAACGTAGTTTATGTTTTTTTCAAGTTCATATATAGCTTTTAAATCATTTATTATTATTCCTTTTTCCTTAAGCTTTTCTTTCAGCCTGTCAAAATCACTGCACCACTTTTTCATTTTTTCTTTATCTTTTATTTTTTCATATTCTGAAGGTGTATAATCTTTTTTATCTACAAGTTTTACAAACTTTGACGTTATTTTTCCGTCTTTAATCTTCATCATAATCTTATAATTTTTATCTTCAGTATCTATGTATAAAATCTGGCTGTTTTCATTTTCTATCACATATCCCTGGATAAGCAGCTGATTTATTACTTCTTCCTTAACTTTTTTTTCATATCTTTTCTTGCTTTCTTTTTCAATTACGTTTAATGCTTCTTCTTTTATTTTTTCAAATTCTTCTTTTTTTATTAAGTCTTTTTCTATTATCTTTTTTATCTGGTTTTTAAAGTTTTTATCATTTATAGTGGTGTCAACAGTTGCCTAAAAATATAGTCAATTATAGACAACTGATGACTTTCGGAA
>NZ_ABHJ01000147.1:0-2254 GCF_000171895.1 Hydrogenivirga sp. 128-5-R1-1
TTTTAGCAGCTCATATGGTTCATCCAACAGAAGAAGAAATGGAAATTCTTGCTGAAAACAACGTAAAAATTGCCCACTGTCCGGAAAGTAATTTAAAACTTGCATCAGGAGTTGCACCTGTCCCTAAAATGATAGAAAAAGGCATAACAGTGGGAATTGGAACAGATGGAACTGCTTCAAATGATGATTTAGATATAATTGGAGAAATATCAACAGCTGCAAAATTACACAAAGGTTATAACCTTGACCCTACAGTTTTAAATGCAAGGCAAGCTTTAAAAATGGCTACAATAGAAGGAGCTAAAGCTATAAGAAAGGAAGACAAACTTGGAAGTTTAGAAATAGGAAAAAATGCAGATATAGTGCTGATAGATGTTGAAGACCCACATTTACAGCCTTTATTTGACCCATATACTCAAATTGTTTACTCTTCAAACGGAAAAGACGTTGACACTGTTATTACAAACGGAGAAATAAAAGTTTTGAATAAAAAAGTACTTGTCTTAGATAAAGATGAACTTATTGAAAAAGCAAATTACTGGAAAAATAAAGTTTTAGAAAAGTAGCCCTAAATATGATGGGCTATTTCTTCTAACAATTCTAAAAGAACGTTTTTGACGCTTTCTTTATCCAGGGCAATTAAAGGTAAAACTTTAACATCTTCATCTAAATCAAGAGCAGTTCTAATATCTTCTGGACTCCATGCTCCTTCTAAATCCTGTTTATTACACCCTACAACAAAAGGAGATGGATATCTTGCTTCAAAAAAGTTAATAATTCTTCTTGCTTCATGGAAAGTGCTTGGGTCTGTACTGTCAACTAAAACTATAAGTCCTACCATTCCTTTTCCAAGAATATCCCACATAAAATCAAATCTTGACTGACCAGGAGTTCCAAATAAGTAAAGGACGTGTTCATCATCAATACGAATCTTACCAAAATCCATAGCGACGGTTGTATGGGACTTTTTCTCCTTTTCCCCAGTTTTGGTAGTTTTAGCTTCCGTTTGAACAGTTTGAATTTCACTGACGGTATTTATAAATTGAGTTTTTCCTGCTGCGTATGGTCCGGAAACGACTATTTTAATCTGTTTTTCTGCCATCTTACAATCCTTTTACTATATTTACGATTTTTTTCAGTAAACCTTTTGTTAAATTAAAACCTAATTTTTTCTCCTTTTTAGCTCTTTTTATTATTCCGCTGGCAAGCATTCCATATAAAGCTCTTTTTAATACAAGCTCATCTACTTTTAACTCATTTTTTATATCTTCTACAGTCTTTTTTCCATCTACAGCAGAAAGTATTTTTTTCTCTATATTTGTTAAATATGCTCTTTTAGCTGTTTCTTCCCAGTCTTCTGCTTTCGTATAAACTAATTTTATATCAGAAATTTTTCTTTCAACTTCCTGCTCAGTAAGTTGGCGACTTAAATACATGATTAATTTTTCTATCTCAACCTGAGGTTTTATATCATCTGTATATTTTATAAAGCCCGGAGTAAAAGAAAATTTGCCTTTTTTTACGGCTAAAAGAACAGGGAGTCTTGAAACTAAATATTGATATAAATCGTCTTTTGTTATCCCTTCTTTATTTAAAACAGTATTAAAATCAATATCTAAATATATGTAAAACACCTTTTTTACAGGTCTTATATATACAATATCCCCCTGTTTAAAATAAACACCAAATTTTTGCTCATTATTATCACTTTCTACGACTAAAATACCATCCTTTTTATCTTTCTTTAAAACCTGAAAAATATCAACAAAATTAAATACTTCTAAATTACCTGTTAAAGCCATTCCTAACCTATAATCTCTTCAAGTTTTCTCATTGTTTTTCTAATTTCCATTAATAAAAGTCCAAGTTTTATAGATGATGGTGCCAGTACACCAAGAACTGCAAAATCTTTAACACCTGTAAATATTACATAACCTTCTGTACCTTTTACATAAAGCTGTTCTAATCCACCTTTGTTCAACTCTGAGGCAACTCTTTCTCCTAAAGATAAAATAGCTGCCCCCATAGCAGCAACTCTATCCTCTTCTATCCCTTCCGGTAAAACAGATGCTATTGCAAGACCATCTGGACTTACTAAAACAGCCCCTTCAGCACCACTATCTTTAACTAAATCATTAAGTAAAGCTTCAAAATCATACGCCATATTTATCCTCCTATTATCTTCTTGGTATCTCTAATGAACTCAGCCCGTCTCTTTTCTACAGATATTTCCTGAGCAGTAAATCTATAAATT